>CAZGYD010000147.1:0-1955 GCA_964530115.1 uncultured Rhodocyclaceae bacterium | reverse complement strand
GAGCGGAAGATGTGAATACGGCAAGAGCCCACGAGGAAAAACGGGAAGTAAGACGGCGGCCTAAGAAGCGATCGCGTCAATCCCTGCTCGATCCTGACCAACAACGGCCTGACGGGGACCCGCACAAACCCAATCGTTTGCTGGTCGATACCGGAACCCCAAGACGTGGACTTCTCGGTCTCCCCGACCATGTGCGGGGGGACGCCGAAAATCCGGCATATATCAACAACCTGAAACCGCCTGGTCTCTAGGATCTGCGCATCAACAGGCGAGATCTGGATGGATTTCCAGGCCATGCCCTTATCAAGGAAAATCGCTCGGCCCGCTCCGTTAGGCCCGGAATGCAACGCCTCGAACTGCTGACGCAGCCGGCGCATGGCTTCAGGAGATAACGCCGCGTCAACTTCTACCACCCCGCTGGGACGGACACCCTTAAGCGCCATCCCTTCGACTACCTGCTGCAGCGACAGGCTCAGCCCAACAGAAGAGCGAGCAACAGCACTGATAACGCTAAGCCCTTTGACTCCGTCAAACCCAAGGCCGGGGATATGGATTACAGACGATGCCGGCAGGCGCACCTGGCCAGTATCTGTCTGAATACTATATAGTACCTCTTCACCTACTATATCCACGCTTACAGCAGACGCCGGAACCGGCACCAGCTCGCCAGGATTGCCATCGCCACGCCATCTGATGACTGCATAAGCATTACCATCTAGCAAAAGGCTCAACATAAGGAACTCGAAAAAGGTGTACGGCGTATGCCGCGGCGATGGAACATCGTGGAGCAATCGAAACACCGGATGCCGTTCCGCACGTCGACGTGCTCCAGGGGCGCGCTCATAAACATGACACGGCAGACTCGCTACCGTCCCTGAGATCAGACTTACGCACCGCCAGACAGCAGAAGCTTGCACCGCAACGAGCTTGGATGCCGCGTTGACGGGAGAAAAGATCGAGTCCTCCTCCACAATCAAGGGCTTGCGAGGATCTTCAGAAGCCAACAGCCGGCGCAGGCGCTCAATCAAGCCCATACATCCCCCAGTTCATAGATGCTCGGTCTAGTGTCAACACGTCTCCCGATTGGCGATACCGCCATCGCCAGAGCTATTATCGCGTCAATCCGCCCGGATGACCGCTTCTTGGACAGCTTACGATTTCCGGCAGCGTCGGTCTCAATCTTAGCGCTCGCCGCGCCGTACGTGAGCAACGGATGCCCACCATGGCGTAGCTTCCTATCCACGAGTAGCGCTTCCAGCTGTTCAACCGCCGGACTCATGTCCTTGTACCCCTGCCCATGCACCTGGAGGCAGATTGCCGCCGGGTCGAACGAATCTTTTCCCCACTCCCAAAACCTGGCCCCCAAATCCTCCAACTCGCGGCGCAGGTAATCAATCCGCCATCGGTCATACCGGAAAACCGACACAGAATACTTCTCGAATATATCAAACACTTTCTGAGCGATCGTCCGATAATCCAACACCCGCCCAGGTGTAGTCTCAATCACACCGGCGTCGGCCCATGCCCGATAGGGCACACGCTCGATCCGCTCCCGCTCACGCAACCCGGCAGCGGGAACCCATACCCACGTTTTAACGTGCCAAACGCCTTCTACTTCGCGGGCAAGCACCAGGGCGGATAAATCGCGGCTGGATGATAGATCCATCGCAGCAATGCACGGCCCCTCACGCAGCACAGCATCATCGGGCGGCTCAGAACAGGCAACCCAAACATCGCGAGACACCCACGACGACGTGACGTTAACCCGTTGATTAAGGTAGAGGTTCCGGAAACTTGGCTCCATGGACGGAAGGGCCCTGGCACGTGTCGCGTATTCGCGAAACTCTTCAATTGAACGATAAATGCCAAGCGCAGGATTGCACGCTCGCCACGTTTCTTCGGACCAGATATCGGCCCCAGGAAGCGCGGAATAACACCACGAAACAAATGAAGGA
>CAZGYD010000146.1:0-1016 GCA_964530115.1 uncultured Rhodocyclaceae bacterium | reverse complement strand
GCACCAGGACGCCAGCCAGAACCGCCTGATGCTGTCCGTACCCCGCCGAAAACGCGCCTGGTTCGCCGGACTCTGGGCCAACGCTTCGGCTCCGCCTGTCATTCATGCGCTGCAGAATCGCTAATGGACAATCTGGGTTTATTATTAGTGTTTGCTTATCGGCTGTCGTCGGACTAACTTTAGTCATAGACCGGCCGACAGATCACACCGCCGTCCTGGCGCCGCGAGCCGCGATCGGTTAGCATCGCGCGCCACGGTTGCATCCATTGTAGGCATGAACAAGGCGTTCGTCAGGGAAAACGAAGAGGACGAGGACGACGGTCCCGAGGCCGCGCCGCTGCCGGCCGGCACGCGCAATTACATGACCGTGCGCGGCCACCGCCGCCTGCTCGACGAACTCGCGCATCTGGTCAAGGTCGAGCGACCGGAACTGGTCAAGGTGGTCGCCTGGGCGGCGAGCAACGGCGACCGTTCCGAAAACGGCGACTACATCTACGGCAAGAAGCGGCTGCGAGAGATCGACCGGCGCATCCGCTATCTGACCAAGCGGATCGAGAGCGCCGTGGTCGTCGATCCGCGCGACCAGCACAACGTCGATCAGGTGTTCTTCGGCGCCACGGTGACCGTCGACGACGGCGAGACCGAGGCGACCTACCAGATCGTCGGCGTCGACGAGGCCGACCCCGGCCGCGGCCTGATCAGCTGGATCTCGCCGCTTGCGCGGGCGCTGATGAAGGCGCGCGAGGGCGACGTGGTGCGGTTCCAGAGCCCGTCCGGCTGGCGCGAGCTGGAGGTGCTGGAAATCCGCTATTCGTGACCGGGGCTTGAAATCCGGAGCCGCGGCCCCATTTCTTGGCCCGTTCGATTCCGGAGGCTTTCATGACCGCTGACACGACCACCAAGGAGACCCTGGGCTTCCAGGCCGAGGTGAAGCAGCTGCTTCACCTGATGATCCATTCCCTCTATTCCAACCGCGAGATCTTCCTGCGCGAGCTGATCTCGAACGCCTCGGATGC
>CAZGYD010000145.1:0-1343 GCA_964530115.1 uncultured Rhodocyclaceae bacterium | reverse complement strand
TCTATCGCGCCCTGCGCGGACAGGGCATGCGCGGCACAGCCGCCACCTCCACCATTTGGGCGCTCAAGGACGTTTCCTTCGACCTCGAAGAAGGCAAGGTGCTGGGCATCGTCGGGCGCAACGGCGCGGGGAAAAGCACCCGGCTCAAGATTCTCTCGCGCGTCACCGAACCCACCAAAGGGACCGTCACCGTGCGCGGACGTGTCGGCTCGCTGCTCGAAGTGGGTACCGGCTTTCACCCCGAACTGACGGGACGCGAGAACATCTACATGAACGGCGCCATCCTCGGCATGAAGCGCGCCGAAATTGACAGCAAATTCGACGAAATCGTCGAGTTCTCCGAGGTCGGTCAATTCATTGACACGCCCGTCAAACGCTACTCCTCCGGCATGTACCTGCGGCTTGCCTTTGCCGTCGCCGCGCACCTCGAACCCGAAATCCTCGTCGTGGATGAAGTCCTCGCGGTGGGCGACGCCGAATTTCAGCGCAAGTGTCTCGGCAAAATGAGCGACGTGGCGCAGCAGGGGCGCACGGTTCTCTTCGTCAGCCACAACATGTCTGCCATCCTGCGCCTCACGCAGGAGGCAATCGTCCTCAAAAAGGGACAACTCATCAAACGCGCCCCCACCGCCGAAGCCGTGGACTTCTATCTCTCCTCGGGGCAGGCGGAATCGGGTCAGCGGGTTTGGGAGGCGGATGAGGTTCCGGCGGCGAGCCAGCCCTTTAGACCGGTGGCAATCCGAATTAAAGACCGAAGCGGGAACATCGTGGATACCGTCCGCTCCACCGAGCCGCTCACTGTCGAATGGGAATATCAACTCGATGCGCCCATCACCGCCCTGCGTGTGGGCATCTATCTCAGCACCATGCGCGGCGAATACGTCTTCACCTCTTTCGACACCGACGACGCGCGGCAATACGAACAATTCGGCGCGCGTCAGGCGGGACGCTATATCAGCCGCTGTGAAATCCCTGCCGATTTTTTCAACGAGGGGCGTTACTCGCTGGGCGTCAATGCCAGTTCGTTCGGCGTGAAGCGTTACTTCATGGATGAGAACGCGCTCTCGTTCAACGTGGATATTTCCGGCGCGCCCGGCACCCAATGGCCCGAAGTGCGCCAGGGTCCCATCCGCCCGCGCTTGAATTGGAAGATCGAGAAACTCGATTAACTCAAAGCCCTTGCCACAGAGACCACAAAGTTCTCTGAGATTTAAAAAAAGAATCTCTGCGCTTCTCTGTGAACTCTGTGGCTAAAATTATGTTGAACAAAACCTCCCTCCGCAACTTTCTGGGCGAACTGCCCCTCGCCGCCGAATTGGATTACACCCTTCGGCAAAAGAACC
>CAZGYD010000144.1:0-1213 GCA_964530115.1 uncultured Rhodocyclaceae bacterium | reverse complement strand
GCTCCAGAGGGACGCTTCGCCTGCTGCGCAGGCTCGCGCCCCTGAGCTTCGACGTTAGGCAACTCAGCCATGCCCGATAGATTTTGGGATTGTCCAAGCTGTGGAGAGTCAAACCCACCGCACACCGAAGTGTGTCGACGGTGCGAGCGCACCGCGCCGCCTCTTGGTCCTGCCGAGTCGCTATCCTCCGCTGAAGGGCTAAAGAAGCTATTTATCGGGGTCTCGCTGGTGGCAGTCTATCTCTTCGTCCTGCCCTTAGTTCTTGTTGTTGCACTTGCGTTTCTTCCTCGGTGTCCAGCTATTGCGTGCAAACCAATCGAAGCCCAGTTTGCGGCTATGTCGAGTTCTACGCTAAAGGAAATTGCTGTCGTTGTGATCGTCTTATTCCTTTTGTCCCTTGCGGGAAATTCGGTGAAGTACGCCTTTCCAAAATTTCTCGCCAAGGTTCATCGCTATGCATGCCTGCTAGCGCCAGCAGCAATTGGCACTGAAGGATTCGCCTGGCCCGCACCATTCTTGGTTTCCGTCGCAGTTAACTTCGCCAGTTCGAGCCCGCACACGTTGCGCCCCGCGCTTGAACTGTTCTTCGCAACTTGGTTAGGAGTGTTTGTTGTGTTGGCCTTATACAGCGCAGCACGCCCTTACCTGGATCGCAGGCTAAGTCGTGAAAGGTGACCGCCACCGTTGCCTAACCCTGCGGTCCACCGGACGCTGCGCGATAAAGCCGCGCAGCGTCCGGTGACCTCCACGTTAGGCCGTTTCCGTCCATGCTTGCCCTTTTCGCTCCTCCGTGCCGTCTCGCCAGCGCCGACTTTCGGGCTCCGTCTCGGTCGTCGGGGTGGCGCTCCGTGGAGCGGTCGTCGGCAGTCTCGCCCTGCCGTGCTTCGTTTCGCCCTTCGGCCCCGTCGCGGGCTCGCAGGGTTTCGGGTTCCTCGTCCGCCGCAGTCCCTCTCCGCGCCGCGTGGGGGTTTCGGGCCTTGGCGCCCTTGCGGGCGTCATCGCCTAACATTGCGCTCCAGAGGGACGCTTCGCCTGCTGGCCAGGCTCGCGCCCCTTAGCTTTAACGTTAGGCCGTTTCCGTCCCTGTTTGCCCTTTTCTCCCTTCCCTGCCGTCCCGCCATCTCCCACTTTCTGCCCCCGTCTCGGTCGTCGGGGTGGCGCTCCGTAGGGCGGTCGCCGGCAGGCTCGCCCTGCCGTGCTCCGTTTCGCCCTT
>CAZGYD010000143.1:0-71242 GCA_964530115.1 uncultured Rhodocyclaceae bacterium | reverse complement strand
GTGCTGACCCTGCTGTTCCTGCCGGCGCTCTACGCCGCCTGGTACCGGGTGCGCGAGCCGGTCCAGGCCGGGAGGAATTAGAATTGCATTCACTTTCCCAACCACTTGCCCGGACCGCCAATGCCGGCCGACTGTTAGTGTCCCGTCGATGAAGCAACTGACCGCTGTCCAGCTCAAGGAGTGGCTCGACGATCCGGCGCGGGAAAAGCCCGTGCTGATCGACGTGCGCGAGCCTTGGGAGTTCGATGTCTGCCGCGTCCCCGGCGCGAAGCTCATGCCGATGCGCTCGATCCCCGCGCGCATGCACGAGCTCAAGCGCGACGCGGAAACCGTCGTCATCTGCCATCATGGCGCGCGCAGCTACCAGGTCTGCCTCTTCCTCGAGCACCACGGTT
Organism: uncultured Rhodocyclaceae bacterium; assembly: GCA_964530115.1. Lineage (GTDB taxonomy): Bacteria > Pseudomonadota > Gammaproteobacteria > Burkholderiales > Rhodocyclaceae > Fen-999. Next base: position 70,847 of record CAZGYD010000143.1, on the reverse strand, counting down.
TCAGCAATCTTTACAACCTCTACGGCGGCATGGCGGCGTGGTCCCGCGATGCCGATCCTTCCACCCCGACCTACTGAAACACTGAACGCTCACCGGAGCCGCTCATGAAGAAAACGATCTCCCTGCTGATTTCCGGCCTTTCGTTTGCCACGTTCGGTGGCCTGGCCCACGGGGCCGACCTCCTTTCGGTCTATCGCGATGCGGCGGCCTACGATGCGCCGTTCGCGGCCGCGCGCGCGGCGCTCGATGCCGGGCGCGAGAAACTGCCCCAGGGCCGCGCCGGCCTGCTGCCGGTGATCGGGCTCACGGCGAACACGACCTGGAACGACCTGGAGACGACGACCCGTTCCAATCCGCCCGTGACGCGAAGCCCGCAGTACAACAGCAACGGCTGGACGGTCAACCTGACCCAGCCGCTCTTCCGCTGGCAGAACTGGACGGCCTACAAGCAGGGCGAGATCGCCGCCGGCGTCGCCGAGGCGCAGTTCGAGGCGGCGCGGCAGGACCTGATGGTGCGCGTCGCCCAGGCCTACTTCGACGTCCTGCTGGCACAGGAGACGCTGGCCACCGCCGAAGCGCAGAAGCAGGCCATCTCGGAGCAGCTCGCCGCGGCCAAGCGCAATTTCGAGGTCGGCACGACGACGATCACCGACACCCACGAGGCGCAGGCGCGTTACGACCTCGCCATCGCGGCCGAACTCGCGGCGCGGAACGATCTCGCCGTCAAGCGCCACGCGCTGTCGGTTCTCATCGGCAAGGAGCCGGACGCGCTCAAGACCTTGAAGCCCGGCGTGCAGATCGGCCGGCCGCAGCCCGACGACCTCGGCCAGTGGGCAGCCGCCGCCGAAGCCAACAGCCTCGCGGTGGCACAGGCGAGGGGCGCGCTCGAACTCGCCGAGCAGGAGATCGGCCGCCAGCGCGCCGGTCACTATCCGACGCTCGATCTCGTCGCCACCTACGGCCGCAGCGGCACGGGCTTCAGCACGACCACGGCCTCGGGCGTCGACACCAAGAGCTCGACGATCGGCCTGCAACTGGCCGTGCCGCTCTTCGCCGGCGGTGCCGTCGCCTCGAAGGACCGCGAGGCCGTCGCCCTGCGCGACAAGGCGCGCGCCGATCTCGACAACGCGCGCCGCCAGGCGGCACAGGGCGCGCGCCAGGCCTATCTCGGCGTTACCTCGGGCCTGTCGCAGGTCAAGGCCTACGAGGCGGCGGTGACCTCGTCGCAGTCGGCGCTCGAATCGAACAAGCTCGGCTATGACGTCGGCGTGCGCATCAACATCGATGTGCTCAATGCCCAGAGCCAGCTCTACGATACCCGCCAGAAGCTCATGAAGGCGCGCCTCGACACGCTGATGGCGCAGCTCAAGCTCAAGCAGGCGGCGGGCAATCTCGCCGAGTCCGACCTCGAAGCGATCAACGCGCTGCTGCAATAACGCGCTCGATCAACGCCATCGTCCGGTCGGTGGCGCCGCGGTGCCGCGCCGTGAAGGCGCGGCCAGACTCAGCCATCGTCATACGCCGGCCGGAATCGGCGAGGAGCGCGAAAGCCTCGCGCACGAGCGCCGGCGCGTCGGCGACCTGCACCGCCGCCCCGGCCGCGATCGCCGCGCGCGCGGCCTCGGCGAAGTTGAAGGTCGAGGGGCCGATCAGCACGGGCGTGCCGACGCCCGCGGGCTCGATGAGGTTCTGGCAGCCGTAGTCGAGCAGGCTGCCGCCGACGAAGGCGACGTCGGCCGCCGCGTAGTAGGCGAACATCTCGCCCATGCTGTCGCCGAGCCAGACTTCAGTCTCCGGCGCGACCGGCGCCTCGTCCGAGCGCTGCTGCATCGTGAATCCCCGGGCCGCGACGAGCGCCGCGACATCGGCGAAGCGCTGCGGATGACGCGGCACGATGACGAGCAGGGCATGTTGCCGCCTCGGCCAGGCGTCGAGGATCAGCGCCTCCTCGCCCTCGCGCGTGCTCGCGCAGAGGAACACCGGCCGCTCGCCCACGCGCGCGCGGAACGCGCGGCCCATCGCGAGCTGCGCCTCGGGCGGCGTGATGTCGAACTTCAGGTTGCCGAATACCTCGACGTTCGCTGCGCCGAGTTCGCGCAGCCGGCGGGCATCCTCCTCGCCCTGCGCGGCGATCGCGGTGAGCGCCGCGAGCGTCTCGCGCGTGAGCCCCGGCAGGCGCGCGTAGCGGCGCGCCGAGCGTTCCGAGAGCCTGGCATTGACGAGCGCGAGCGGAATGCCGCGCCTGCGGCAGGCGGCGACGAGATTGGGCCACAACTCCGTTTCCATGACGAGGCCCGCCGCCGGCCGGTAGCGCGAGAGAAAGCGGCCCATCGCGAACGGGCAGTCGTAGGGGAGATAGAGGCGTTCGACGTCGTCGCCGAACAGTGCCGCCGAGGTTTCGCGCCCCGTCGGCGTCATGTGGGTCATGACGATCGCGTGATCCGGGTAGCGGGCCTCGAGTGCCGCGACGAGCGGCTGCGCGGCGCGCGTCTCGCCGACGGAGACGGCATGGATCCAGATCGTCGGCCGGGCGGCGCGGCGGCCGGCGTAGAGCGCGAAGCGCTCGTTCCAGTGGCGCAGATACGCGGGTTGCCGGCGCGCGCGCCAGAGCAGGTGCAACACGGCCCAGGGAATGGCGACGAACCAGACCGCGAGCGTGTAGAGAAACCGCCTCATCGCTCCAGCAGTCCCAGTGCGCGGCTCACGGCTTCGGCAGCCGCCGGCGGCGCGCCCGCGCCGCCGAGGTTGATCGCCTCGTTTCCCGCGAGCACGCCAGTGAGCGCCGGGTCGGTGGCGCAGTAGAGCGCCAGCGTCGGCCGGCCGAGCGCCGCGGCGAGATGGACGAGGCCGGTGTCGACGCCGACCACGAGCTTCGCGCCGGCGAGCAGCCCGGCGATCTCGGCAATACCCATCGCCGGCGCGGCGAGGGCGCGATGTCCGAGCGCGGCGGCGAGCCGCGCGGCGCGCTCGCGCTCCGCCGGGCTGCCGCCCGGCAGCACGCAGCGCAGTCCCGCGGCGATCAGCGCCGTGCCGAGCGCCCGCCAGTGCGCTTCGTCCCATTCCTTGTCGGCGCGGCTGGTGGCGGTGAGCAGCACCGCGTAGTCGGCCACGGGCAGCCAGTCGGTGGCGAGCGGTGCGGCGGCGATGCCGTAATCGGGCGGCGTCTCGATCGTGTAGCCGAAGGCCAGCGCGGCAAGCCGGCGGTTGCGCTCGACCGCGTGGAGATCCTTCGGTACGCTGAAGCGGCGGTCGTAGAAGCGCGAGGCCAGCGGCTCGCGCGCCGAATCGGCGGCGTGGCCGATCTTTTCGCCGCGCGCCTGATGGGCCAGCAGCGCGCTCTTCAGCAGGCCCTGGGTGTCGAGCACCGCGTCGTAAGACTCAGCCGCGGTAACACGCCGCAAGGCGCCGATCTCGCGCCAGGTCGCGGGCGAAAACGGCCGCCGGCGCCAGCGGCGCACGGCGACGGGAATCACCGTGCGCACCGCCGGATGCAGGCGGGGGATGGCCGCGAACGCTTCCTCGACCATCCAGTCGATCGCCGCGTCGGGAAAGTGCCGGACGAGGTCGGTGACGACCGGCAGGTTGTGCACGACGTCGCCGAGCGAGGAGGTCTTGACGAGGAGGATGCGCACCGGGGCACCGGTAGAATCGCGGAAGCGCGCCATTATATGCCCCGCCAGCGACCGCCCCTCTCCGCCGTCCTCATCACCCGCAATGCCGCCTCGCAGCTCGCGGCCTGCCTCGATTCGCTCGCCTTCTGCGACGAGATCGTGGTGGTCGATTCGGGCAGCAGCGACGGCACCGTGGCGCTGGCGCAGGCGCGCGGTGCGCGCGTGATCCGCCAGGACTGGCTCGGCTTCGGCCCGCAGAAGCAGTTCGCCGTCGGCCAGGCGACGCACGACTGGGTGCTCTGCGTCGACGCCGACGAGCGGGTGAGCGACGCGCTGCGCGCCTCGATCGAGGCGGCGCTCGCGGCGCCCGTGTTCCACGCCTACCGCTTTCCCCGCTGCAACCGCTTCATGGGGCGGTATCTGCGGCACGGCGAGGGCTACCCGGACTGGAGCCTGCGCCTCTTCGACCGCCGCCACGCGCGCTGGTCCGACGACGCGGTGCATGAGAAGGTCGTCACGGACGTGCCGGTCGGCGAGCTCTCCGGCGACCTGCTCCACGACTCGGCCGAGACGCTCGAGCGCTATCTCGCCAAGCAGGACGAATACACGACGCTCGCCGCGCGCGAGGCGCTCGCCCGCGGCCGGCGTGCCCCGTGGCTGCGCATGGTGGCTTCGCCCATCGTCCGCTTCATCAAGTTCTACATCTTCCGGCTGGGCTTTCTCGACGGCATTCCCGGGCTCGTGCACATCCTCATCGGCTGCCGGAACAGCTTCATGAAGTATGCAAAAATGCGCGCCTTCCTGAAGGAGCGGACATGAAGGTTCTGGTCACCGGCGTCGCCGGGTTCATCGGCATGCATGTCGCCGAACGGCTCTTGGCGCGCGGCGATGCGGTCGTCGGCGTCGACAATCTCAACGACTACTACGAGGTCGCGCTCAAGGAGGCGCGGCTCTCCAGGCTCGCGCCAGACTCAGCCTTCGTCATGCGCCGGCTCGACATCGCCGACCGCGAGGGCATGGCCGAACTCTTCCGCACCGAGAGGCCCGATGCCGTCGTCCATCTCGCCGCGCAGGCCGGCGTGCGCTACTCGCTGAAGAATCCGCTCGCCTACGCCGACAGCAACCTGCTCGGCTTCGTGAACGTGCTCGAGGGCTGCCGCCACGCTGGGGTGAAGCATCTCGTCTATGCCTCGAGTTCGAGCGTTTATGGCGGCAACACCAAGGTGCCGTTCTCGGAGGACGACAACGTCGACCATCCGGTGAGCCTCTACGCCGCGACCAAGAAGGCCAACGAGCTGATGGCCTACAGCTACAGCCACCTCTACGGCATTCCGGCCACCGGCTTGCGCTTCTTTACCGTCTATGGCCCCTGGGGCCGGCCGGACATGGCCTACTTCAGCTTCACGCAGGCCATTCTCGCCGGCCGGCCGATCGAGGTCTTCAACCACGGCAGGATGCAGCGCGATTTCACCTACATCGACGACATCACCGAAGGCGTGATCCGCGTGCTCGACAAGCCCGCCACGGGCACGCCGCCGCACACGGTCTACAACATCGGCAACCACCAGCCGGTCGAGCTGATGACCTTCATCGACATCCTCGAGACGGCGCTCGGTAAAAAGGCGGTCCGCCACTTCCTGCCCATGCAGGACGGCGACGTGCCGATCACCTACGCCGACACGGCGAAACTGCGCGCCGCGGTCGGCTTCGCGCCCTCGACGCCGCTCGACGTCGGCCTCGGCCGCTTCGTCGAGTGGTACCGTGGCCGCTACGGTTGATGGCCACCTACGCGATCGGCGACATCCAGGGCTGCCACGCCGAGCTGCAGCAGCTCATCGAGTATCTCGGCTTCTCGACGAGCCGCGACCGGCTCTGGTTCGTCGGCGATCTCGTCAATCGCGGCCCCGATTCGCTCGCCGTGCTGCGCTTCGTCCGCTCGCTCGGCGAGCGCGCCGTCACCGTGCTCGGCAATCACGACCTGCATCTGGTCATGCAGTCCGAGGGTTTCGGCAAGGCCAGCCGCGAGGACACGCTGGCCGAAGTGCTCGCCGCGCCCGACCGCGACGAACTGATCGCCTGGCTGCGCGGCCGGCCGCTCTTCCACGTCGAGGACGAGTACGGCCTCGTCCATGCCGGCCTCCTGCCGCAGTGGGACGTGGCACAGGCCCGCGCGCTCTCCGACGAGGTGCGCAGCGCGCTGACCGAGCCCGGCTACCGCGACTTCCTCGCCCACATGTGGGGCTCGGAGCCGAACGCCTGGCGTGACGACCTCGCCGGCTGGGACAGGCTGCGCGTCATCGTCAACGCCATGACGCGCATGCGCTTCTGCACGCCCGAAGGCGTGATGGAATTCCGCGCCCCCGGCGCCAAGGGGCCGCCCGACCGCGGGCCGGCCGGCTGCCTGCCGTGGTTCGAGGTGCCGGGGCGCCGGAGCGCCGACCACATCCTCGTCTGCGGCCACTGGTCGGCGCTCGGCTTCCGGCGCGAGAAGAACCTGCTGGCGCTCGATTCGGGCTGCCTCTGGGGCGGCCGACTCACCGCGGTCCGGCTCGAGGACCAGCGCGTCTATCAGCTGCCCTGCCGGCGGCAGGTCGAACCGACCGGCTGGGAGTAGCGCCCGCCCGCTCCCGGCCTCCCCCTCGCGGGGGAGGAGCCTGCGTGCGGCGCTGCGCGCTGATCGTCACGGGGTGCTCCGGTCAAGCCCCGGTGCAGCCCGTCGCCGGGACTCCCTTGCCCCTTGAACCTTGAACCTTGAACCTCGCCTGGCGTGTTACGACGGCTGAGTTTCGTGGTGGGGCTTCGCGGGCCGCGCGGCGGCGAGGGCGTGGGCGATGGCCTGGTGGGCGTGGTGGGCGAGGTGGCGGCGGTCTGTGCCCGTGCCGGGCAGTGCGGCGAGGAAATCGACATGCACGGTGAGGCCGGAGGCGGTGACGATGCTTTTCACGCATTGCCAGAGCGTGGTGTCGCCGGCATAGGCGGCGGCCGTGGTCGGCCGGCCGGCGGCGTCGGTGTAGCGGACCAGCACGGGCGCGACGGACACGCCGGCATCGATCGCGGACTGGAACAGCGCGCCGTGGAAGGGCAGCACGTGGTCGCCCTCGGTCGTCGTGCCTTCGGGAAACACGCCGATGCGGGCGCCGCCGCGAAGCTCTTCGACCAGGCGCTCCCTCGCGCGCTGAGCGGCGAGCCGCGAGCCGCGTTCGAGGTATAGCGTGCCGACGCGCGTGGCCAGCCAGCCGATCACGGGCCAGCGGCGCACGTCGTCCTTCGATAGGAAGGTGGTCGGGGCGGCGGCATTGATGGCGAAGATGTCGAGCCAGGAGATGTGGTTGGCGACGAAGAGGCCGCCGGAAAGCGGCGTGCCCGAGATCCGCAGGCGGACGCCGAGGACTTCGAGCAGCTGCTTCGACCAGCGGCGCTTGAGCCAGAGCTGGGCGGAAAGCGGCAGCCAGGGGAAGACGGTGGCCGCGGTGGCCACGCCCCAGAGAAGGTGGAGCGCCGTGCGTGCCAGGCGGAAGGCCGCGCGGGCGGGAACGATCATCGTCAGAGCGGTTCGCCGAAGGCCTGTTCGAAACGCGCGGCGATCTGGGCACGCGTCGGCTTGTGGTTCTGGCCGCCGCGGTGGGCGATCTTGATCGAACCCATCAGCGAGGCGAGCCGGCCGATCTTTTCCCAGGCCCAGCCCTGGCCGAGGCCGTAGAGCAGGCCGGCGCGGTAGGCGTCGCCGCAGCCGGTGGGGTCGACGACGGCTTCGGGTTCGACGCCGGGGATGTCGATCCGCCCGCCGTCGACGTGGATCTGCGAGCCCTGGGCCCCGAGCGTGACGACGAGGGCGCGGACTTCGCGGGCAAGCTCCCCGATGCTGCGCCCGGTGCGCTCGCAGAGCAGCTTGGCCTCGTAGTCGTTGACCGTGCACCAGTCGGCGAGACGAAGGAATTCGAGCAGTTCGTCGCCGTTGAACATGGGCAGCCCCTGGCCCGGATCGAAGACGAAGGGGATGCCGGCCTCATGGAACTGGCGCGCGTGCGTCATCATGCCCTCGCGGCCGTCCGGCGAGACGATGCCGAGGACGATGTCGCGGGCGTCGGCGATGCGGTTTTCGTGCGAATGGTTCATCGCCCCCGGGTGGAAGGCGGTGATCTGGTTGTCGTCGACATCGGTGGTGATGAAGGCCTGGGCCGTGAAGGTGCCGGGCACGTGGCGGACGTGGCCGGCTTCGAGGCCGAGGTGGGCGAGACGCTGCATGTAGAGCCCCGAGTCGTCGCCGACGGTGGCCATGATCACGGGCTCGCCGCCGAGGAGTTTCAGGTTGTAGGCGATGTTGCCGGCGCAGCCGCCGTACTCGCGGCGCATGTCCGGCACCAGGAAGGAGACGTTGAGGATGTGGATCTGCTCCGGCAGGATGTGGTGCCGGAAGCGGTCGTGGAAGACCATGATGGTGTCGTAGGCGAGCGAGCCGCAGATGAGTGTGCGCATCGGTGCTTTCAGGGGTAGAAGAGATAGAGCCGGTAGCCGACCGCGGGCACGCCGGTGGCGCGGACTTCGAGCGATACGACCTGCTCGCTGCGCGCGGGGAAGCCGGCGGCGGCGAGCTCGGCCGGGGCCAGGTAGTCCTGTGGCGCGAGCGCGCGGCGCGTGAGCGGCCGGTCGTGGGCGTCGGTCAAGGTCAGTTCCAGGTGCGGCCAGGCCTGCGGGTGGCCGGCGAGATTGCGCAGCGTGGCCGTGAGCAGCAGCCGGCTGGCGTTCTTCTCGTGGGGAACGAGGTCCGAGTGTTCGATCTCGATGAGGCCGATCTTCGCCGGCAGCGGGATGTCGCAGCCGAACGGCGCGCACAGGGCTTCCAGCGCCGGCCGGGCATCGGGGTGGCGGACGGCGAGCTCGGTGCGGAAATGGATTACCGCCTGCGCGGCCAGGGCGACGAGCGCGAGCGCAGCACCCGCCCACCACGGCCACTGACTCGGCGGCCGCGCGTCCGCGCCGAAGCCGGGCGGCGGCGGGCCTGGCGCGATCGCCGGCTTGACGTCCGGAGGCTCGGGGCTTGCCGGAGGCTCGGGAAGGGCATCGCCGGGGGTGGGGGATTCCGCGGGGTGTTCAGCGGCGTGTTCTGCTCCTCGTGCGGCGGTTTCCGCCGGCGGGAAGTCGATGATGGCGGGGGTCTCGGCGTCAGTGTGGGCCGGGGGCTCGGCCTCGAACGGGGGTTCGGCAGGCGGTTCCGGGGATTCCGGCACCGTGGTCTCTCCGACAGCGGCCTCGAGGGCCGCCCCCGTCGCTTCGTCGGCGGCCGGGGACGCCTCCTCCGTGGGCGGTGCGGTTTCGATGACCGGCGCTCCGCCGTCGGGCGCCGCCGGGTGTTGTTCCGCCATGGTCGGCTCGGCATCGCCTGCGGCTCCGCCGGCAACGTCCCCAGTCGAGGCGTCGGCCGGTTCGACCGGCTTCGCCTGCGCCGCCGAAGCGGCTTCCGTGAGGCTGATGTCGGGTTCGGCCGGGGCGGCGCTGCCGATGTCGATGTATTCGATCTCCTCGCCGGACCATGCGCTCCCGGGCTCCGGCGGAGCCGCCACCGGGGGCAGGATGTCGCTGACGGTGGGCGCTTCCGCCTGCCCGTCGCCAAAGGGGGCCGCGGCCGCCATGTCACGCGCATCCGGCGTCGCCCGCGGCGGCGGCAGATCCTCGCTGAGTTCGGAAAGCGCGTTGAAGGTCGCGTAGCAGCTGCCGCAGCGGACTTGGCCGTGGCGGACGCGCAGCTGCTCCGGCGTCACGCGGAAGACGGTGCTGCAATTCGGGCAGCGCGTCAGGATCATGGCCGGCGGCCCTCCAGCCGGACCCAGCCGTCGAGCGTCGCGCCGACGGCGAGCTCGAGGTGGGGCGCGTAGGCGTCGATGACCTCGCCGGCCTGCGTGTCGAGCACGCCCGAGAGCGCGATGCGGCCGCCGGGCTTCAGCCGTCCGGCCAGAAGCGGCGCGAGCAGGCACAGGGGATTGGTGAGGATGTTGGCGACGACGAGATCGAAGGTTTCGGCGAGCGGCTCGCGCGAGTGGGCGAGCCGCAGTGCGACCCGGTTCTTCCGGGCGTTTTCGGCGGCCGCCTCGAGCGCCCGCTCGTCGATGTCGACGCCGAGCACGTCGGCGGCGCCGAGCCTGGCAGCGGCCAGCGCCAGGATGCCCGAGCCGCAGCCGTAGTCGAGCAGGGTGTCACCGGGGCGGACTTCGGCGCACAGCCATTCGAGGCAGAGGCGTGTGGTCGGGTGCGAGCCGGTGCCGAAGGCGAGGCCGGGATCGACGACGAGATTCACGGCGCCCGGATCGGGCGGTTCAAACCACGAGGGCACGATCCACAGCCGCTCGTCGATGCGGATGGGCTCGAACTGGGACTGGGTGAGCCGGACCCAGTCCTGATCGGCGACTTCCGCGAGTTCGGCTGGCGTGCCACCGAGGCTGAGTTTCGCGGCGACCTCGGCGAGACGGGCTTCGAGGCCCTCCTGCGGCTCGAACAGCGCCGTGACGCGGGAGCGGTTCCATAGCGGTGCCTCCGAAGGATCGGCGCCGCTGCCCGGCTCGCCGAACTGGGGCGTCTCGAACTGGGTGCCGGCATCGGCGTCCTCGACCGAGACCGAGACGGCGCCGGCTTCCAGCAGCGCGTCGGAGAGCGCCGCGGCGAGCGCGGCGTCAGTCGTGATCGAGGCGCTGATCCACACGCGCGTCCGCCCGTCAGCCCTGGACCTTCTCGCGGGCCGCCAGCTTTTCTTCGAGGTAATGGATGCTGGTGCCGCCCTTGATGAACCGGTCGTCGAGCATCAGTTCCTGGTGCAGCGGGATGTTGGTCTTGATGCCGTCGACCATCATTTCCGAAAGCGCGATGCGCATGCGCCGGATCGCCTGGTCGCGGGTGTCGCCGTAGGAGATCAGCTTGGCGATCATCGAGTCGTAGTGCGGCGGCACCGTGTAGCCCGAATAGACGTGCGAATCGACGCGGATGCCCGGGCCGCCCGGCGGATGCCAGTTCTGGATCTTGCCTGGAGAAGGCGTGAACTTGAACGGATCTTCGGCGCAGATGCGGCATTCCATCGCGTGGCCGCGGATCTGCACGTCGCGCTGGCGGAACCACAGCTTCTCCCCGGCGGCGACGCGGATCTGCGCCTGGACGATGTCGATGCCGGTGACGAGTTCGGTGACCGGGTGCTCGACCTGGACGCGCGTGTTCATCTCGATGAAGTAGAACTCGCCGTTCTCGTAGAGGAACTCGAAAGTGCCGGCGCCCCGGTAGCCGATCTTCCGGCAGGCCTCGGCGCAGCGGTCGCCGATGCGCGTGATCAGCCGGCGGTTGATGCCGGGCGCGGGCGCCTCCTCGATGACCTTCTGGTGCCGGCGCTGCATCGAGCAGTCGCGCTCCGAGAGCCAGACCGCGTTCCGGTAGTTGTCGGCCATCACCTGGATCTCGATGTGACGCGGGTTCTCGAGGAACTTCTCCATGTACACCATCGGGTTGCCGAAGGCCGCCTGCGCTTCGGCCCGGGTCATGGTCACGGCGTTGATCAGCGCCGCCTCGGTATGGACGACGCGCATGCCCCGGCCGCCGCCGCCGCCCGCGGCCTTGATGATCACCGGATAGCCGATCGCACGCGCAATTTTCACGATCTCCTTGGGATCTTCGGGCAACGCGCCGTCGGAGCCGGGAACGCAGGGCACACCGGCGGCCTTCATCGCGTCCTTGGCCGAGACCTTGTCGCCCATCAGGCGGATGGTTTCGGCCTTCGGGCCGATGAAGACGAAGCCCGATTTCTCGACCCGCTCGGCGAAGTCGGCATTCTCCGAAAGGAAGCCATAGCCCGGGTGGATGGCCTCGGCGTCGGTGACTTCGGCCGCGGAGATGATGGCCGGCACGTTGAGATAGCTCTGCGCCGAGGCGGGCGGGCCGATGCAGACCGATTCGTCGGCGAGCTTGACGTACTTGGCCTCGGCGTCGGCCGTGGAATGCACGGCGACCGTGCGGATGCCCAGTTCACGGCAGGCGCGCAGGACGCGCAGGGCGATCTCTCCGCGGTTTGCAATCAGGATCTTTTCAAACATGCGCTATCTCCGCGGCAAAATCGCCCTTGCAGCCAGCGGCCGCAAGGCGATTCGGCTTCGCCGCTGCGCCGCCTCGCGGCGGCTGGTCGCCGCGGTTCGCAATCAGGATCTTTTCAAACATGCGCTATCTCCGCGGCAAAATCGCCCTTGCGGCCTGCGGCCGCCCGGCGATTTGGCTTCGCCGCTGCGCCGCCTCGCGGCGGCTGGTCGCCGCGGCTGGCGATCAGGATTTTCTCGAACATGGCGGCAGGTTAACCGATGATGAACAGCGGTTGGTCGAATTCGACCGGTTGGCCGTTCTCGACGAGGATGGCCTTGATCGTGCCCGAGACGTCGGCTTCGATCTCGTTCATCAGTTTCATGGCCTCGATGATGCAGAGGGTGTCGCCCTGTTTGACGGCCTGGCCCACTTCGACGAAGGCCGGTGCGCCCGGGCTGCCGGCGCGGTAGAAGGTGCCGACCATCGGCGCCTTGACGACGTGGCCCTCGGGCTCGGCGGGCTTTTCCGCGGCAGGCGCCGGCGCGGCGGCGGCCGTCGGGGCGGCGGGAGCCGCGGGCATCATCGGCGCGCCCATCATCACGGTCGTGGTCGAGGGCGCCGCGGCGACGTGCTTGGCGATGCGGATCTTTTCCTCGCCCTCGCTGATTTCAAGCTCGGAGATGCCCGAGTTCTGGACGAGGTCGATCAGGGTCTTGAGCTTTCTCAGGTCCATGCTGTGCTCCCTTCGTGTCGGGCGGGTGGATTCCCGCCGCGGGTTGTTCGATCAGGACTGGCCGATGCGCGCGAGTGCGGCATCGAGGGCGAGTTCGTAGCCTTGGAGGCCGAGCCCGCAGATGACGCCGATCGCGCTGGCGGAAAAATGCGAGTGGTGCCGGAATGGCTCGCGGGCGTGGATGTTCGAGATGTGCACCTCGATGTAGGGGATCGCCACGGCCCGCAGCGCGTCGGGGATGGCGATGCTGGTGTGACTGTAGGCGCCCGGATTGATGATGATGAACTCGATGCCTTCGCTGGCCGCCGCCTGGATGCGGTCGATCAGTTCGCCCTCGGAATTGCTCTGGAAGCTTTCGATCTGGACGCCGCGTGCCCGTGCCCGGGCCTCCATCGCGGCGTGGATGTCGGCGAGCGTGGCGCGGCCGTAGATTTCCGGCTCGCGCCGGCCGAGCAGATTCAGGTTCGGTCCGTGGAGAACGAGGATGCGGGCGCGCCGCGCCCCCTCGGTGCCCGACGATGCTGTTTTGGATTTGGTGCCGGTTCGGTTCGACATGGGCGCAAGTTTGCCTCAAATCGCCGCAATTTGTCCAGAGGCAGGGCACTCGGCCCCACCCCGGGACCGGTTTCGGTTCATCCGCCGAGCAGCGCGGCCACGGTTGCGGCGCGGGCCCGGCCACCGCGGTCGTCCTTGCGCTGGCGCCGTTCTGCCTGATGGGGATAGATCGACAGCAGCGCCTCGGCGCCGTCCCAGGCCATCCTCAGCCGCGCTTCGGGCGCATCGGCGCCTTGCTGACGGTTGTCAGCGTGTTCGTAGGGGATGCCGTGGGATAGCAGGAAGATCTCGACATCTTTGGCGCTGTCGGCAAAGAGGTCGAGCTCGATCTCGGCGTAGCGGCCCGCGGTGCCGTCGAGCACGGATCCGGTTAGATAGGGTCGGAAAGCGGCGAGGAAATCCATCGCCGCCAGCGCGGCCTCGCGCAGGGCGCGCAGGCGCTCGGTGTGTTCCTCGTCCTGGAACAGGGCCTGGTAAGCTCGCAGCTCGGTCTCGACCTCCTCGTTGCTCGGCAGCGCCTCGCCTTCGGGGGCACCGAGGATCTTCGCCGCCTTGCGCTTGGCCAGGCCATAGTCGGTGATGCCGTCCTGCGCCATGAGCCGGGCGGCCGTGCTGGCGATGGAGAGCCTCAGATGGGAGGGGCCTTGGGGCGCGGGTTTGCGGCGGGGCATGGCGGGCTCCCGGGATAGAATGCCGGGCCATTATGGCACGCGCATCCTGACATGCACATCCACATCCTCGGCATCTGCGGCACCTTCATGGGCGGTATCGCACTCCTGGCGCGTTCGGCCGGTCACCGGGTCACGGGCTGCGACGCCAACGTCTATCCGCCGATGAGCACCCAGCTCGAGGCGCAGGGCATCGAGCTCATCGAAGGCTACGATGCCGGGCAGGTGGCGCTGGCGCCCGACCTGTTCGTAGTCGGCAACGCGATCTCCCGCGGCAATCCGCTGCTCGAGGAGATCCTCGACCGCAATCTTTCCTACGTATCCGGCCCGCAGTGGCTCGCGGAGCACATCCTGCGCGGAAAATGGGTGCTGGCGGTCGCCGGCACGCACGGCAAGACGACGACGACCTCGATGCTCGCCTGGATCCTCGAGGAGGCGGGCCTGTCGCCCTCCTTCCTCGTCGGCGGCGTGCCGCAAGGCTTCGGTGTCTCGGCCCGGCTGACGGAATCGCCGTTTTTCGTCATCGAGGCCGACGAGTACGACACGGCCTTTTGCGACAAGCGTTCCAAGTTCGTCCATTACCGGCCGAGGACGGCGATCCTCAATAATCTGGAGTTCGATCATGCCGACATCTTTCCAGATCTCGCGGCGATCGAGACGCAATTCCATCATCTCGTGCGGACGTTGCCGAGAAACGGCCTGATCGTCGCCAACGGCGCGGAGGCCTCGATCGAGCGGGTGCTCGCGCGCGGCTGCTGGACGCCCGTGGAGCGCTTCAACGTCGCCGACGGCTGGCACGCGGGCGAGCCCGATGGCGCCGGCGTCTTCAAACTCAGCCGCGGTAATGCGCCAGCCGGAGAAGTGCGACTCGATTCTCCCGGCGCCCACAACCGCGCCAATGCCGTCGCGGCGCTTCTCGCGGCCCGCCATGCGGGCGTGCCGCTGGAAGCCGGGCTGTCGGCGCTGGCGACTTTTCGCGGCGTCAAGCGCCGGCTGGAAATCCGCGGTACGGTGCGCGGGGTGACGGTCTATGACGATTTCGCCCACCACCCGACCGCGATCGCGGCGACCATCGAAGGGTTAAGGGGCTGTGTCGGCCACGCACGCATCGTCGCCGTGCTCGAGCCGCGCTCGAACACGATGAAGCTCGGTACCATGAAGGCGCAGTTGCCCGGCAGCCTCGCCGGTGCGGACCGCGTCTTCTGCTACGCGGCCGGTCTCGGCTGGGATGCCGGCGCAGCCCTGGCCCCGCTGGGCGGCAAGGCGAGCGTCTTCGACGACCTGCCGACGCTCGTCGCCGCAATCGCCGCGGAGGCGCGCGAGGGCGACCACGTGCTGATCATGAGCAACGGCGGCTTCGGCGGCATCCACCAGAAGCTGCTCGACGCCCTCGGCGGCAGGGCGCAATGAAAAACGGGCGGCAGCGCCGCCCGTTCCCCATGGATGCCCGCTTTGGTCAGGCCATCGCGGCCAGGGTACCGCGCATCTTCTGCATGGCCTTGGCCTCGATCTGGCGGATGCGCTCGGCCGAGACGCCGTATTCGGCGGCGAGCTCGTGCAGCGTCGCCGCCTCCTCGCCTTCCTCGACCAGCCAGCGCCGGCGGATGATCGCGCGGCTGCGCTCGTCGAGCTTTTCCAGCGCGGTACGCAGCCCCTCGTCCTGGAGCCGGTCGTACTCCTTGCGTTCGATCTGCATCGAGGGCTCGCTGCTGCTTTCGGCTGCGAGATAGGCGATCGGCGCGTAGTGGTCCTCGTCGTCGTCCGTCGTCGGTTCGAGGGAGACGTCGCCGCCGCTCATGCGGGTTTCCATCTCGACGACCTCCTCGGGCTTGACGCCGAGCGTCCGGGCGACCTCCCTGACCTCGGCGGGGCCGAGCGCGGCGAAACTCTGCTTGAGACTGCGCAGGTTGAAGAAGAGCTTGCGCTGCGCCTTCGTCGTGGCGATCTTGACCAGTCGCCAGTTCCTCAGGATGTACTCATGGATCTCGGCCTTGATCCAGTGCATGGCGAACGACACCAGGCGCACGCCGCGGTCCGGGTCGAAGCGCTTGACCGCCTTCATCAGGCCGATGTTGCCTTCCTGGATCAGGTCGGCATGCGGCAGGCCGTAGCCGAGATAGCCGCGGGCGACGGCGATGACGAGGCGCAGGTGCGACAGCACCAGCCGGCGCGCAGCTTCGAGGTCGTTTTCCTCGCGGAAGCGCCGCGCCAGGGCGAACTCCTCTTCCTCGCTCAGCATCGGCACGCGGTTGGCCGCCTGGATGTAGGCTTCCAGGCTGCCGACGGCCGACGGAACGGGGAACTGGCTCAACGTCAGGGCATGGCTCATGGATCACGTCCTCCTTGCTCGAAATTTTAGCACTCGCGCATTGAGAGTGCTAACAGTCTAGCAAAGTTCCCGACGGCTAAGGTAGGGAATTGTTTCGGGAAATGTCATGCGGCTCCGGGCGGGCGGTGGTAGCTCCCAGGCCGGGCCCGGGGCGGGGCGCCGGGCCGGCGCCCCTCGCACCCGGCCTCAGTCCGGCTTCTTTTCCGGCTTGTGGAAGGCGATGACGTTGGTCGGCCGCGGCTCGTCGCTGAAATGGGGCCGTGCGCGCCGGGTCATGCCCGCTTCGGCGGCCAGCTCGCGCTCGCGCTCGGCGATCAGCGCGAAGAGCTCCTTGATGTCGCGGCGGGTGGCCTCGCTCAGGGGATGCAGCATGCCGGGCGCGGGCGTGGTGTCCTTGACGATGTTGCCGAGCACCTTGCGCAGCACGCGCAGGATGCGTTGTTCCTTGGAAAGCCCTTCGATGCCCATCCCCGCCTCCTGTCCGCGTGCGTGTCGCCTGCATGATACGCGTTCGCGGCAGGCGGGGCACGGCGCACCGGCCGGAGCCTGTCCGGCCGGGCGCCTTACTCAGAATTTCCCGGCGTCGAGCTTGGCCGGCATGTCGGCCGTGACCTGATCGAAGGTGAGGATTCTCACGCCCTTGTGTTCCTTCAGGAACTCTTCGGCGTCGGCCTTGCTCGCGAGCGGGATGAACTCGTGGCCCATCGGGCCGAGCACGTCCGAGCCGGTGACGTACCAGGCCTTCTTCGCGTCGATTCGCTGCAGGTTGTAGAAGTCGGTGACCCAGATCGAGGCCATCATCTCGCGGCTGTGGCCGGCCGCATACTTCGGCGGGTCGAACCAGAACTTGAACATGTCCTTGGCACCGTCGAAATGGTGCGCATGGCCGTCCTTGTACACGATCGTCGCCACCCAGTTCGGGTATTTGGCGACGAGCATGCCGCAGACGGGGCAGAGATCCTTCGGCCCCGGCTTCGGCGGCATCTGGGCCACGGCGAGCGTGGCCCAGAGCGCAAGGGCAAGGGCCGCGAAGAGCCGGCGCATCAGTGCTTGTGCTCCATCGGCTTGGCGGCGCCCTGCTGGGCCTCCATCATCTTCCTGCGCCGCTCGGCGCGCATCTTGCGGATACGGCTGACATCCTTCGACATGTCGGTATAGGCCGCGAGCAGCGCGCCGTCGAAGTTGGTCAGCTCGCCACCCTGCGCCGCCTGAGCGGCCTTGGCCGCATCGGTGTTGCCGTAGGCGACCTTGCTGTTCGCCGTCATCACGCCCGGGATCTTGCTGCCGACGAGGAAGGTCGCCTTGTCGACCTCGACGAGCGGCTTGACGTCACCCGCCGCCGCGTTGTCGCCGACCCAGATCGTCTTGGGATCGCGGTCGATGTTGAGCGAAAGCGAAATCGCGGCGCAGTGCAGCGAGCAGACGCCGTCGGCGAGATCGTCGCTGTACTGGATCAGCATGCGCGAGTGGTGGTACTGCTTGCGGTCCATGCCGCAGTAGGGGCACTTCGGATACTTCTCGATGTCGTTTTCGTAAGCCTTGGGATCGGCCGGCTTTTTCGGAATGAACTGCATCGGCGTACCGTCGCCCTCGCACTGGGCGGCGCGGGCAGTGCCGGCGGCGAGGCCGGCACCGGCGAGCAGGGAAAGTTTCAGGGCATCACGGCGGTTCATGTCACGACTCCTTTCGGAAACCAGTTTTCCTCCGCTGCCAAGTTTAGGCGGCCGTACCCTGCCAAGGCTGCGACATCTTGTCGCAGCCGGCGAACTGTGGGGCGCAGCCCCATTCCGTCCTGCGCCCGGGACTGCCACTTGTGGGGCTTCGCCCCATCCCTCGCGTTGCTCGGGACCGCCACTCCGTGGCGTCCTGCGCCCGCCGGGTGGCGGGCTGGTCAGCCGTCGCAATGCGCCAGCGGCTGGCAGCCGCGCACCATCGCGCTTGACCCCGCCGGCCGGACGGCTAGACTGTGCGCCTCCATGAGCGCCGACCGCCTTGCGCAACGATTCCGCCACCTCGTCGCCGGCATCGACCCCGACGCCGCGACCGGCTGGCTGCGCTTCGGCGTCGTGGCCCTGCCCAAGACCGCCCCGCCCCGCGTTTCCTTCCCGCTCTGACCGTGGTTCGCCGGCCGCCCCCGGTCCGGCGCTCGTCATCTTCATCCGGAAGGAAGCCCCATGAACGCGCATGCCCTCGAATTCGTTCCCGCGGTGACGCCCGTCGCCGATGCCGACCCCATCGTCGGCGGCCGCGTCGAACTGCAACTGCTGACCACGCTCAAGTGCAACCTCAAATGCACCTACTGCTCGCTCGGCGTCGGTGACGTGCTCGGCTCGCAGACCGAGCTCGAGTACGACATCGACCAGCTCGCCCGCTTCATCGACACCCACCTCAAAGGCAAGGAGATCTACGTCACCTTCTACGGCGGCGAGCCGACCCTGAACCGGCGCATGATGGAAGACGTGATGCGGCGCTTCCCGGAATTCCGCTACCAGCTCCAGACCAACGGCACGCTGCTCGACGATCTGCCGGACTGGGTGCTCGGCAAGCTCTCGAACATCCTCGTCTCGATCGACGGCGGCGAGACGATCACCGACGGCTACCGCGGCCGCGGCATCTGGCGGCAGGTGATCGACAACCTGCACAAGGTGCACGAGAAGGTCGGCGGCACCATCACCGCGCGCGTCACCTGGGGCAACCCCGATACCACCTTCGAAGAGCTCGACGAGCTGGCCACGGCCTTCGAGGCGATCGACTATGTCTACTGGCAGTTCGTCGCCGACGAGATGTACTTCGGCGATTCGGTCGCCAAGCGCAAGGCCGTGCTCGTGAAGCTCATCGACAAGTTCTTCTCGCGGACCGACACGCTCTACCCGTTCATCCCGATCATGGGCATCGTCCGCAACAAGCTCCTTCCCAACCGCGGCACCGAGCTCTATGCGGGGCTCACCCAGTGCCGCGTGTCGACGCACCTCATCAACGTCATGCCCAGCGGCGAGATCTATCCCTGCCCGGACATGATGTACGCGCAGCAAATGAAGATGGGCGAGATCCAGGGCAACTGGTTGAAGAAGAGCCCGCTGCAACCCACGGCAGAGATGCCCTGCGAGGGCTGCGAGGCCTTCGCCTGGTGCCGCCGCAACTGCATGAAGAACCTCTGGCTCGGCTACGTGAAGAAGGACGAGCGCTATCGGCAAAACGTCGTCGAACCGATCTGCGAGCTGCTGCGCTACATGGGCCGCGAGATCGACCGCCACGACCCGCACGCCTGGTACGCGCGGCTGCCGGTGCCCGTCCGCAAGCGGCTCACCGACAACGAGGTCTACGAATACGTCGAGATCATGCCCTGACGTGCTCGCGGCGGTCCTGGCCTGATCCAGGTCAAGGCCGCGGCCGCCGCGCCCGGCCATGATCCGCGCTCCCCACAGCCACCGAGAGCGGACCATGCCCCAGATCCCGATCCACGATCACAGCAACCCCGAAGGCCTCTATTTCTTCGACGCGCGCGGCATCGCCAAGCGTTTCCGCCACGCCGCGATCTTCGGTGCGCTCGACGCGCTCAACCCCGGCGAGGTCATGCGCTTCGTCAACGACCACGACCCGATCCCGCTGCTGCAGCAGATGCAGGCGCGCTACGGCGAGCGGGTCGAGGTCGCCTACCGGCAGCGCGAGCCGGGCGGCGTGATGATCGATTTCATCAGGCGCTGAAGGGGCGCGAGGTGCGGGCCACCGTCCTGTCGCTGGCGCTCGCGCTGGCCTCGCTGCCGGCCGCGCGCGCCGCGGACGACGCAAGGCCGGTGCTCGGGGATCCGGTCGGCGAGTACGAGCGCCGGGCGGCAGCAGCCATGCCCTGCGTCGCCGGCGAGGCGGTGACGCTGCCGGTCGCCGCCGATCCGCCGGTCGAGGTGCGCTACGACGCCGCGAGCGGCCGGCTGCACCTGCATTACGGCATGTTCTTCAACGACCTCACCGAGGGCTGGAACTGGCACCCCGAGGAGGCAGCCGCCGGCCGCGACTATTACCTCTTTAAGTTCCTGCCGCTCGCTTCCCGCGTCGAAGAGAGTGCGGCCTCGCGAAACTCAGCCGTCGTAACACGCCAGCCGTCGCCCGTGTCCCGGGCCGGCGGGCCGTCGGGGCACGCCGAAGGCGACGCGGTGCGCGTCCGCACCGACTACTTTTTCGCCTTCGACAACCCCTACGACTTCTATTCGCGCGAGGCGGGCGATGCGATGGGCTTCGACGCCGAGCTGAGCCTGCCGGCCGACGAGGCCCGCGAGATCGCCGCCCACGGCGTGCGTCTGGCCCTGCGCGGGCGGCTCGCCGCGAACTGCCTCGCGCGCAGCACGACCTTCTGGCGGGCGAACGCCAATTCCCCGGTGGATGAAACGCTCTTCAAGCGCTATCTTGTCGGCCGGCTGACCGACGTGTGGTTCTTCGATGCGGCCGATGCCCGGATCCTGGCGAGGATGCGGCCGCGGCCCCGCTAGCGGAATCTCCGGCCGACTCTGGTCCGATGTTTGCATCGCCCGCCAGCGATGCTGAAAGTTCTGGTGATCGACGAATCCCGGGTCCGTGCGACGGCCGTCTGCGGCGGGTTGGCCATGGCCGGCCACCAGGTCGCGGCGGTGCTTGCCTCGGCGCACGATCTCGCCGGGCGCGTGGCCGAAATCGGCCCCGACGTGATCTTGATCGGCACAGACTCCCCCTCCCGCGACACGCTCGAACACCTCGCGGCGATGGACCGTGCCGCGCCGCGCCCGGTGGTGATGTTCGCGCGGGAATCGGACAACGACCAGATCCGCGCCGCCATCCGCGCCGGCGTATCCGCCTACGTGGTCGATGGCCTCGATCCTGCCCGGCTCAGGTCGATCATCGATGTCGCCGTCGCGCGTTTCGAGGAACACCAGGCGCTCAAAGCCGAACTCAGCGAGGCGACGCGGAAACTCTCCGAGCGCAAGCGCATCGAGAAGGCCAAGGGCATCCTGATGAAGGCGCGTGGGCTCGACGAAGCATCGGCCTACGCCGCCCTGCGCAAGCTGGCCATGGATCGTGGCAAGCCGCTCGCGGCGGTCGCGCAGGATGTCCTCGACATGGCCGGCCTGCTGCTCTGAGATTGTGCGCCGAGTAAGGGCCGCGCACCGCGCCGGTGCAGGCGCCGGGCCCCGACGGTGTCGGCGTGTTACCACGGCTGAGTTTCCAAGCAACTGATTCCGCAGATGATTGAGTCATGGCTCGCTGCCTGGCACGCGAATTGATACCGGCTTGTTGAAGCCGGGGCAACGGCGCTCCGGTGAAGGACACAGGCGTCCGCGCTTCCGCAAGGAGGCGCGCGACGCCTATTTTTTTGGCATGCGATGGAGAGCAATCATGGACGGGAAATCTGGAATCAACCGGCGCGAGTTCCTGCGCCACTCGATGGTACTGGGAGGAGCGGCGATGGCAGGCATGACGGGGGTGAATGCATTCGCGGCGGGTTCCGACGCGCCGGAAAAGAAGGAAGTGAAGATCGGCTTCATTCCGCTCACCGACTGCGCCTCGGTGGTCATGGCGGCGGTGAACAAGTTCGACGAAAAGTACGGCATCAAGATCATCCCGACCAAGGAAGCTTCCTGGGCTTCGGTGCGCGACAAGCTGGTGAACGGAGAGCTCGACGCCGCCCACGTGCTCTACGGACTCGTCTATGGCGTGCAGCTCGGCATCGGTGGTCCGAAGAAGGACATGGCCGTTCTCATGTCGCTCAACAACAATGGCCAGGCGATCACGCTCTCCAACCAGATCAAGGACAAGGGCGCGACCGATGGCGCCTCGCTCGCCGCGCTGATCGCGAAGAAGGAGCGCGAATACACCTTCGCCCAGACCTTCCCTACGGGCACCCACGCCATGTGGCTCTATTACTGGCTGGCGGCCAACGGCATCAACCCGATGAAAGACGTCAAGGTGATCACCGTGCCGCCGCCGCAGATGGTGGCCAACATGCGCGTCGGCAACATGGACGGCTACTGCGTCGGCGAGCCCTGGAACAACCGCGCGATCATCGACAGGATCGGCTTCACGGCCGTGACGACGCAGGACATCTGGACCGACCATCCCGAGAAGGTGCTCGGAACTACGGCCGAGTTCGTGCAGAAGAACCCGAACACGGCACGCGCCATGACCGCCGCCATCCTCGAAGCCGGCCGCTGGATCGACGCCTCGCTGTCCAACAAGCAGAAGACCGCCGAGACCATCGCGAGCAAGGCCTACGTGAACACCGACACCGACGTGATCGTCGCCCGCATGCTCGGCCGCTACACAAATGGGCTGGATGGCGGCCTCGGCAAGAGCTGGGACGACAAGAACCACATGAAGTTCTTCAACGACGGCGCGGTGAATTTCCCTTACCTGTCCGACGGCATGTGGTTCATGACCCAGCACAAGCGCTGGGGCCTGCTCAAGGACCACCCCGACTACCTGGCGGTGGCGAAGCAGGTCAACCGCATCGACATCTACAAGCAGGCCGCCGCCGCCGCGGGCGTGGCGCTGCCGAAGGGCGAGATGCGCACGCACAAGCTGATCGATGGTGTGGTCTGGGACGGCAAGGACCCGAAGAAGTACGCCGACGGCTTCAAGGTGAAGGGCTGAGATCATGAACGACAGGATCCATGGACTGGCCCGCCAGGCCCTGCCGCCGATCATGGGCCTCGTGCTGTTGATCGGCATCTGGCACCTCGCCACGCTCAAGGGCGGCAGCATCCCCGGGCCGGGGCAGACCTGGGACGCGGCGGCGAAGCTGTTCGCCGACCCCTTCTACCGCAACGGCCCCAACGACCAGGGCATCGGCTGGAACGTGCTCTCGTCGCTGAAGCGCGTGGGCGTCGGCTTCGGCATCGCCGCGGCGGTGGGCATTCCGCTCGGCTTCCTGCTCGGCCGCTTCGCCTTCATGAGCCGCATGCTGGATCCGATCATCAGCCTGCTGCGCCCGGTCAGTCCGCTGGCCTGGCTGCCGATCGGACTCTTGGTGCTCAAGAAGGCGGATCCGGCGGCGACCTGGACGATCTTCATCTGCTCGATCTGGCCGATGATCCTCAACACGGCCGAGGGCGTGCGCCGCGTGCCGCAGGACTATCTCAACGTCGCCCGCGTGCTCGGCCTGCCGGAATCGAAGGTGGTCACGAAGATCCTCTTCCCCGCCGTGCTGCCTTACATGCTGACCGGCATCCGCCTGTCCATCGGCACCGCCTGGCTGGTGATCGTCGCGGCCGAGATGCTCACCGGCGGCGTCGGCATCGGCTTCTGGGTCTGGGACGAATGGAACAACCTGAAGGTCGAGCACATCGTCATCGCCATCTTCGTCATCGGCTTCACTGGCCTGATCCTCGAGCAGATCCTGCTGTTCCTGGCCCGCCGCTTCAGCTACGAGACACGTTGAGGAGCCCATCGTGAACAAAGCACTGGTACGGATCGAGAAGGTCGGCCAGACCTTCGACACCAAGCAGGGCAGGTTCGTCGCCCTGCGCGACATCGATCTGACGATCGAAGCCGGCGAGGTCATCTCGCTGATCGGCCACTCCGGCTGCGGCAAGAGCACGCTGCTCAACCTGATCGCCGGTCTGACGCTGCCGACCTCGGGCGTGCTGCTCTGCGACGGTCGCGAGATCGCCGGCCCCGGCCCGGACCGCGCCGTGGTCTTCCAGAACCACTCGCTGCTGCCGTGGATGACCTGCTTCGAGAACGTCATGCTCGGCGTCGAGCAGGTGTTCGGCCGCAAGGAACGTCGCTCGAAGCTCGAAGCGCGCGTCGAGGCGGCGCTGGCGATGGTGCACATGGATCACGCGAGCACCAAGTATCCGCACGAAGTCTCGGGCGGCATGAAGCAGCGGGTCGGCATCGCCCGCGCCTTCGCCATGGAGCCGAAGATCCTGCTCATGGACGAGCCCTTCGGCGCGCTCGACGCGCTGACCCGTGCCTCGCTCCAGGACGAGCTGCTCGGCGTCATGGAAAAGACCGGCGCGACGACGGTGATCGTCACCCACGACGTCGACGAGGCGGTGTTGCTCTCCGACCGCATCGTCATGATGACCAACGGTCCGGCGGCGACCATCGGCGAAATCCTCGAAGTCAAGCTCGAGCGTCCGCGCGACCGGCTGCGCCTGGCCCACGACCCCGCCTTCGCCGAGTACCGCGCGGCGGTGGTCGAGTTCCTCTACCGCAAGCAACTGAAGAAGGCGGCCTAGCCATGAAGAAACAGAAACTGGTGATGGTCGGCAACGGCATGGCCGGCTGCCGCACCCTCGAAGAACTGCTGAAGCTCGCGCCGGACATGTACGAGATCACCGTGTTCGGCGCCGAGCCGCATCCCAACTACAACCGCATCCTGCTTTCGCCGGTGCTGGCGGGCGAGATGAACTTTGCCGACATCGTCCTCAACAGCCTCGACTGGTACCGGGACCACGGCATCACGCTCCACGCCGGCAAACGTGTGACCATGATCGATCGCGCGAGGCGCAGGGTGATCGCCGCGGATGGCACGGAGGCCGAATACGACCGCCTGCTGCTGGCCACGGGCTCCTCGCCGGTGATCGTGCCGATTCCCGGCAGGGACCTGCCGGGCGTCATCGCCTACCGCGACATCGCCGATACCGAGGCGATGATCTCGGCGGCCGACAGCTACCGGCACGCGGTGGTGATCGGCGCCGGCCTCTTGGGCCTCGAAGCCGCGAACGGCCTGCGCCTGCGCGGCATGGACGTCACCGTCGTGCATCTCGCCGACTGGATCATGGAACGCCAGCTCGACAAGACGGCCGCCGATCTCCTGCAGAAGTCGCTGGAAGCCAGGGGCCTCAAGTTCCTGCTCGGCCGACAGACCGAGATGCTCAAGCCTGGCGTCAACGGCCGCGTCGGCACGGTCCGCTTCAAGGACGGCGACGAGATTCCCGCCGAACTGGTGGTGATGGCGGTCGGCATCAGGCCGAACATCGAACTGGCGCAGAAGGCCGGCATCCACTGCGAGCGGGGCATCGTGGTGAATGACACGCTGCAGACCTACGATCCGAGGATCTATGCGGTCGGCGAATGCGTCGCCCACCGGGGCATCGCCTACGGACTCGTTGCGCCGCTGTTCGAGCAGGCCAGGGTCTGCGCCAACCATCTGGCGCAGATGGGCATCGGCCGCTACCAAGGGTCGGTGACCTCGACCAAGCTCAAGGTCACCGGCATCGACGTCTTCTCGGCCGGCGACTTCATGGGCGGCAAGGACGCCGACGAGATCGTCCTGCACGATCCGGCCGGCGGCGTGTACAAGAAGCTGGTAATCCGGGAGGACAGGCTGGTCGGCGCGGTGCTCTACGGGGACACCGCCGACGGCGCCTGGTACTTCCAGCTGCTCAAGGACGGCCAGAACGTCGCGGAAATCCGCGACCACCTGATGTTCGGTCCGCACCATCTCGGCGACGTCGGCCACGCCGGTACGAACCGTGCCGCCGCGATGCCCGACGAT
Organism: uncultured Rhodocyclaceae bacterium; assembly: GCA_964530115.1. Classification (GTDB taxonomy): domain Bacteria; phylum Pseudomonadota; class Gammaproteobacteria; order Burkholderiales; family Rhodocyclaceae; genus Fen-999. The sequence continues at coordinate 45,433 of CAZGYD010000143.1, read as the reverse complement.
GCCGAAGTCTGCGGCTGCAACGGCGTCTGCAAGGGCGACATCGTCCGCGCGATCAAGACCCACGGCCTGTTTACGCTCGAAGACGTGAGGAAGCACACCAAGGCGTCCTCTTCCTGCGGTTCGTGCACCGGCCTCGTCGAGCAGATCCTCGCCTCCACCGTCGGCGGCGCCTACCAGCCGGCCGAGACGAAGGACAAGCCGGTCTGCGGCTGCACCGAGCGCTCGCACGGCGAAGTGCGTGCCGCGATCCGCGAGCGGAAGCTCCTGAGCATCCCGGACGTGATGCGTTTCCTCGAGTGGAAGACGCCCAACGGCTGCGCCACCTGCCGGCCGGCGCTCAATTACTACCTGATCTCGACCTGGCCGCACGAGGCCGGGGACGACCCGCAATCGCGTTTCATCAACGAGCGGGCGCATGCCAACATCCAGAAGGACGGGACGTACTCGGTGGTGCCGCGCCTGTGGGGCGGGCTGACCACGCCGGCTGAATTGCGCGCGATCGCCGAAGTCGCCGAGAAGTACCGGGTGCCGACCGTGAAGATGACCGGCGGCGCGCGCATCGATCTGCTCGGCATTCCGAAGGAAAAGCTGCCGGCGGTCTGGGCCGATCTCGGCGCCGCCGGCCTGGTATCGGGACATGCCTATGGCAAGAGCATTCGCACGGTGAAGACCTGCGTCGGCGCCGAGCACTGCCGCTTCGGCACCCAGAAATCGATGGCCATGGGCGTCAAGCTGGAGAAGATGCTGTTCGGCATGTGGGCGCCGCACAAGGTCAAGCTCGCGGTGTCCGGCTGTCCGCGCAACTGCGCCGAGGCGGGCATCAAGGACGTCGGCGTGATCGGCGTCGATTCCGGCTACGAGCTCTACGTCGCCGGCAACGGCGGCATCAAGACCGAGGTCGCGCAATTCCTCTGCAAGGTGAAGAGCGACGAGGAGGTGAAGGAATACGCGGGCGCCTTCCTGCAGCTCTACCGCGAGGAGGGCTGGTATCTCGAGCGCACCTGCCATTACGTCGCCCGCGTCGGCCTCGATCACGTGAAAAAGCGGGTGGTCGAGGATGCCGGGAACCGCAAGGCGCTCCACGAACGTCTGCTCTACGCCTTGCAGGGCTACGAGGACCCGTGGGCCAGGGCGGCGAGCGAACCCGCGGCGCGGCGTGAATACGAAAAGCTGGAGGCATGATGGGAAACTGGAAAGACATCTGCGGGCTCGGCGACATCCCGCGCCTGGGCAGCCGGGTGGTGAAGCACGGCGACGGCGACATCGCGGTCTTTCGCACCGCGGACGACGCGATCTTCGCCGTGCGCGACAAGTGCCCGCACAAGGGCGGACCGCTGTCGCAGGGCATCGTCGCCGGCAAAGTCGTGACCTGCCCGATGCATGCCTGGAAGATCGACCTCGCCACCGGCGAGGCGGTGGCGCCCGACCAGGGCTGCGCGCGCACCGTCGAGGCCCGCGTCGAGGCCGGGCGGGTGCTGCTCGCGCTCTGAACGCCATGTCCGTCCGCACCAGCACCACCTGCCCCTATTGCGGCACCGGCTGCGGTGTCGTGGTGACGACCGAGGACGGCCGCATCGTCCGAGTGGAGGGCGACGAGGCGCATCCGGCCAACTTCGGCCGGCTGTGCAGCAAGGGCGCGACGCTGGATCTGACGACGCTGATGACGACACGCGCACTGCAGCCGCAACTACGCAGCGAGAAAACTCAGCCGTGGCGGCACGCCGGCTGGGACGAGGCGCTCGATTACGCCGCGGAAAAGTTCGCCGCCATCATCCGCGAGCATGGCCCGGACGCCGTCGCCTTCTACGTTTCCGGGCAGCTCCTGACCGAGGACTACTACGTCTTCAACAAGCTGGCGCGGGCGCTCATCGGCACGAACAACATCGACTCCAATTCGCGGCTGTGCATGTCCTCGGCCGTCTCGGCCTACAAGCGCACGCTCGGCGCCGACGCGCCGCCCTGCGGCTACGAGGACATCGCGCTTGCCGACTGCATCCTGATCGCCGGCGCCAACCCGGCCTGGGCTCACCCCATCGTCTTCCGCAGGGTGATGGACGCCAAGACGGCGAATCCCGATCTCAAGCTGATCGTCGTCGATCCGCGCGCCACCGACACCGCGGCGGCCGCCGACCTGCACCTCGCCATCGAGCCGGGCACGGACACCATCCTCCTAGGCGCCATGCTCCACGTGCTGATCTGGGAAGGATTCATCGACCGCCGCTTCATCGACGCCCACACCGCCGGCTTCGACGCCGCCCGCGACGCGGTGCGCGAACTGACTCCCGAGGCCGCCGCGCGCGTCTGCGGCGTCCGCGCCGGGGACATCGTCACCGCCGCACGCTGGTTCGGGCAGGCCAGGGCGGCGCTGTCGCTCTGGTGCCAGGGACTCAACCAGTCGCAGCACGGCTCGGACAACGGCGCCGCGCTCATCCACCTGCATCTCGCCACCGGCCAGATCGGCCGGCCGGGCACCGGGCCTTTCTCGCTGACCGGCCAGCCCAACGCCATGGGCGGCCGCGAGACCGGCACCATGGCGACGCTCCTGCCCGGCCACCGCGATCCCGCGAGCGAGGCGGATCGCACCGAGGTGGCGAAATTCTGGGGCGTGCCGGCGCTGCCCGAGCGGCCCGGCAGGACGGCCGTCGAGCTGTTCGAGGCGCTGGGGAAGGGCGAGATCAAGGCCATCTGGATCGCCTGCACCAATCCCGCGCAATCGCTGCCCGACCAGGCGCGCGTGCGCGCGGCGCTCGAACGCGCGGAACTGGTCGTCCTCCAGGAAGCGTTCGCCGATACGGAGACGGCGGCCTGCGCCGACCTGCTGCTGCCGGCCGCCACCTGGGGCGAGAAGGAGGGCACGGTCACCAACTCCGAGCGGCGCATCTCCCGCGTGCGCGCCGCCGTGCCGCCGCCGGGCGAGGCGCGCGCCGACTTGCGGATCGCGCGAGACTTCGCCTTGCGTCTCGGCGCGAAACTGTGCCGTGGTGACACGCCGCGGCTCTTCGGCTGGGAAGGCCCGGCGGAAATCTTCGCCGAGTACGCGGCGCTCACGGCCGGACGCGACCTCGACATCTCCGGCCTCGACCATGCCCTCCTCGAGCGCGACGGGCCGCAGCAGTGGCCCTTCCCGAAAGGCGCGACGGCCGGCAGCGCGCGGCTCTACGAGGACCGGCGCTTCGCCACGGAAGACGGCCGGGCGCGATTCGTCGCCGTCCGCCACGCGACCGTCGCCGAGCCGACGGACGCGCGCCATCCGCTGCATCTCAACACCGGCCGGCTGCGCGACCAGTGGCACGGCATGAGCCGCACCGGTCTTGCCGCGCGTCTGTACAACCACGCCGAGTTTCCCGTCGCGGCATGTCATCCCGACGACCTGCAGCGGCGCGGCATCGCATGCGGAGACCTCGTGCGCATCGAAAGCCGGCGCGGCGCGATCGTCCTGCCGGCCACGGCCGACCCTAGCCAGAAGCCGGGACACGTGTTCGTGCCCATGCACTGGGGCCGGCGACGGCTGAACTCCGCCGGGGCCAACGAACTCACCATCGCCGCGCTCGATCCTCTTTCGAAGCAGCCGGAGTTCAAGCACGCGGCGATCCGCATCGAGCCCGCGAACCTGCCCTGGCGCGGCCTGCTCTTGCGCCGGACCGCCGACCCCGACGAGAGCCTGCGCTGGAGCCGCGACCTCGCGCCGCTGCTCGGCGGCTTCGGCTACGCCGCGCTCTCACTGGCCGGACGCGAGACGACCGTGCTGTCCTTGCAGCTCGCGGCGGCGGCGGCGCCCGACGCCGCGCTGCTGTCGCGCATCGTCGCCATCGTCGGGCTCGACGCCGGGCATGCCCTGAACTTCGCCGACGCCGGGCGCGGCATCGCCAAGCGCGCGCTGGTCGAGGACGGCGTGCTCGCGGGGCTGGCGTTCTTCGGCGAAACGGCGGCCGGCGGCTGGCTCAAGGAGGCGATGCTGGCCGGCCAGCCGGTCGAGCCGCTGCGTCCCTGGCTCTTCCTGCCGGCGGCGACGCCGTCGGCGAACCTGGTCCGTCATCGCGGCCGCATCGTCTGCAACTGCCGGAACGTGTCAGAGTCCGAGATCCTCGCCGCGATCGAAGGGGGCGCGACGACCCGCGAGGCCATCGCGGAGCGCACCGGCTGCGGCACCGGCTGCGGCGCCTGCCTGCCGGAACTGGAAAGGATGCTCGCCGCCTTGCGCCGGGCGGCTTGAAACTTCGCGCGGTTTCCCGTCGAATGTCGCCTTTTCGCGAGAAAGGGCCGACATGCGGCTGCGAGAATTCCTCCACGACTTCCTGCCCGAGCCGGGGAATGTGCACTGGCGGGAGCGCCTGGTTTCGGGTTCCGGCGCTTTGCTGGCGATCGCCGCGACCGTCGGTGTTTCGACGTCGCTGCTGCCGGCGCCCTTTTACGTCATCGCCGCGATCGGCGCCTCGTCGGTGCTGATCTTCGCGCTGCCGGCGAGTCCGCTGGCCCAGCCATGGTCGGTGTTCGGCGGCTATGTCGTGAGTGCCGCGGTCGGCGTCACCGTCGCCCGCTGGGTGCCGCAGGAGGTGCTCGCGGCAGGACTCGCGGTCGGCCTGGCGATCGTCGTGATGCTCACGCTGAAGTGTCTGCACGCCCCGGCCGGCGCGGTGGCGCTTTTCGCCGTGATCGGCGGCGAGACCGTCCGCGAGCTTGGTTATTCCTACGTGCTTTCGCCGGTCGCAGCGAACGCTGTGATGCTCGTCCTCGCCGGGCTTCTCTACAACAACCTGGCGCCGGGCCGGCGCTATCCGCGGCCGCATCCGGAACGGGTCGAGCGCCAGGCCGAGATCCCCCAGGTGCCGACGCTCTCGGGCTTTTCCCATGAGGAGCTCGCCGCGATCCTCGACGAATACGGCCATCCGCTCGAAATCGGCGGCGAGGAACTCGACGAGCTCCTCGCCATCGCCGAGCGCACGAAGAGGGCGCGGGCCGCGCGCCACTGAACTCAGTGGAGGGTCGTGAGCCGCCGGATCACGTCGCTCCAGCCGTGGCTGGCGAGCACCAGGAGCGGCACGATGGTGACGAAGAGATGCAGCACGCGGCGGATGCGCGAATTGGCCGTCGTCATCTCCATGTAGTGATCGATGACCAGCCGGCCCTTGACGGCGATGAGCCCGGCGACGACGAGCGCCAGGAACCAGCCCGCGTGCCCGGTCTCGGCGAAGAAGGCGCCCGCCGCCGTGAGCGCGAGGAGCAGCAGCCAGATCCTTTCCGCGTGGCCGAGGTGCGAAGGGCCGCCCCGGGCACCTTGCGCCTCCCCGTGGGGGGCAGCGGGATGGTCTTGCGGGCGTGGGCGACCAGCCATCATCACCTCAGCACGTAGAAGAAAGGAAAGATCACCAGCCAGATCACGTCGGTGGTGTGCCAATAGACGGCCGCCGCCTCGAGCCCGCCGTAGTCCTTCGACGAGTAGTAGCCCATCATCGTCCGCACCGCGACCCAGCCGAGGCCGAGCAGCCCCCAGCTCACATGGACCAGGTGATTGAGCGTCAGGTAGTAGTAGGTCGTGTAGAAGATGCCGGCCTCGCCGTCGATGCCATGGGCGATGTTCCAGCGGATCTCGAAGAATTTGACGACCGGATAGCCGAGCCCGAGCGCGATCGCCGCGAGCACCCAGCGCGCCGTCGCCCATTTGGCGTCGCGGCGGATCGTCTCCACGGCCTTGACCATGCAGTAGCCGCTCGACAGCAGCAGTACGGTGATGGTCACGCCGGCGATGGTGGCGAGCTTGTCCGGGCCGGTGAGGAAGGCTTCGCGGTGGTGCGCCTTGGCGATGAAATAGACGCAGAAGAGCAGCAGGAACTCGACGAGCACGCAGAAGATGCCGACCCAGATGCCCGTGTTGCCGGGCACGCGGCCGTGGACCAAACTCAGCCGTGGTAACGCGCCGGCATCGGGAGGGGTGGCGGGGGCGGGGTTCATCTCCGGCAGTCTAGGCGCCGGCGGCCCGCCGCCGAATGAGCGGGATCAAGCGCCGGGACTTGCGCTCCTCAAGCCACCAGCCGGTACATCACCAGGTAGAAGCTCACGCCCTGCCAGAGCGTCGACACGCCCAGCGCGATGACGAAGAGCGCCGCGCCCCTGAGCAGCCAGCCGCGCAGGCTCGGCCCGAGCCGGCCGAACAGCACCGTCGCCGACATCATCGACGGCAGCGTGCCGGCGCCGAAGGCGAGCATCAGCAGCATGCCCTCCGGCACCGAGGGCGCGGTGGTCGCCTTGACGGCCATGGCCATGGTCATCGAGCAGGGCATCATGCCGTTGACCGCGCCGGCGATCGCCGCGCCGAGCACCGGGCCCTTTTGCGTCGCGGCCATGAACTGCCGGCGCAGCCAGGCGATCGGCGCGAAACCGATCGTGTTGCGGACCGGCGAGACGCCGAGCAGATCGAAGCCGAGCAGGATGACGACGAGCCCGGCGACGATCTGCAGTACGCCCTGCGCAAGGCCGACGCCGCCGCTGGCGACGATCACCGCGCCCGCCACCGCGGCGACGAGGCCGACGAGCGCATAGACCGACAGCCGCGCCGCGTGATAGGCGAGATACGCCGGCGTGCCACCACGGCTGAGTTTGGCGAAGAAGGCCGACACCAGCCCGCCGCACATGCCCAGGCAGTGGCCGCTGCCGAGGATGCCGGTCATGAAGGCGAGCGCGTAGGAAAACTCCGCGGCGGAAGGCGTCTGCTCCATGGGCGCGAGCATAGCAGGGCCGCGCGGCCGGTCGCCGTCCGGCCGCGACAATCGGTCGCGCGACGCCATGCCGCATTCCCGGGTGCCGCCGCGGGCCCTAGCATTCGGGCCGTGGAATCGATCCGAATCAAGCGGGCAGGGCAGCGGCCGCCATCGTGGCCGCGCCCCCTTCACGGAGGAAGCCGATGAAGTCGATGCAGCGGACGAAAGCGGTCGCCGTTCTCGCGGCATCTCTGGCAGCGGCCGGCGCGCATGCGGGGGGCGTCGACGAAGATCTGCGCGAGGCGGCCAAGCGCCACCGCATCGGCGAGACGGGGCAGGCCATGGCCATCTGGCAGACATGGGCGGCCCGGGGCGATGCCGATGCCGCCTACAACCTCGGCGTCATCCACCATTACGGCGACGGCGTGGCGAAGGACACGCGCGAGGCGATCAAGTGGTACAAGCTCGCGGCCGAACGCGGCGACAAGACCGCGCACTACCAGATCGGCCTGATCTACCAGAACGGCGACGGCGTGCCCGCCGACGCGGCGGAGGCGCACCGCTGGTTCGTCGCCCCGCGGCAGCACCACGCCCATCACCGGCACGACCCGAAGCTGCAGAAATGGCGGAAGGAGGCGGCCGAACTCATCTGGGCGCGCGACATGCGCGAGTCGCTCGCCGCCTCACGGCAGAGCGGCGCGGCCGTCGTCGCCGAGCTTCAGCGGCGGGCCGGGCTGGCCGCCGGCGGAGAAGCCGCCCAACCCGCGGTGGCGATGTCCGGGCCCGATACCGCGCGGAACTGATTTTCGGCGTGCGCCCTGGCGTCCCCGCAACTGTGGGGCTTCGCCCCATTCCCCGCTCGTGGGGCTACGCCCCATCCCTCGCTTCGCCCGGAACTGCCGCGTCGCAGCATCTTGGGCCCTTCGCGCTGGCCAGTCGTCGTAACGTACCGCCGGGGGCCTCATTATCGAAGCCTCGACACCCTTTCCTCGATTTCCTTCAGCAGGTTCTCCGCGCTCGCGACGGCTTCGGCCAAATCGTCTTCGCCGGGCTCGGGAAAGGCGTCCGGATAGCGATACACGGTGGCATACGGCGTCAGGAGAATGGCGGCTTCCTCCCAGCCTTTCGCGCTGGTGTCCGTTGCCGCGGCGAGCGTGACGAGGGCCGTCAGGTCGTGGGTTTTCGGAAACGGGGTGCCGGTCGCCGTCAGGAAGCACTTCAGCGCTTTTTCGGCGGCCTGCTGGCAGTGGTAAGCCGCGGTGTCGCGATAGGGCGGATCGCCGGCGAGCAGCCGTTTGGCCGAATCGAGATCGCGGCGGGCGATGGCAAGCCAGGCGGCAACCTCGCCGCGCGTCGCCTCATCCATGCAGAACCCGGCCTTCGCGCAGAACCCGGTGGGTCAGCGAAGTCGGCACACGGTCGAGACGTTCGGCCTCGGCACGGGTATGGACGATCACATCGCAGGGGACGCCAAGACCCGACAAGGAACGGTAGGCGACCTGTGCGCGCTTGTGGGGCGGCAGGTCGGAGTCGGCGACGATCACCAGCAAATCCAGATCGCTGTCCGGCCCCGGCATGCCCCAGGCATGGGAGCCGAACAGCACGATGCGCTCCGGGCGCAGGGACTGCACCAGGCGCCGGCGGACTTCGTCGATGACGTCGATGGCATCCATGCGGGCAAGGATAGCCCCGTACCCTTTTTGCGGCAAGACGCCGACGGTCGTCACCGGGAGAATCGGCACGACTCCGGAATCATCTGAACTTTCCCGCGTTTGGCTGCGTACGCCGGCCGCTGATCTCACTCGAGCGTGAGGATCCAGCGCACGAGGGTGCGGATGTTGTCGAGGCCGGCGCGCCGGTTCGCCGACATGTAGTCGTCGCCCCAGACGCCGCTGCCGCCCTCGTAGACCTTCTGCACGAGCCGCTCCTCGGCGGTCGGGTCGCCGCGGTAGCGGCGGGCGACGTCACGCCAGGCCGGCCCGCGGATCTTCTGGTCGACGTCGTGGCAGTTGAAGCAGCGGCTCTTGTCGGCGAGCTCGAGCATCGCCGGGTCGGGCGGGCTGGCGGCCGCGCAGTGCGCGGCGGCACAGAGCAGGGCCGAAGCGAGCAGGGCGTGGCATGTGCGCATGTGACGAAGCATAGCCCGGCCGATCCGCCGGTCAACCCCGCTGCAGGCGCAGCGAGTTGGTGAGCACCGAGATCGAGCTCATGCCCATCGCCGCGGCGGCGATCATCGGGTTGAGCCGCCCGGCGGCGGCGACGGGGATGGCGACGACGTTGTAGCCGAGCGCCCAGAACAGGTTCTGGCGGATCACGCGCATGGTGTCGCGCGACAGGCGGATGCCCGCGGCGACGCGGGCGATGTCGCCGCCGACGACCGTCACGTCGGCGGCCTCGACGGCGATGTCGGCGCCGCCGCCGATGGCGAAGCCGACGTCGGCCGCGGCGAGCGCCGGCGCGTCGTTGATGCCGTCGCCGACCATGCCGACCTTCGCGCCCCCGGCCTGGAGCTTCCTCACCAGTTCGAGCTTGTCGGCCGGCGTGGCGCGGGCGATGACGCGGTCGATGCCGATCTCGCGGGCGACGTGGTTGGCCACGGCCTCGACGTCGCCGGTGGCCATCACCGTCGTGAGGCCGAGCCGGTGCAGGAGCGCGATCGCCTCCTTCGCCCCGTCGCGCGGCCGGTCGGCGATGGCGAAGAGCGCGATGCAGCGGCCTTCCAGGGCGACGAACACCGGCGTCTTGCCTTGGGCGGCGAAGGCGCCGGCCATCGCCGCGGGCGCGGCGATGTCGATGCCGTTGCCGGTCATCAGTTCGGCGTTGCCGATCAGGATCTCGCCGTCGTCGCTAAGCGCGCGCACGCCGCGGCCGGGCAGGGACTCGAAATCGAAACTCAGTGCCGGCGGCACGCCGCGCGCCTTGCAGTAGGCGTCGATGGCGCGGGCGAGGAAGTGCTCGGAGTGGCTTTCCGTGCCGGCGACGAGCGCGAGGACATCGGCCTCGTCGACGTCGGCGACGGCGATGAAGTCCGTGACCACCGGCCGGCCCTCGGTGACCGTGCCGGTCTTGTCGAAGACCAGGGTCGTGAGCCCGGCCGCGGTCTCCAAGGCCTCGCCGTTTCGGATGTAGATGCCGCGCTTCGCCGCCTGGCCGGTGCCGACCATGATCGCGGTCGGCGTCGCCAGGCCGAGCGCGCAGGGACAGGCGATGAGCAGCACGGCCACCGCGTGCGAGAGCGCCCGCGCCAGCGGATGCCCGGCCGCGAGCCAGCCCGCCAGGGTGAGGCCGGCGACCGCGCCGACGGCCGGCACGAAACGCGCCGAGATGCGGTCGGCGAGCTTCTGCACCGGCAGCTTGGCCCCCTGCGCGTGATCGACCAGCTTGACGATGCCCGAGAGCACGGTGTCGCCGCCGACGGCGGTGACACGCATGACGAAGGCGCCGTTGCCGTTGATGCAGCCGCCGACCACGGCATCGCCGACGCCCTTGGCCACCGGCAGCGATTCGCCGGTGAGCAGTGATTCGTCGACCGACGAGCCGCCCTCGACGACGACGCCGTCGGTCGGCACGCGGTCGCCGGGACGCACGCGCAGGAGGTCGCCGATGGCGACCTCGTCGATGCCCACGGTTTCCTCTCGGCCGTCCCGGAGGCGGACCGCCGTTTCCGGCTGCAGCTCGATCAGCTTGCGTATCGCCTCCGAGGCGCGGCCCTTGGCCTTCTCCTCCATGTAGCGGCCGGCGAGCACGAAAGCGAGGATGCCGGCGGCCGATTCGAAATAGACGTGGTGGTGCGGCCGCAGGACGCCCGGCAGGCTGTAGGCCCAGGCCGCGCCGGCGCCGACGGCGATCAGGGTGTCCATGTTGGCCTCGCGCTGCTTCGCCAGCGCCCAGGCTTTGCGGAAGATGTCGCTGCCGGGGCCGAACACCGTTGCCGTCGACAGCGCGAACTCGACGAGGCGCAGCAGCGGGTCGCGGTGCATCAGCATGCCCGAGAGCATCACGGGCGCCGTCATCAGCGCCGCCTGCCAGAACTTCTTCTTCGCCAGTGCCAGGCGCTCCTTCTCGCGCTCGATCAGGAGCCGCCGCTGCGCCAGCGTGTCCATCGGCCGCGCCTCGTAGCCGAGCTTCTTCACCGAGGCGAACAGCTCCTCGCGGGTGAGGCTGCCCTTCACGGTCACCGTCTGCGCCGCGTAATTGACGGCCGCCGAGGCGACGCGCGGATCCCGGGCGAGCGACATTTCGATCAGCGCCGCACAGGAGGCGCAGGTCATGCCCTCGACGGCGGCGTGGCACTCCTGGAGCGGCCCGTCGGGCATCGCCGACGGCGCCGCGGGCTGCGGCGGCGGCGCGGCCGCGAGGTTGCCGATCACGGCGTCGATCGTCGCCAGCAGCCTTTCCTCGGCGAGCCGCTCGGAGTCGTAGAAGACGACGACCGAGCCGATCTCCGGCACGCTGCGCACGCCGGTGACGGCCGGGTGCTTGCGCAGCAGGATCTCGAGCAGGTAGCAGCGCTCCGGCTGTTTGGCGAGCGCCGGCGAGACCAGGCGGACGCGGCGTGTCAGGCGATGGACGACGCGGAAATGCTTCACTTGGCGAGCGACTTGCGGTAGCGCACGAGCAGGAAGACGAGATAGAAGGTCGCCAGCCAGGCGTCGGCATGGGCGACCGGATCCTTCATCCAGCGCCTGGTGATCAGGTCCCAGTGCACCTTGATCAGATAGAACACCAGCACGTCGTTCAAGAAGTTGATCGCCGCCTGCTCGGTGAGCGCGTTCTGCAGCGCGGGCTGCAGCCGCGATTGCAGCGAGCCGGGAGCCCCGGGCCTGCGCAGCTGCTCGATCACGCGGTCGATGCGGGAGCGGACCTGTCGGGCCGTGCTCTCGAAGCGCTGCCGCAATCCGGCGAGCGGATCGACGGCGGGCGTGGCGGCAGGCGCCGGCGTCGCGGATTCGGCGGGAAGGTCGGCGAGCAACGATCGAAGATCTCGGGCGACGTCGGCGAGCGAGCATTGCAGCGGCTCGAAACGGATCGACAGCCGATGCTGCGGCTCGAAGCTCACGCGCCAGACGCCGGGGCGCCGGCGCAGGCCGGCCTCGAAGTGCGCGCGCGCCGCGGGCCCGCCGAGTTCGGGGGGCAGTTCGAGGCGCAGATGCCCGTCCTCCTTGTGCCGGACGACGATTCTCCGCGCGAGCGTGGCGGCGTCCATGTCGGGTTCCTCAGCCCTGCGGCGTGCTGCCGGCGGCGGGCGCCGCGGCCTGTCGCGCCTCCTTTTCCTGGGCTTCGGCGACCAGGTCTTCCAGGTTCTCCTTCTGCTGGAGCACGAAGTCCTTGCCGATGCCCGTCACTTTCGAGATCGCGGCGACGATCTCCTTCTCGTACTTGTGGATCAGGTAGCCGGCGACGATGCCGGCGCCCACCAGCACGAACGGGTTGCGAAGCAGGCTTGCGCCGATGAGTCCCCGGCCGGCGGCGAAGCCGGCCGACGCGAGCATGGCGCCATGCGCGAGCGGGCTGCCCATCATCGAGCCCATGGGGCTGCCGCCCATCATGTGCGGCATCTGCTTCATCATCTCTTCGGTCATCATCGTGAGCTCCTTGGGGTGGCGTTGGCGGCAGTTTGCCCGGGATCGGGCGCGAGTTCCTTGATGTCGTGCAACATCTGGTAGATGCCCAGGCAGCCTTCGCAGCAGAATTCGAGGGTCTGACCGGGCAGATCGAGACGAAAGGGCTTCACGCCCACCGGCAGCGAGCAGAGGTCGCAGGGGCGGTCGGCCCCGCTCATTTCAACAGTTCCAGCGCATGGCGCTCGAAGGTCGCCTCGTCGGCTTCGCCGATCAGCTTGGCACGCACGACACCCTTGGCATCGACGAAGTAGGTCGTCGGCAGGCCGACCACGCCGTAGCTCTTCGCGATCTTCGAGCGCTCGTCGAGCAGCACCGGATAGCTGACGCCGATTTTGGCGATGAAGGCGGCGGCGGTCTTGCGCTCCTGGCCGGCGTTGATCGCGATCACCTCGAGCCCCGTCGCCCTGTGCCGCTGCCAGACCGATTCGATGGCCTTCATCTCGCCTTCGCAGAACCGGCACCAGTCGGCCCAGAAGCGGATCACCACGGGCTGCCCCGCCCAGGCGGCCGGGAAATGCGCCGGCATGCCATCGAGCCGGACCGTCTGGAAAGTCGGCGCGATGTCGCCGACGTTGAGCCTGGCGGGCGGCTCGCCACCGCAGGCGGCGACCAGCAGGACGATCATGAACGCGAGCAGGCGCACGTCAGAACTCCACGAGGATGAGGTTCGATTTCACCACGAAGACCGTGGCGACCATGGCGAAGACGAGGAAGCCGGCTGCGGCGACTTTCGCCAGGCGCACCGAGGTTCGCGGCACGACGTCGGTTAGGGTCGGGACGCGGCGAAAGGGCTGGATCGCGCCGGCGCCGACCGCCGCCGCGGTGGCGGCGAAGAGCGGGACGTAGAGCGCGTAGCCCCGGTAGTCGTATTCCGGCTTGAGGATGCAGAACGGGCAGTGATGGTGCGGGTGCTCGTAGATGTAGAGCGAGACGAAGGCGATGATGCCGGCGATGGCGACGACGAAGGCGGCGATGCCCGTGATGCCCACCCAGTAACCGGCCCGGCTCGTCTGGGCGTGGAAAGCCGAGGTGGCGAAGGCGATGCCCAAAGCCGCGTAGAAGCCGATCATGGCCGGCAGCGGTGGCAGCCCCGCCATTTCCGCCGTGACGCCCTTGGCGTCCTCGGTGAACATGCTGCCGCAGCACGAGGTGATCACGTCCGCCCTGAGGTTGAGGAAGTAGGACAGCTGGAGCCAGAGCGTCACCGCCACGGCCGGCAGCAGCGCAAGCAGCACGCCGTACTTGATGCGCACCAGCGGATAGTCTGGGGCGCGGGTGTCGACATGGTTGATCGCGAGCCAGGCGGCGGCGAGGAAGAAAACGGCCATCTGCGCAATCAGCGCGGGAAAGCCGTAACCGTTGACGTTGAGCGTGCCGACCGCGCACATGGCGCCGACGAACATGATCGACATCTTGTCGGCGTTGAAGACGAACAGCAGCAGCGCGGCGAGCTGGGTCGCCATGACGAAGGCGGTCAGCGTCGAGAAGAGATAGGTGCGGCGTTCCAGCCGCAGCTGGCGCTCGGAGCCGCTCGTGATGTCCCAGTGACGGATGACCTGGACGGAAAAAGGCGCGGCCGCGGCCAGCATCGCCACGGCGAGGATCGAGGCGAGCAGCAGGGCGAGGATGGCCGGCTGGAAGATCATGATGCCCCGCCTCTTCCCGGCTTCCCCTTCGCGGGGGAGGGGCCCCGCGCAGGGTATGGCGGATCCGGCGTTCTGGCTGGCGTGTTACGACGGCTGAGTTTCATTCGACGATCCTTCCGTCGCGCATGCTCACCACGCGGTGCACGGCTGGCGATTCGACGACCAGGGGGTCGTGGCTCGTCAGGATCACGGTGCGGCCTTCCTCGCGGAAGCCTTCGAGAAGCGCCAGGAATTCTTTGGCCAGCGCCGTGTCGAGGTTGGCGGTCGGTTCGTCCGCGATCAGCACCTCGGGATCGTTGATCAGCGCGCGGGCGATGGCGACGCGCTGCTGCTCACCGCCGGAGAGCCATTCGACGCGGGCATCGCGGCGGTGGGCGAGCTTCAGCCGCTCGAGCAGCGACTCGGCCTTCCGCTTCAGTTCCCGGTGCGGCCGGCCGGTCGGATAGGCGGGCAGCATCACGTTCTCGATCGCGCTCATGCCCTTGATCAGGTTGAACTGCTGGAAGACGAAGCCGAAGGTCCTGCGCCGGATCTCGGTGAGGAAGCGCTCGGGCAGGCCGGAGATGTCGCGGCCGTGCAGGCTGACCCGGCCGCTGGTCGGCCTCGCCAGGCAGCCGATGATCGTCAGCAGCGTCGTCTTGCCCGAGCCGCTCGGGCCGCGCAGCGCCGTGATCCGGTGCGGCTCGATGGCGAGCGTGATGCCCGACAGCGCCGCATACTCGTTGTGCTGGCCCTGGTTGAAAATTTTCCTAATCTCACGCAGTTCAATCATCGCTGTTCAATCTTGGCGGTTCCGCCGAAGACCTCCCCGTGAAGGGAACGCCGGTAAAGGAATCACGCTCTCATCACCGCGTCGGGGTCGGTTACCGCGGCGCGCCAGATCGGCACGAGCACGGCGGCCATGTAGGGGAAGACCGTGAAGAAAAAGAGCGTCGCGACCTGGAGGCCGTCGATCACCGGGACCAGTTCGAAGTGCGGATAGATCACCGACCAGCCGCGAAGGACGTGCTCGAACAGCGGCGCCTGGAAATGGAAGACCTGGACATAGGCGGCGACATAGCCGGCGAGGAAGGCGGTCAGCGAGATCAGCCCGCCCTCCCAGAGCTTCATTTTGATCACGTCGCCGGTTTCCCAGCCGACGGCCTTGAGGATGCCGATCTCGCGCTTTTCCTCGGCCGAGAGGCCGGAGGCCTTTTCCCAGGCGAGGATCGCGAAGGCGAGGATCGCCGCGGAGAGCAGCGCGAGCATCAGGCCCTCGCGCCAGTCGAAGATCGACTGATAGGTGCGCGCCACCTCTTCACGCAGGATCGGCCGCGAGTCGGGCAGCGCGGTCATCAGCTTCCGGGCGACGTTGCGGACTTCCTGCGGGTTGGCGATCGAGAGGGCGATGTCGGTGTAATGCCCCTCGGGGTAGGTGAAGAAGGCGCGGAAGTCCCCCTCGTTCATGAGCACCAGGTCGGCGCTCACGAGTTCGGAACTCTTCGGCAGCACGCCGGCGACGATGAAGGAAAACAGCTCGCCGTTGTACGAGCGGAACGAGATGCCGTTGTTTTCGGCGATGCCGCGCTCGCGCTCGAGCGCCGGGCCGACGACGATGGTGCCCTTCTCGATGCCGCCCTCGGGCGGCACCATGAACGTGTAGTTGGCCTTGACCACCGAGTCGTAGTAGTAGCCCCAGAGCCGGCCTTCGATCTTCTGCACGCCGCGGATGCGGCCGATCCTGTCGAGGTATCCCGGAGGGATCAGGTCGTGGCGCCCGGCGACCAGCCGCTGGAGCACGATTTCCGGCGCGTCGGCGAGGACGGTGGTGGCCTCGTGGCGCAGCGCGTGTGTGAACAACATCACCGAGGCGAGCACGAAGACGAGCAGCGTGAACACGGCGAGCAGCCCGGCGTTCTTCATCTTCCGCCGCGCCAGGGAGGCGAGCATGAAATCGATCAGGTGCCGCTGCTTTTCCAGCCAGGCCTTCATGGGCGATCCTCCGCAATATTCCAGGGTGTGGCGCGTCGGGGATCGGCCTCGCGCGGCAGGATCAGCGAGCCGCTGGGAAAGTGTTCGAGTGCGACCGGGTGGTCCTGGAAGGCCGAATGCAGATCGGCCTGGCTCGGGTGGCGCGTGTAGCGCGCTTCCGTGAACAGGGCGATGTCGGTCAGCCCGAGGCGCCCGGCGAGCACGCGCATCGCCTCGAGGTCGGCGGCACGCGCAAGGGCAAGCATGCGCGCATCGACCCAGGTCGCGGCGAAGGCGGCGACGAGCAGGCCGAGCACTGCGGCAGCCGACGCGGAAGGACGGATACTCATGGATGGCGGCAACGACTGGCTTGCCGCCCCGGCACGATGGTGCGGCGGGAAGCTACTTTACCGTGGATTTCTCAGACCCGGTTGGCGGCTCGCATCAGGGCGCCGCGCAGGGCGATGGTCAGGCTGGAGCCTAGGCCGACACGTTGCGCGACGGCAGGCAGGAGAATGAGCGAGGCCAGCGCGAATCCGGCCCCCAATAGGAGCGCCGGCAGTTCGGAGCCTTCGGTCTCCCGGCTCGCGGCATCGGTCTTGGCTTGCGTGTCCATGGCGGCGGCCTTTCTGTCGATCTCTGCGGTGAATCATAGTCATTGGCGCGGCACGGGGAAGCGACAAATTGTCGCAGGTGCGCAGGCGCGGAATCTCCGACAATGCCGGTCCTGCTCTGGACGGAAACCTGTCGTGACGATGTCCGCGCTGCCACCGCTCGACCCGTTCGCGCCCACCGAGCCCGTCGGCCGGCGGGCGCTCCGTTTCACCATCGTGTTCGCTGCCCACCTGGGCGTCCTGTGGTTGGCCGCGGAGCTGGCGACCCGACCGGAGGTCCGCCAGGCGGCGACGGAAGTCATGGTCAGACTGGTGGAACTGTCCAAACCGGAACCGAAGGCGGAAGCGCCGATGCCGCCTCCGCCGCCCGCGCGGCCCCAGCCGGTGCGCAAGCTCATGCCGCAGGAGCCGCCGCCTTTGCCGGTGCTGGCGGCGGCGGAAACGCCATTGGCCGTCCCGGCCTTCACCGTGCCGCCCCAGCCGCCCGCACCGCCGGCGCCACCGCCGATCGAGGCCGTGCCGCCGCCCGCGCCGCCGCCGGTGACCGAAGCCCGCTTCGACGCCGATTACCTCTCGAATCCCAAGCCGGCCTATCCCGTCGCCTCGCGCCGGCTCGGCGAGGAGGGCAAGGTCGTCCTGCGCGTGAAAGTCAGCCGCGGTGGCACGCCGCTGGCGGTGGAGATCCGGCAGTCGAGCGGCTTCGCGCGCCTCGACGAGGCGGCCCGGGCCGCGGTCGAGCAGTGGCACTTCGTGCCCGCGCGCCGCGGCGACGAGCCGATCGAATCCTGGGTGTCCGTGCCCATCGTCTTTTCATTGCACGCGTCGTAGGAGTCTTGGCATGCCTTCGAAACTGGGTCTCGCCCACTTCTGGTCGCAGGGCGACTTCGTCACCCACGCGGTGGCCATCCTGCTCTTGCTGCTGTCGGTCGGCTCCTGGATGGTGATCCTCGGCCGGGGCAGCTGGCAATGGAAGACGAGTCGTTGCTACGAGCGGGCGATGAACGCCTTCTGGTCCGCGGAAAGTCTCTCCCAGGGCATCGAGGCGTTGAGGGCCGCCGACAGGAGCGGCGTGTTCGCCCGGCTGGCGGTGGCCGGCGCGCAGGCGCAGGCGTCGCTCGCCCGTAACGGCGCCCGTGGCATTGGTGCCGACGTCGATCACAGTGACTTCGTCACCCGCGCGCTGCGCACGCAGATCGTCCAGACCCAGGCTGGCATCGAGCGCGGGCTGACCTTCCTCGCCTCGGTCGGTTCGACCGCGCCGTTCATCGGCCTCTTCGGCACCGTCTGGGGCATCTATCACGCGCTGGTCGGCCTCTCGGGCGCGACGCAGGTCGTACTCGACAAGGTGGCCGGGCCGGTCGGCGAGGCGCTGATCATGACCGCGGGCGGCCTGTTCGTCGCCATCCCCGCGGTGCTCGCCTACAACGCGCTGGTGCGCGGCAACCGCATCGTCCTCGTGCAGCTCGACGGCTTCGCCCATGACCTGCACGCCTTCCTGACCACCGGCGCGAAGAGCCCCGTTGGCGCCGGGAGGGCATGATGGCCTTCGGCTCCTTCAACGAGGACGGTCCCGTCCAGCCGATGGCCGAGATCAACACCACGCCGCTCGTCGACGTGATGCTCGTGCTCTTGGTGATCTTCATCATCACCACGCCGCTCTTCCATCAGGCGGTGCCCATCGACCTGCCGCGGGTCGATGCGACGAAGCTCGACGACAAGCCGGCGGTGATCCAGGTCGCCATCGATGCGCAGGGGCAGCTCTTTTGGAACGGCGAGGCCATCGACACCGCCGCCTTGCCCGCGCACCTCGAGGCCGCGCGCGCCGGCAGTCCCGAGCTGCACCTGCGCGCCGACCGCGGCACCCGCTACGAGCGTGTCGCCGAAGTGATGGCCGCGGCCCAGCGGGCCGGCATCGTCAAGATCGCCTTCGTCACCGAGCCGGCGGCGCACTGAGGGGCCCTGGCGGATGCGGGGCGTCTTCGGCGCCACGGTTCGCGCGTCACCCGTCCGTCAACGCCCTGAAATACTCCGCGGCAAGAATCGCGGCCGAGCCTACGGGCGCGCGATTTTCATTCCTACGGAGACCCCCATGAAGAAGACAGCGATTTCCCGCGCGGTCGGCGCGGCGCTCTGCGTCGGTGCCGCCGCGGCTGCTTGCGGCGGCTCGGGCAACATCGAGGACGCGAAGATCAAGTCGGTCGAGTTCGTCGAGACTTCCGACACGCCGACGACGGCCGACGACATGGCGACGACCAAGATCATGGCCAAGGCAGTGGTGACCTTCGACACCGGCGCCAAGAAGGAATATCCGCTGACTTACTACACGTTGTTTGGTGTCAAGGACAAGGTCGGCGGCAACGCGAATCCGGCGGGGCAGGCCTACGATCACACGATGACGCCGCTGATGGATCCCGCCGGCAAGCCGGTCGTTTTGGAAACCCCCGATGCCAACAGCCTGCTCGTGGTCGACGGCAATCTGTTCCTCGTCACCCATTTCGAGTATGACTGGCTGCTCTCGGACGGTTCCGAAGCCTGGACGACGCCGGGCTGGTATACGCGCACGCCGACCGGCATGGTGCTCACCGGCCTGACGCAGGGTAACGGCGGGGCGCTCTCGGTCAAGTCGCAGCGGCCGATCGACTTCTCCTCCGTCAATGGCACTTGGATCAACTGCTTCGGCTCGCAGACGCCGTGGAACACCCACCTCGGCTCGGAAGAAGACTACGACCTGCAATACAACCCGCTGACCAGCGGCTATAGCACCACGACCGCCGGCATCAAGGCGATGACCGAGCTCTACTGGAAGAACACCAGGACCGCCAACCCCTACCACTATGGCTTCATCCCCGAAGTCACGGTCGGCAAGGACGGCACGACCACCGTCGTCAAGCATTACGCGATGGGTCGCGGTACCTGGGAGCAGGCCAAGGTCCTGGCCGACGAGAAGACCGCCTACTTCGGCGATGACGGCACCCATGGCCTGATGACGATGTTCGTCGCCGACAAGGCGCGCGATCTTTCGGCCGGCACGCTCTACGCGGCGAAGTGGAACCAGACTTCGGCGACGGGCGGCGGCGCCGCCGACCTGACCTGGTACAAGCTGGGGCACGCCACCGACGCCGAGATCAAGGCCATCATCGACAGCGGCGTCACCTTCACCGACATCTTCGATGCCGTGGCGCCCTCGGCCGGTGCCTGCCCGGCGACGCACGTGCGCGTGCGCGCCGGGTCGACGGCCGACGAGTGCCTGGCGGTGAAGCCGGGCATGGAGAAGGCCGCCGCCTTCCTCGAAACCCGCCGCTACGCCGCGATCGTCGGCGCGACGACGGAATTCACCAAGATGGAAGGCATCGCCTTCAACGCCAAGGACAAGAAGATCTACATCGCCATGTCCTCGATCCGCGACAGCATGACCAGCATGACCAACGAGCCGGCCGACCACATCAAGCTGGCGAAACTGTCCGCCGGGGCGACCTACACGGCCGAGCTTTCGGGCGGCCAGAAGACGGCCAACGGCGGCGAGGCGATCGCTTCGGATTATGTGGCGACCAAGATGTACGTCGAGTCCGCGCTGCTCGGCGAGGACATCGCCAAGGACGCCCAGGGCAACACGGCCAACCCGAAGAAGATCGCCAACCCGGACAACCTGTTCTTCTCGGAGAAGATGCGCACGCTCTTCATCGGTGAGGACTCGGGCATGCACGTCAACAACTTCCTCTGGGCCTACAACGTCGATACGAAGAAGCTGACGCGCGTTCTCAGCGCCGTCGCCGGTGCCGAGCATACGGGGCTGCAGGTGATCGACAACCTCAACGGCCACGCCTACATCATGAGCAACTCCCAGCACTGGGGCGATCTGCCCGGCAGCGTGCCGGCGGACCTCAAGGCGCAGCTGCTGTCGAAGATCGACCGCTTCCACGCGCCAGTCGGCTATATCGGCGGCCTGCCGGGCATCAAGTAAGCTTGCCGAAGAACGCCGCAGGCCGGGCATCCCCGGTCTGCGGTTTTTCCCGTTCACGCGAGGGAAGTTCGATGCGTTTCCGATTTCCGGGCGTCGCCATGACGGTCCTCGCTGCCGCCGGCGGGCTCGCGGCCGCGCTGTTCGGCTGCGGCAGCGGCGGGGGCGGCGCGGTGGCCGAGGCGGGCGAGACGGCTGCGCCCGCCTCGCTCGCCGGCGACCGCGTCAGCCCGCTCGCGTTTTCCAACCCCTACGCCCACGTCCCCGCCCAGTGCTACATCGAGACTTCGGCCGGCACGCAGAACGCCTGCCAGTACTGCCACAACAACGGCCTTTATCTCGAGGGCATGGGCAACAACCCGCAGGCCGGACTCGCCGACAACATCGGCAACCTCCAGACCGACTACAGCTTCGCGCCGCTCGACACCACGGCGCCGCTCGCGACCCTCAACCGCTGGGAGAACACGCTCTTTCCAGAAAAGCTCCTCGCCCGCGTCAGGGCGCTCGGCCAGGACCCGGCGGCCTGGGACATGGCCGCGTGGATCCGCGAGGACAACTGGGCGCCCGCCTTTGCGAAGCGCAAGGGTGATCCTCGCCGCTGGGAAGGCGGCACGGGCGACTGGCGGCTCTTTCCCGGCCTCGATCCGGCCGACCTGCCGGCCGGGGCCGACGGCTTCGTGCGCTCGGCGCGCGAGGCCAACGGGTTCTTCAAGGACGGCGATCGCTGGATCACCGGCTGGCGCGCGATCAACTTCATGCCCTACGGCATCTTCACGCCCATGACGGGCTCGGTCTCCGGCATCTACGTTCGGCTGCCCTCGGCCTTCATGAAGACCGAGGATGGCCGCTACGACCTCGCGACCTACGCCGCCAATCTCGAGCTGCTCGAAAAGGCCATCCAGAACCGGCTCGCGGCGGAAGACGGCAAGACCTATCTCGGCGGCGCGAAGGACGTGCCGCTGGAGAAAGGTGTCTATCCGGTCGGCACCGAATTCGCCCATCCGCTGCACTACGTCGATGTCGGCGCCGACGGCACCGATGCTGCGCCAAGCCCCTTCCCCGGCACCCGCGCCCGCCGGGTCAAGGAAATCCGCTACCTGTACAAATGGTGGGACTTCCGGCACGCCCAGTTCCGCCCGGGCGACAAGGAGGAGGGCCGTTCGATCTACGGCAATGACGCCCAGGGCTGGATCGACAACGGTGCCGGCTGGTATCTCGCCGGCTGGATCGAGGACGCCCAAGGCGTGCTGCGGCCGCAGAAGCGCGAGGAGCTGATGCAATGCCTCGGCTGCCACAGCGCCGTGCGCCGGAGCGAATTCCCCACGTTCACGTCCGGCACCGGCAACACCGTCGACAGCACCTGGTCGCTGCCGCGAAAGTTCGCGGGTGCCGCCGGCTGGAAGGAGATGGACTATCTCGGCTACCGCGCCGACCGCGCGGCGACGGCCGAGGCGACACCGGGACGCGCCACGATGGGCGACCCCATCAACCGGCGCATGAACCGCGGCGAATTACGCCACTTCCTCGAGACGGTCGTCGGCGCGAGCCTCTACGGCGACATGCCCGAGGCGATGAACCGCCACTTCGCGACGCGCATCGTTCCGGCGGACGGCTACAGCGCCGCCTGGCCGGCCGTACTCGACACCTCGAGCGCCGAAGCGTTTCAGGCCGGCCAGGCACTGCGGCAGAGACTGATGCGCGAATTCACCGCGCGGCGCGCGCATCTGCGCGCCGACGGCAGCTTGGAGGCGGCGCTGCTGTTCCCGCCGGCGAAGGATGCGCTTGCGGCCGCGCGCCGCTACCGCCAGGTCGTGGCCACGCAAAGCTATACGCTCGGCAAGGACGTGTTCCCCGAAACGCCGGTCACCTTCCGCTACTTCCGCACACCGCGGCAGGCCTTCACGCGCCTCGACGGCAGCGCCTGGCAGACCGGCGAGGTGATCACCGAGCGGCCGGTGCATCTCGATGACCCGACCTCGATGGATTACCGTCTCGGCAACGCGAAGACCCTCATCGACGAGGACAAGCCCTACACCGCCGGCGGCACCTACAACCCGGACTATTCGCCGCTTCTCGCC
Source organism: uncultured Rhodocyclaceae bacterium (assembly GCA_964530115.1). Taxonomy (GTDB): domain Bacteria; phylum Pseudomonadota; class Gammaproteobacteria; order Burkholderiales; family Rhodocyclaceae; genus Fen-999. The sequence continues at coordinate 22,868 of CAZGYD010000143.1, read as the reverse complement.
GATCCGCTGCGGTTCGAGTGAAACCGTGGGGCAATAGCCCCGTCCCTTGCCTTGCCCGGGGCCGCCATGGGGCCTGCGCCCGTCGGCCTGAAACTCAGCCGTCGTAATACGCCGGTATCGACGGATCGTTTCCATTCCACGCCGCGCAGGCCCCCGGGCGCGGCGCGACACGTTGTCGCATGCGACCGCGGGTCGCAGGCCCGGCATCGTCCCCCGCCCTAGACTCGCACCGCTCGTTTCAGGGGAGGAAAGACATCGTGTCGAGAAAGCGGAAAGCGCTGGCCGGCCTCATCGGCGCGGCCGCAACACTGTCTGCAGGCGCCGAGGAGAAGGTGCTGTCGGATGTCAGCGTCACGGCGACGCGCGAGGCGCGCGCGACCGCCGAAGTGCCGCAGGCGATCTCCGTCGTCGGCAAGGAGACGATGGACCAGCGGAAGATGTTCAACGTCAAGGAGGCGCTGCAGGAAATCCCCGGCGTGCTCATCGACAGCAAGAACGGCGGCTTCGACGCGCGGCTGATCATCCGCGGCGCGGGACTCAAGGCGGCCTACGGCATCCGCGAGATCATGGTGCTGCGCGACGGCGTGCCGCTCACCGACCCGGACAGCTTCACGCGGCTCGACTTCGTCGACACGCTCGACATCGAGCGCATCGAGGTCGCCAAGGGTCCGGGCAACCTATTCGCCACCGGCAGTTCCGGCGGCGCGATCCAGATCTTCTCGAAGTCCGTTTTCGACAAGACCGCCAACAACCTCAGGATCGGCTACGGCAACGAGGACACGCAGAACTACCACCTCCGCTACGGCGGCAACGTCACCGGCAACCAGGCCCTCGCGATCACCGCGACCCACCGCAGGATGGACAACGACTGGCGCTGGTGGAACAAGTTCGACACGACGCAAACGTCGCTCAAGCACGGCCTGATCCTCGGAACGGGCGATGTCATCGAGAGCGAGCTGTCCTACGCCGAGGCCAACGTGCAGCTGCCGGGCGTGATGGACAGAACGCTCTACGACCAGTTCCTCGCGACCGGCAAGCAGACGGGCACCTCCGAAGCCTGGAAGCATTCGGGCCGCTATTCGAAGGTCTGGTTCCTCAATTCCAAGCTCGAGATGCAGCGCGGCGACTTCACCTTCAAGCCGCGCCTCTACTACAACACCTGGTACCACTATCACCCGGTCACCGGCATGATCAACGAGAGCAACAGCTGGGTCTGGAACCTGGGGACCGATCTCGAAGGCCAGTACCGGCATGCCGGCGGCTCGCTGGTCGGCGGCATCACCGTGCGGCAGGAGCGCCAGCCCGATTCGCGCAAGTACCAGTACCGCGACGTGACGCTCGTGGCCGGCCGCATCGTCGCCACGCGCTCGGACGAGAAGGGCACGCTCGCCGAGATCGACGATTCGTCGACGCTCCTCACCGGCCTCTATCTGCAGGAGTCGTGGCGGCCGTCGGACCGCTGGATCATCGACGTCGGCGGCCGCTACGACGTCGTCCGTTTCAAGGACAACAACCACCAGATCTGGCGCTACGACTACGCCAGCGGCCGCTACGTCGCCGGCGCCGGCGACACCTCGCTCGAAAAGACCTTCAACCTGCCGGCGCCGAAGCTCGCCGCGAGCTACAGGCTCGGCGATGCGTTCCACGTCTTCGCCATGGTCGCGCAGGCCGGGCAGATTCCCTCGGGCTCGGAGATCTCGACCAATCCATCGCTCGATGCACCGGTCGCGCGCAACCACGAGATCGGTCTCAAGGGCCGCGGTGCCGGCTGGACGCTCGACACCAGCGTCTATCGCACCGACGTGCGCGACGAGATCGTCCAGCAGAGCAACGGCGGCGTGACGACCTATCTCAACGCCGGCAAGACCCGCAAGCTCGGCTTCGAGCTGGCCGGCGCCTTCGGGCTCGGCGGCGGCTGGGAACTCGGCGGCCATTACGGCTACGCCGACTACACCTACACAGACTTCACCGAGCCGGTGCGCGTCGGCACCACGACGGTCAACGTCGACCGTGCCGGCAAGGCGCTGCCCTTCATCCCGAAGCACCAGTACGGCGTCTTCGTCGGCTGGCGGGGCGGCGGCTGGCGCGTGCGGCTGTCGTCGAACAGCTGGGGCGAATACTGGCTAGACAACGCCAACACCGAGAAGTATCCGGGCTGGGAATGGGTGACGAATCTCTCGGTCGGTTACGAGTGGGGTCCGCACTCGCTGACGCTCAACGCCGACAACCTGTTCGATGATCGCTACGCCTTCGAGGTGAAGAAGGACACCGCCGGCAAGGTCACCTACACGGCCGCGGCGCCGCGCAGCGTCATGCTGACCTACCGCTACGATTTCCGCTAGGAGACGGCGTCATGCGACGGCTGAGTTTCATCGCGCTCCTCGTCCTGTGCGGAGCGCCCGCCCACGCGCAGCACGATCATGCGGCCATGGCGCAGGCCGCGCCGCCGCCCGCACGGCCGGCCGCGCGCGAATGGACGAAGCAGCCGCTGCTCGTGCCGGTCATGGGCCAGCGCGGCGACCGCGCCAGTGCCGCCGTGCGGCCCGTCGGCATCGAGGCCGGCGAGATCGTCGTCTTCGCGGCCGACGGGCCAGAAGAGCGAAAGCGTGTCGCCTATCCCGTCGGCCCCGAGGGCGCAAAGTTCCAGTCGGCCGCGCCGCGGGTCGGCAACTACCACTGGGTGATCGCGCGTCAGGAGTCCGATGCCGAGGTGCGCGTGGCCTCCACCGCCTGGTACTTCAGCAATCCCGGCGAGGCGCCCACGGCGCTGCTCGCGCAATCGCGCCACGAGCTCGAGATCATCCCCGATCCGCTGCCGAGGGAACACGGCAACTACCGGGAAAGCGAAAAGTGGCGCTTCCTCGTCCGCTGGCAGGGCAGGCCGCTCGCGAACCAGCCGCTGGTCATGGAAACCGAGTTCGGCAGCCGGTCGAGCGTGCTCACGAACGCCGAAGGCTACGCGATGGTCGTCTTTCCCCGCGACTTTCGCCCGCCGCGCGAAGGCGAGCCGGGCGGCCACGGCGGCCCGCGCCGCGCGAAATTCGTGCTTGCCACCGAGAAGGAAGATTCCGGCCGGCGCTACCTCACGGCCTTCAACTACGGCTACTCGCCGGACCCGGACCGCGACCGCAGCCTCGGCTGGGGCGCGGCGTTCGGGCTGGTCGGCATGATCGCGGCGCTGCCCCTGTTGCGCCGGCGTGCCACCACGGCTGAGTCTGCGGAGACGAACCATGCTTAAGGCGCTTTTCCCCACCCTGGGCCGGCTGCGCTTCGTCGTCCAGCTCTTGATGCTCCTTTTGACCGTCTATGGCAGCAGCATCGTCGGCCACTATTCGGCCGAGAAGATCAGCGGCGCGCTGCCGGCCCTCTCGTGCGCCTACGACAAGCAGAACGCCGCCTACTGCGTGCTCGTGCCGACGCAGCACCAGCTGCATCACCGCGTCGGCGAGGCGATCGTCCGCGCGCAGCAGCTCACCTTCCAGATGGTCCTGCCGCTCTTGATGACGCTCCTGAGCTTCTTCGCCTTCTTCTTCGTCATCGGCAAGGCCTTCTGCGGCTGGGTCTGCCCGCTCGGCACGATCCAGGAGTGGATCGGCCGGGTCGGCCGCCGCTTCGGCATCGATCTGCGCCGCTTCCAGAAGGGCGACCTCGTCGAGACAAGGCGCGTGCGGCCGGTCAAGTGGCTGATGCTGCTCGCGCTGGTCTTCCTGCTGCCGCTCTTGACAGGCCTCGGTGTCACGCCGCATTCGCTCGGCAATCCCTACTGCGACGTCTGTCCGTCGCGGGTCGCGACGACGCTACTGACGGGCGACACGGAGCAGCTCGCGCTGCGCACCGGCGACGGCTGGAGCTTCGCGCTCGGCGCGATCGCGAACGTGCTCGTCGGCTTCACCGTCGTCGGCGCGCTCGCCATCCGCCAGCCGTTCTGCCGCATCTGTCCGCTGCTGTCGTTCAACGCCCTGTTCCAGCGGCTCTCGCCGATGCGGCTCGCCAAGCCGAGCGCCGAGCAGTGCGGCAAGTGCCACATCTGCACCGACGCCTGCCCGATGGACATCCCCGAGATCTCGCAGCAGGCCGGGCGCAAGGCCTACAACGAGGACTGCACGCTCTGCGGGCGCTGCGCCGAGTATTGTCCGCAGGACGGCGTCATCAGCCTCAAGTGGGGGCCGTGGGCCGTCTTCTCGTCGAGCCGCGACTACTACAAGCGGCGCGTCAAGGGCGAACTGCCCGATGGCATGGTGAAGCCGGTCAGGTTCGTCAAGCGCGGGAACGTCCGCTCCGCCGATGCCTGACGCGCTCGCTGCCGGCCAGGTGACGCTGGCGACCATCTGGCTCCTCGGCGTCTCGATGGGGCTCACGGCCTGCACGGTGACCTGCCTGCCGTTCATGGGCACCTGGGCGCTCGGCCGCGCGAGCGGGCGGAGCGAAGCCTTCGTGCACACGGGCATCTTCCTCGCCGGTCGCATCGCCACCTACACGCTGCTCGCGACGCTCGCGGCCGGCGTCGGTGCCGGGCTGACGCAAGCCTTGGGCGGCGCCTGGGGCAACGTCGCCATCGGCGGCGCCAGTATCGCGGCCGGGCTGTGGCTCTTGCGGTCGCCCCGGCGATGCGCTGGCGTGTTACCACGGCTGAGTCTTGGCGCGGCTCAACCGCTCCGCTTCCATCGCCGGCGCGATGGCCTGCCGCCGCTCTTCCTCGGCGCCGCGCTGTCGCTCACGCCCTGCGTGCCGCTCGCCTCGCTGCTCGCGCTCGCGGCGCAGGCCGGCGGCCTCGCGCAGGGCGCGGCGTACGGGCTCGCCTTCGGCCTCGGCGCGGCGATGACGCCGCTGCTCGTCCTCGTGCCGCTCGCGGGACGTCTGGGCCGCGAGCTGCGCGTCGGCCGGCCGTGGCTCGCGCGCTGGCTCAATCTCGCGGCGGCGGGCGTGCTGATCGTCCTCGGCCTTCGCCGGTTGGCGCTGGCATTCTCGATCGCTTGATCGTCGTCAAGCGCCGATGCGGATTTCCGCCCGCGTGCGACAACGTGTCGCACGAGCCGCGAGAGACCGCTTCCTAGAATTCCCGTCACTCATTTCACTTCATCCTCCGACATCATGAACACCCGCAAACTCCCGCTCGCGCTGGCCATCGCGGCCATGCCCTTCGCGCTCCATGCGCAGGAAAGGAACTTGTCCGAAGTCGTCGTCACCGGGGCGAAGATCGACGAGGCCGCCCGGCCGGAGAAGGTCGAGAGCGCGGACGTCACGCGCATGCGCGCGGCGACCAGCGACACCGCCACGCTGCTGCGCGACGTGCCCGGCGTCTCGCTCTACGGTGCCGGCGGCGTCTCCTCGCTGCCGGTCGTCCATGGCCTCGCCGACGAGCGGCTGCGCATCAAGGTCGATGGCATGGACCTCTACGCGGCCTGCCCGAACCACATGAACACGCCGCTCTCCTACATCGATCCGAGCCAGGTCGCCGCGATCAGCGTCTGGGCCGGCATCTCGCCTGTGTCGGCCGGCGGCGATTCGATCGGCGGCACCATCGCGGTCGAGAGCGCGCCACCGGTGTTTGCGGCGCCCGGCCAGGGCAGCCTCGCCAAGGGCGAGGCCGGCGCCTTCTACCGGAGCAACGGCGACGCCTGGGGCGCCAACCTCGGCGCCACCTACGCCACCGAGTCGTTCAGCCTGAGTTACGCCGGCGCGACGGCCGAGTCCGAGAACTACAAGGCCGGCGGCGACTTCAAGAACTACACGTTCACGGGGCGTGCCGACCGCACGCTCGATCGCGACGAAGTCGGCTCGACCGCCTACAAGACGCGCAACCACACGCTGGGCGCGGCGTTCCGCGGCGGCAGCCATCTCGTCGAGGCGAAGGTCAATTACCAGGACATGCCCTACCAGCTCTGGCCGAACCAGCGCATGGACATGCTCGACAACGAAAGCACCAAGGTGAACCTGCGCTACCTCGGCGCCTTCGACTGGGGCCGGCTCGACGCGCGCGTGTATCACGAGAAGGTCGACCACTTCATGGACTTCGGCGCCGACAAGCGCTACTGGTACGGCTCGGCCTCGGGCGGCCCCACCGCGTTGAACGGCACGCCCTGCTCGCCGCTCGGGCCGACCTGCGCGGCGGGCATGCCGATGTACACCGAGAGCACGACGACCGGCGCGACCGTCAAGGCGGAACTGCCGCTCTCGCAGCGCGACCTGCTGCGCACGGGCATGGAACTGCATCGCTACCGGCTCGACGACTGGTGGCCGCCCTCCGGCGGCGGCATGTGGCCGGGCACCTTCTGGAACATCAAGGACGGCGAGCGCAACCGCGCGGCGCTCTTCGGCGAATGGGAGGCGCGCTTCAGCCCGCAGTGGATGACGCTCGCCGGCTTGCGCTACGAGCGCGTGACGAGCGATGCGGGCACGGCCGTCGGCTACAACCCGGCCGGCGGCGGCAACCAGGGCCGCGATGCCAACCTCTTCAACGCGCAGAGCCACGAGCGCACGTTCAACAACACGGACCTGACGCTGCTCGCCCGCTACGCGATGAGCGCGACGCAGGAGATCGAGTTCGGCTTCGCCCACAAGGAGCGCGCGCCAAGCCTCTACGAGCTCTATCCGTGGTCGACCTGGCAGATGGCGGCGCTGATGAACAACTTCGTCGGCGACGGCAACGGCTACGTCGGCAATCTCGACCTTAAGGCCGAGAAGGCCAACACGCTCTCGGCCACCTTCGACTGGCACGCGGCCGACCGCGGCTGGGAGTTCAAGGCCACGCCCTACTACACGCGCGTTTCCGATTACATCGACGCCGTGCAGTGGAACGCCACGACCAACGCGCCGGCGACGACACCGGTGGTGAACGGCTTCTCGGTGCTCAAGTACATGAACCAGTCGGCGAGGCTCTACGGCATCGATCTCTCCGGCAAGATGCCGCTGGCGAAGACCGGCGCCGGCGAGTTCGGGCTCAAGGGTCTCGTCAATTACACGAACGGCAGGAACCTCGACACCAATGACGGGCTCTACAACATCATGCCCTTGAACGGCCGGCTGACGCTCACGCACCGGCTCGGCGGCTGGGACAACGGCATCGAGGTCGTCGCGGTCAAGGCGAAGACGGACGTCTCGAAGGTCCGCAACGAGATCAGGACGCCGGGCTACGGCCTCGTCAACCTGCGTGCGAGCTATGCGTGGAAGCAGGCGCGCGTCGATTTCGGCGTCGAGAACCTGTTCGACAAGCTCTACTACCTGCCGACCGGCGGTGCCTACGTCGGCCAGGGCACGACCATGACCAACCCGGCGCTGCCCAACTACCCGCAGTGGGGCACGGCGGTGCCCGGCCCGGGCCGCTCGCTCTATGCCGGCGTGACCGTCAAGTTCTGAGCCCGCGTTCGCAGAGCGCTCCACCCGGTGTTCGAAGGCCCCGCCCCGGCGGGGCTTTTTCATTGGCGGTTCCGAAACTCAGCCGTCGTAACACGCCGGCCGCGGGTCGCTTCGTGCCGTGTGCCGGCGACGGACGCCGGCCTGATGTGCCGATCCCGTAAAATCCAAGCATCTCCAATCCGGGGGCGCCGGTAGGGGCGCCGACGTTGCCGATGTCGCGATTCGCCAGATCCTTCCCCGTGGCGGCATGCTGCGGACTGCTCGCCCTCGTCGGCGGCTGCAGCTCGTCGCCCAAGGCGCCGCCGGTCTACACGCTGGAGGAGTTCGTGCCGCAGTCGCCGTTCCAGCGCCAGCTCGAGGTGGCGCCCGACATCGCTTGCCGGCTTGGCCGGCGGGCGCTGCTGAGCCAGGGCTACCAGATCGAGACGGCCACTGTGGAAAACGTGCGCGGCAGCAAGTACTTCCATCCGAAGCGGAACCAGCAGATGCAGCTCGAGATCACGCTCGTCTGCATGTCCGAGGCGAAGGGCAGCGTGGTCTTCGCCAGCGCGATCCAGACGCGCTACGAAGTGAAGGCGGGCAGCCAGAGCAGCGGCGTCAGTGTCGCCGGCATCGGCTCCATCTCGCTGCCGATCCCGGAGGGCAGCGAAGCGCTGATCAAGGTCGGCCAGGAGACCGTGACCGACCCCGACTTCTACGCGCGCCTGTTCGCGCTGCTGGAGACGCTCGCCGAATGAGCGCGCTGGGCCAGCGGCCCGCACGTCGCCGAGATGCCGCCTGAGCGGCAAACCGACACCGTATTCGCACCGTTTGTGGGGCTACGCCCTAACTCCCGTCATCCTCGGGACTGCCCCTTCGTGGCGTCCCGGACTGGCCGATTGGCGGGCTGGGGGGCTGGTTGTGGCAGACGGCAGCCATTGGCCTGCGCTCGATCGCGGCGACATGCCCGGCGATGATCTTGGGTAATCAAGTGTCCGAAGTCGCCGATTCCCCGCGTCCCTTCACCCGCGTGCGGGAACCCGGCTCCGTCGATTCGCGGGTTCGGACCTGAGCATCGACATAGGCGTCGAGAAGCCGACGAATCATGCGTTGGTATTGCGTGTGATGTCGCGCCGCCTCGGATTTGAAGAACTCGACGCTTTTTTTGCTCAGCGCCAGTGTGACCTTGACGCCCTCCTCGCGGAACGCCAGTTCGGCCGGCGAGGGGAGAAAATCGGGGACTACCTTGACCTCGCCAAGAGGCTCATCGGTGTATTTGATTCGCCTGCTCATAGATTGCCTTTCCTTTGCGCCAGTAACCGGCGCCGATGATGCGAATGACCGAAGCGCGATAAGTGAATCGCACCGTCAGGCTGCCGCCATCGACTTCGCCAAAGCAATAGAAGCGCTCTTCGGTTTGGCTGTGGGCGACATCCTTGGCAATCACGCGCCGTGGGTCTGCGAACGCATATTGGGCCCGGATGAATGAAACCCCGTGCTTCCTCTGATTTTCGGCGTCCTTGTCGGGGTCCCAATCGAAGCGGGCGTGAGCCATGAGCGAAGGCTAGCACTCGGCATTAAAAAAAGCCATATGGAGATATGGAGCGCAACGCCACCATCGGGGCTGGTACGAGGCTGGTAGCGGGGTGATCGAGCGGCGAGCAGAGGCGATACGAGCCACTCGAAAAGCTTTGAAGCGGCGGATCGTCGCTCTGAGCCTGGCTCAGCTGGCGCCGAGATGCTGCCGTAGCGACAGCCCGGCGCCGAGCCAGCCGAGCGCGGCGGCGGCGCCGAGCAGGGCGAGCGAATCGGTGAGCGACAGCGGCTTGAGCGCGAAGTCGAAGCTGTAGAGCCGCGCGAGTTCGCCAATCGGCTCGGCGAGCCAGAGCGTCGCGGCGGCGACGATGGCCCAGGCGACCAGACCTCCGGCGAGGCCGAGGAGCACGCCGAAGTAGTGGAAGGGCCGGCGGATCCAGGCGTCGGTCGCGCCGAGGAGCCGCGAGAGCTCGATCTCGGCGCGGCTCGCCATCACCTGCAGGCGGATGGTGTTGAAGGTGATGGCGACGAGCCCGACGCCGAGCAGCAGCGCCAGCAGCAGGATGGCCGTGCGGCCGACCTTGAGCAGCGCATCGAGCCGGCGCACCCAGTCCGAATCGAGCTGCACGTGCTCCACCTTCGGCAGCTTGCGCAGTTCGGCGGCGAGCTGCTCCATCGCCTGCGGGCCGTCGTCGGCCGGGGTGATGGTGAAGGCATCGGGGAAGGGGTTCTTCGGCAGCGCCTCGATGACGTCGGCGAGCCCCTCGCCCGCCTTCATGCGCGCGAGCGTGTCCTCGCGGGCGATGAAGCGCACGGCCTTGACGCCCGGGTGGTGCTTCAGCCGGCTTTCGATGTCCTGGCTCGCGCGGCGGTCGGCGCCGACGTCCATGAACAGCGAGATCTGCGGCGTCGGCGCGGCGTCGCGCGCGAGCTGAAGCGCGTTGGCGAGCAGCATCTGGCCGCCGGCCGGCAGCGCGAGCGCGATGCCGATGGCGAGCAGCGACAGCACGGTGTTGATCGGTGTCGCGACCAGGCGGCGCAGCGCGAGCGTGAAGGCGTGCCAGTGCTGGGCGGCCCAACTTCTCATACGAGCCTCCCGTGATCGAGACTCAGCCGGCGCGGCGCGCCGAACAGGCGGTCGTCGTAGGTGGCGATGAGCACGGTGACGCCGACCTCGCGGAATTCGAGGAAGATGCGCGCCACATCGGCGGCGGTTTCGTCGTCGAGATGAGCGGTCGGCTCGTCGGCGAGCAGCAGACCCGGCCGGCCGACGACGGCGCGGGCGATGGCGAGCCGCTGCTGTTCGCCGCCCGAGAGCATCACGGGCATCGCCTTCTGCCGGTCGAGCAGGCCGACCTTGTCGAGCGCCGCCTGCACGCGGCGCTTCGCCTCGCCGGGCGGGAAGCCGGCGATGGCAAGCGGCAGCATGACGTTGTCGAAGACGCTGCGGTCGAAGAGCAGCTTCTGGTCCTGGAAGACGAGGCCGATGTTGCGGCGGAGGAAGGGCAGGGCGCTCCTTTTCATGCTGCCGACATTCTGGCCATTGACCAGCACGGCACCGCCGGTCGGCCGCTCGATGCCGGCGACGAGCTTGAGCAGCGTCGACTTGCCGGCGCCCGAATGACCACCGAGGGTGACGAGTTCGCCCTTGCCGATTTCGAAGCTGACATCCGTCAGGGCGTCGATACCCGGCGGGTAGCGCTTGCTGACGTGGTCGAAGCGAATCATGCAGACCCTTCCCCCCATCCCCCTTCCCGGGGAAGGGGGTGACGGTTGTTCGCCGCTGCGCGGCTCCCGGTCGTTGGCTGGCCCCGCCTTGGGGCGGCCCGGCGGCGGGTCACTGCTCGAACAGCGCTTCGACGAATTCCGAAGCGCGGAAGGGTTGCAGGTCCTCGATGCCCTCACCGACGCCGATGTAGCGGATCGGCTTCGGGCACTGGCGGGCGATGGCCGCGAGTACGCCGCCCTTGGCCGTGCCGTCGAGCTTGGTGACGACGAGCCCGGTGACGCCGATCGCCTTGTCGAAGGCCTTGACCTGGGTGATCGCGTTCTGGCCGATGTTGGCGTCGAGCACCAGCATCACCTCGTGCGGACCGGAAGGCTCGGCCTTCTGGATTACGCGGCGGACCTTGGCGATCTCCTCCATGAGATGGAGCTGGGTGGGCAGCCGGCCCGCGGTGTCGGCAAGCACCACGTCGATGCCGCGCGCCTTCGCCGCGGCGATGGCGTCGAAGACCACCGCGGCCGGGTCGCCCGATTCCTGGGCGATGACGGTCACATCGTTGCGGCGGCCCCACTCGGCGAGCTGTTCGCGCGCGGCCGCGCGGAAGGTATCGCCGGCCGCGAGCAGCACCGACTTGCCCTGGCCCTGGAAATGCTTGGCCAGCTTGCCGATCGAGGTCGTCTTGCCGGCGCCGTTCACGCCCGCGATCATGATCACGAAGGGCTTGTGGGTCGAGAAATCGAGCGGCCGCTCGAGCGGCGCGAGCAGGCCGGTGAGAAGTTCCACCAGCGCCTTCCGCAACTGCTCGGGCGACTCGAGCCGGTCTCGCCGGACGCGGGCCCTCAGCTCATCGAGCAGCCACTGCGTCGCCTCGACGCCGCAGTCGGCCATCAGCAGCGTCGATTCGAGCTCCTCGAGCAGTTCGTCGTCGATCTTCGCCCGGCGGAACAAGTTGGCGAGCGGCGCGCCGAGCTGCGCCCGGGTCCGGGCAAGGCCGGCTTTGAGCCGCTCGGCCCACGTGGGCTTGCTGCCTTCGGGGGGGCCGGCGTCGTCTTTCTTTTTCAGGAAACCAAACATGAGGATGGCGGTCAGAAGCAGCGCCGGGTTATCATCACCGGCAAAAAACCATTCTAACAGAAGCGCTTACATGGACATGCGAAAAGCCCTGATCCTGGCTGCCTTGCTCGTGCCGGGCAGCCTGCTGGCCAACCCCTACGAAAAACAACTGGCGAACGGCATGCGCGTGATCGTCAAGGAAGACCGGCGCGCGCCCACGGCCGTCCATATGGTCTGGTACCGTGCCGGCGCCATGGACGAGAAGGACGGCACCTCCGGCGTCGCCCATGTGCTCGAGCACATGATGTTCAAGGGCACGAAGACGGTGAAGGCCGGCGAGTTCAACCGCGTCGTCGCCGAGGCCGGCGGCCGCGACAATGCCTTCACGAGCCTCGACTACACGGCCTATTTCCAGATCGTGCCGAAGGCGGCGCTGCCGCGGATGATGGCGCTCGAGGCCGACCGCATGGCGAACCTCGCGTTCAAGCCGGAAGACTTCGCCTCCGAGATCAAGGTGGTCATGGAAGAACGGCGCATGCGCACCGAGGACAATCCGCAGGCGCTGGTGCACGAGGCGCTCAACGCAGCGGCCTTCCGTGCCCATCCGTACCGCCGGCCGATCATCGGCTGGATGGACGATCTCGAGCACATGACCTGGCAGGACGCGATGGACTGGTACCGCCGCTGGTACGCACCGAACAATGCCTACCTGATCGTCGTCGGCGATGTCGATCACCGGCAGGTGTTCCGCGATGCCGAACGCACCTACGGGCGTGTCAAGGCGAGGCCGCTGCCCGAGCGCAAGCCTCAGAACGAGCCGGAGCAACGGGGCATCAAGCGCGTGACGGTCAAGGCGCCCGCGAAGCTGCCTTACCTGGCGATGGCCTGGAAGATGCCAAAACTGCGCGATGTCGATGGCGATCGGGAGATCTATGCCCTCGAGGTGCTCGCCGGGGTGCTCGACGGCACCGATTCGGCGCGGCTGCCCAAGCATCTCGTCCGCGGCAGCAGGATCGCCCAGTCGGTCGGCGCCGGCTACGACGGCACGGTGCGAGGCGAGGCCATGTTCCTGCTCGTCGGCCAGCCCGCCGAGGGCCACACGGTGGCGGAACTCGAAGCGGCGCTTCGCGCGGAGCTCGCGCGCATCCGCGACGAGGGCGTGCAGGAAGAGGAGCTCGCGCGCATCAAGACCCAGATCGTCGCCAGCCAGGTCTACAAGCGCGACTCGATGATGGCGCAGGCCATGGAGATCGGCGGCTTCGAGGCTGCCGGCTTCCACTGGCGCGATTACGACAAGCTGCTCGACAAGCTGCGCTCGGTGACCGCCGCGGAAGTGCAGGCCGTGGCCAGGAAATACTTCGGCGAGGAAAGCGACGACCGCCTGACCGTCGCCGTGCTCGACCCGTTGCCACTCGAACAGGCGAAAGCGCGGCAGCCGCGAAACTCAGCCGTGGTAACACGCCACTGAGGAAGAAGAAAACATGAAAACACTGCTTGCCGTGCTCGTCTGGGCCATCTCCTTCGCGGCCCACGCGGGCGTGAAGATCCAGCACTGGGTCGCGCCCTCGGGGGCGAGAGTCTATTTCGTCGAAACCCATGATCTGCCGATCATCGACATCGACCTGAGCTTCGATGCCGGCGGGGTCCGCGTACCGGCCGGCAAGGCCGGCCTCGCCGGGCTGACGCGCTCGATGCTCGACGCCGGCGCCGGCGATCTCGACGAGGAGGCCATTTCGGCGCGGCTCTCCGACATCGGCGCGAAGTTGGGCGGCTCGGCCGACGACGACCGCGCGTCCGTCACGCTGCGAACGCTGTCCTATCCGAAGGAGCGGGATGCTGCGCTCGATCTCCTTCGGCTCGTGACTTCGCGGCCGACGTTTCCCGAGGCCGTGCTCGCCCGTGAGAAGGCGCGCTCCATCGCCGCGATCCGCGAGGCCGACACCCGGCCCGACGCGATCGCCGCGAAGCGCTTCTCGGCGGCGATCTATCCGGGCCATCCTTACGGTACGGTCGCCACGGTCGAGACGGTCGAAAGCATCACGCGTGACGACCTCATCGCCTTCCACCGCGACCACTACGCGGCGAACCGGGCGACGGTGGCCATCGTCGGCGACCTGACGCGCGACGAGGCCGAGCGCGTCGCCCAGCGCCTGACCGAAGCCCTGCCGCCGGGTGCGGCCGCATCGCCGCTGCCGGCCGTGACACTGCCGAAGGCGGAAACGGTCAAGGTCGACCATCCGGCGACGCAGAGCCACATCCACATCGGCCTGCCGGCGGTGAGGCGCGGCGACCCGGACTACTTCGCGCTGCTCGTCGGCAATTACACGCTGGGCGGCGGCGGCTTCGTCTCGCGGCTGATGAAGGAAGTGCGCGAGAAGCGGGGCTATGCCTACAGCGTCTATTCTTACTTCGCGCCCAAGCGGCTCGAAGGGCCGTTCGAGATCGGCCTGCAGACGAAGCGCGAACAGGCCGGCGAGGCGCTCAAGCTCGCCCGCGAGGTCCTCGAAGACTTCATCCGCACGGGGCCGACGGCGGCCGAACTGACGGCCGCGAAGAAGAACCTGATCGACGGGCTGGCCCTGCGCATCGACAGCAACGCCAAGCTGCTCGGCCACGTGTCGACGATCGGCTTCTACGGCCTGCCGCTCACTTATCTCGACGACTTTCCGAAACGCATCGCCGCGGTCACCGCGAAGGATGTCCGCGAGGCGTTCGCGCGTCACGTCCGGGCGGAACATCTCGTGACGGTGATCGTCGCCGCCGACTGATGGCGAGGATCCGCATCACCGGTGGCGAATGGCGAAGCCGGCTGGTCAAGGTCGTCGATGCGCCCGGCCTGCGGCCGACGCCCGACCGGGTGCGCGAGACACTCTTCAACTGGCTGGGCCAGGACCTGTCGGGGCTGTCGTGCCTCGACCTGTTCGCCGGCAGCGGCATCCTCGGCTTCGAAGCGGCTTCGCGTGGCGCGGCGCACGTTGTCCTCCTTGAGCGGGATCAACGCGTTTGTACCGCCCTGCGGCAGAATGCGGCCTCCCTCGGCGGCGGCCGCATCGAGGTGCTGCGGGGCGATGCGCTAGAATTCCTGGCCTCGTGGGCCGGCAAGGGGTTCGATGTCGTCTTCGTCGATCCGCCCTACCGCCAGGGCTGGCTCGACCGGCTGTGGTCCGGACTCGTCCGGATCGTCGCCGACGATGGGTGTGTCTATGTCGAATCGGAGCACGAGGTGACACCGCCCGCGCCCTGGCGGGTCGTCCGCAAAGGCAGGGCAGGGCAGGTTTTCCATCATTTGCTGGAGCGTCAGTGAGCAACAGAATCGCCGTCTATCCGGGCACCTTCGATCCGCTGACCCGCGGACACGAAGACATCGTCCTGCGCGCCAGCAAGCTGTTCGACCGTGTCATCGTCGGCATCGCCAAAAGCCGGTCGAAGAATCCCTGTTTCGGGCTCGAAGGGCGGGTGGCCATCGCCCGCGAAATCCTCGCGCCGCTTGGCAACGTCGAGGTGATGGGCTTCGACGGCCTGCTGATGAGCTTCCTGCGCGCCCAGGGCGCGACTGTTATCATTCGCGGCCTGCGCGCGGTCTCGGATTTCGAATACGAATTCCAGATGGCGGGGATGAACCGCAGCCTGCACCCGGACGTGGAAACGGTGTTCCTCACGCCGGGGGAGCAGTACATGTTCATTTCAGCGACGATGGTCCGCGAGATCGCGTCGCTCGGAGGAGATGTATCGAAGTTCGTTCAGCCGCTGGTGGGGGCCCGGCTGGCAGAGAGGTTCAACACACGTTCCTGAAGGCGTTTTCCAGAAAGGTAAGCAACCATGGCCCTGATGATCACCGACGAATGCATCAATTGTGATGTCTGCGAGCCCGAATGCCCCAACGGCGCAATCTCGCAGGGCGACGACATCTATGTGATCGACCCGGACAAGTGCACCGAGTGTGTCGGCCACTTCGACACGCCGCAATGCCGCGAGGTCTGTCCGGTCGACTGCATCCCGCAGGACCCCAACCACATCGAAACCCACGAGCAGCTGATGGCGAAGTTCCTGAAGCTGACCGGCAAGGCCTGAGTCCCGCACGACGCCGCGAGCGAAGCGCGCAGCGATCTATTCAGCGTTCTCTCTGGCCGTTTCCCGCCCGATTGCCGCCTCGAGATCGGCGGCGATCAAGGCGAGCCGCCGCAGGCGGTCTTCCACCAGCTGCCGTTCCCGGGAGAGCTCGTCGATCCGCTCTTCGAGCTCGCCGGCCGCGTCATGGATCCGTTTGACGCCGTCGAGGCGGTGCCGGAGCTGCCGATGGACTTCGCGGATCTGGTTTTCCAGCGGCGACATCAGCGCGCGCAGCCAGCGCTCCGCGTCGCGGTTGGCATGATCGAAGACCCGCCGGAGTTGTGAGGCGACAGACTCGAAGAACTGCCGCGTGATCGTCTGCTTGTCGCGCGTGAGCAGGCCGAGGAAGCCGCCGAAACGGCTGCGGGCGCGGGCCTCGAGTTCGTCGATCTGGCGCCTGCGGTCGGCGAGCGAATGGGCGGGCGGCGCTTCCAGGGCGATGCCGTGCATGGCGCCGAAGCGCTCGCGCATCGCGGCCATCATCGCCGAAATCTCGGTGACCGTCGTCTCAGCGGCGGCCAGTCTCTCCCGCGCGCCGGCGAAAAGGCCGGCCATCGCTGCGAGCAGCTGCGGCGTGAAGCGCGCATCACGCATCGCTTCCCTCGTCCGTCTGACCTCGACGCGCAGCGCCGAGAGGCTCAGGTGCGCGTAAAGGGTCTCGGAGAGCTGCCCAAACACGCTGCGGGTCGCATGGAACTCCCGCAGCCCTTTTTCGTAGGCATCCTTTTCCGTCTTGGCCTTCATGATGGCCTGGGCGACGATGCTCTCGTTCTTGCCCCTTAGCGCCATCAGTTCGGAAAGCTCCCGCCGGAGCGAGGCTTCCTTCGTCAGGAGCAGCTCGCGGGCCTCGGCAGCCAACCTGAGCGCCTCGTCCGCGGTGCTCCGGGCGACGATTTCGCGCCTGGCGGGCAGGAGATCGCGCGCCAGGGCCTCCTCAAGTATCGGCAGCCGGCTCTTCGCCAGCAGCGCCGCGTCGCCGCCGACCTTGGCCACCAGCGCCTTGCGGGCCGAAACCGGGAAGACGCTCTCGGGCGGCAGGCCTAGGATGTTCGCGCACGAACGCACCTGTCGGGCGATTTCCGCGTCGACGTCGGCCTGCGGCCGCAGTTCGTCCCACAGGCCGTCGATCTTGTTGAGCACCGCGAGGCGGCCGGCGCCGTTGCCGACATGCTCGCGCCAGATGGTGAGGTCGGATTCCGTGACGCCGGTGTCGGCGGCGAGCACGAAGAGCACGGCATGGGCATTGGGCAATAGCGAGAGCGTCAGTTCCGGCTCGGCACCAATGGCATTGAGGCCGGGCGTGTCGAGGATGACGAGCCCCTGCTCGAGCAGCGGATGGGGAAAGTGGATCAGCGCATGCCGCCAGCGCGGCACCTCGACCCGGCCGTCGGCATCGGCGACGAGGCTGCCGCCCGTGCCGTCGCCGACCGCGAAACCGAGCCGCGCGGCGGCCTCCGCAGGGATGCGCTTGACCTCGCCGATACGGCCAAGCAGCGCGACCACGTCCTCCCGGGCGCCCGGATCGAACGGGAAATCGATCCATGCCTCCGGCATGCCGCGCAACTCGGCGATGCCGGTCCCCTCGGCGCGCGTCTCGATCGGCAACAGGGAGATCTTCGGCGTGGCGCCGCGCCGCCAGGCGATTTCCGTGGGGCACATGGTCGTGCGGCCGGCCGAAGAGGGCAGCACGCGGCCGCCCCGGTCGGCGAAGAAGAGCGCGTTGATGAGTTCGGACTTGCCGCGCGAAAACTCGGCGACGAAGGCGACGACGAGCCGGTCTTCGGCGAGCCGTTCGCGGAGGTGATGGAAACGGTCTTCGGCGTCGCCACCCAGGAGATCGTTGTCGGCAAGCCAGCGCTGAAGACGCAGTGTCGCGGCGGCCACGCCCTCGCGCCAGGTACGGTAGGTTTCGAAATGGGTCGTGAGGGACATGGGCGTTCAGCGCTGGCAGCGCGGGCAATAGTACGTGGCCCGGTTGTTCTGGCGGATCAGGCGGATAGGCGTGCCACAGGCGAAGCAGGGTTCGCCGGCGCGGCCATAGACACGGTGACGGAACTGGAAGTCGCCGCAGGCGCCGTCCGAGCCGACATAGTCGCGCAAGCTGCTGCCACCGGCGCGGATCGCGGCGCGCAGGGTCGCCTTGATCGCCGGCACCAACTGCGCCAGGCGGTGCGCGGCGATGCTGCCGGCCGGTCGACGTGGATCGATGCCGGCCCGGAAGAGGCTTTCCGCGGCATAGATGTTGCCCACGCCGACGACGATGGCGGCATCCATGATCGCCGGTTTGATCGCCTGCCGGCGTCCTACCATGGCTGAGTTTAGAAAAGCGGCGTCGAAGGCCCCCGACAGCGGCTCCACGCCCAGCCGCGAGAGCAGCGGGTGGGCGGCGGGGTCGCCGTCGATCCAGAGCACCGCGCCGAAGCGGCGCGGGTCGCGCAGACGGAGAACCCGGTCGCCGAAATCGAGGTCGAAGTGATCGTGCCTGCCGGGATCCTCGCCTGGCGAGATGAGCCGGAGGCTACCCGACATGCCCAGATGGATGAGCAGATGACCGTGCCCGAAATCGAAAAGCAGATACTTGCCGCGCCGGCCGATGCCGGCGAGCGTCTGGCCGCGGAGCCGCCGCGGCAGATCCGGCGGCAACGGATAACGCAGCGCCCGGACACGCGACGTCACCGCGACGACCCGGCGCCCAGTGAGGCGGCTGGCGAGTCCCTTGCGCGTCACTTCGACTTCGGGGAGTTCGGGCATGGCTGCCTTTCGCGGAGTGAAACTGCTAACATCGGCCGGCTGTCGCGGCTATTGTAGTGCGCTGCCGACCATCTTCAGGACTCAAGCGATCCCCGATGAAACACCGCATCCTTCCCGCACTGCTTTCCGCTTGCGCATTCGCCGTCCAGGCAGGGGAGGAGCCAGGCCCCGCGGCGGTCCACGGCGAAGCAGGCGCGGCCTCGGCCACGGAATTCTCCAACCTGCCCAGGCGCGAACTCACGCCGCAGCTCCTTTACCAGCTGCTTCTCGCCGAGATCGCCGGCGCGCGCGGGCAGACGGTTTTCTCGGCGGAATCCTACGCGGATCTGGCCAGGACCACGCGCGATCCGAGGGTGGCACGGCGGGCCGCCGAGATCGCCATCTTCGCGCGCCGTTACGAGCTGGCGCTCGAATCGACCCGCCTGTGGCTTTCGATCGAGCCGAACTCGTCTTCGGCGCGGCAGATGCTGATCGGCCTGCTCGCGGCGACGAACCAGACGGCGGAACTCACGGAACAGCTTACCCAGGAGCTCGCCGCCGCGGGCGATAACGTCGGCCCGCTGCTCATGCAGCTCAACCGCTATCTCGCCCGAAACCCCGACAAGAAGGTTGTGCAGCGGCTCGTCGACAGTCTCACCGAACCCTACCTGTCGCTCTCGGAAGCGCACTTCGCGCGCTCCCAGGCGGCCCACAACGCCCGCGATTCGGCGACCGCGCTGGCCGAGCTCGACCGCGCCATCGCATTGCGGCCGGACTGGGAGCAGGCGGCGCTGTTGAGGGCGCAAATGACCCCAGATCCATCGGAGGCGACGAAGTTTCTCGGCCGCTTCGTCGAGGCGAACCCGGGCGCTCACGAGGCCCGCGTCGCCTATGCCCGCAGCCTGATCAACGAGAAACGGTTCGACGACGCTCGTCGGGAGTTCCGCCGGCTGCTTGCCGACAAGCCCGACAACGGCGACCTGATCTATGCCGTCGGTCTGCTCTCGTTGCAGTCGGGGGACATCGACGAGGCCGAGCGGCAGTTCGGCCGCCTCGTCGGAATGGATCATGCCGAGGCCAACAACGCCCGGCTCTATCTCGGCCAGATCGCGGAAGACCGCAAACAGTGGGTCGAGGCCGTCCGCCGTTACGGCGAGGTCACGGCCGGAGCGCAGTACCTCCCGGCGCGCATGCGCATGGCGAAGGCCCTCGTCCAGCAGGGCGAAATGGCCGCCGCGCGGCAGGTGCTCCACGAGAGCGTGGCGCTCGACAGCCACGAGCGGGCACAGCTCCTCATCGCCGAAGCGCAGCTGTTGCGCGAAGCGCAGCAGACCCAGGAAGCCTACGCCGTTCTGGCTGCGGGGTTGATCAGCCATCCGGACCAGCCCGAGCTGCTCTACGAAGCGGCCCTGATGGCGGAGAAGCTCGGCAAGCTCGATGTCATGGAAAGCAATCTGCGCAGGCTGATCGCGATCAAACCCAATCATGCCCATGCCTACAATGCGCTCGGCTACTCGCTCGCGGACCGCAACGAACGTCTCGAGGAGGCGCAGCGGCTGATCGACAAGGCCCTCGAGCTCGCGCCGGGTGATCCCTTCATTCTCGACAGCAAGGGCTGGGTAATGTTCCGGCGGGGCGATGCCAACGGCGCGCTCGACGTCCTCAACAGGGCGTTCTCGCTGCGAGCCGACCCCGAAATCGCCGCGCACATCGGCGAGGTCCTCTGGGCGCTCGGGCGTCGCGACGAAGCGGAAAAGACCTGGCGCGATGCCATGAAGGCGTATCCCGACAATGAGACGCTCGTCGGAACGGTCAAGAGGTTCCTGCCCTGAAGCTTCCGGCAGTACGCATCGCGCTTCCCGTTCTGGCCGTGCTGCTCGCTGCCTGCGCCGGCGTGACACCAAGGACGGATATCGTCAGGACGCCGCGCACGCTGACCGAATTCGAAATGGAAGGGCGGCTATCGATCCGCATCGGCGACGAACGGCATCTCGCCGGTTTCGTCTGGCGCCATGCCGCCGGAGCCGAGGAGGTGTTGCTGAAGACGCCGCTCGGCCAGGGGCTCGCCGAGCTTCGGCGCGACTCGTCTGGCGCACGACTGATCACCGCCGACCAGCGGGAGGAGCGTGCGCGGGACTGGGGGGAACTGTCCGAGCGCCTGTTCGGCTCCCGTCTGCCGCTCGACGACCTGCCGTCCTGGATTACCGGGCATCCGCCGCCGGCGGCCTCGGGCTGGCGGGTCGAGTATCTCGACTACCAGAGCGCCGCGCCCGATGCGTTGCCGGTGCTCATCGAGGCCGGACGGGGCGACATCACCGTGCGCCTGAAAATCGATGAATGGATCACGGCACGATGAACCCCTGGGAACGCGTCTGGCTGGCGCCGGCGAAGATCAATCTCTTTCTGCATGTCATCGGGCGGCGTGCCGACGGCTACCATTTCTTGCAAACGGTGTTTCGCTTTCTCGATTACGGGGACGAACTGCGGTTCTCGCCGCGTTCGGACGGACGGATCGTGCTCGCCACGCCGTTACCCGGCGTACCAGCAGAATCGGACCTCACGGTTCGTGCAACCCATCGGCTGCGTGAGGTGGCCGGGATCGATGTCGGAGTGACGATCCATCTGACGAAGAATCTGCCCATCGGCGGGGGCCTCGGTGGTGGCAGTTCCGATGCCGCGACGTCGCTCATCGCGTTGAACGAGCTCTGGAACTGTGGCATGTCTCGACAACGCCTTCAGGAGATCGCGCTTGGCCTGGGTGCGGACGTGCCGGTGTTCGTGCATGGCCGGGCCTGCTTTGCCGAGGGCGTGGGCGAGCGATTCACCGACGTTGCGCTGCCGCCTGCCTGGTACCTCGTGACGGTGCCCCCCGTCTCGGTCCCGACGGCAACGATTTTTTCAGCCCCCGATCTTCGGCGGAATACGCCGGAAATCCGCCCGGCCGACTGGCGGCCGGGCATGGGCGGCAATGACCTGGAGCCCGTGGCCTGCCGGCTGTTCCCGGAAATCGCACGGCATCTCGATTGGCTGAAGAAGCTTGGTGCCGCACGAATGGCGGCCATGACCGGTTCCGGCGCCTGCTGCATTGCCGAGTTCGGATCGCCAGCCGACGCCGAGGAAGCGCTGCGTGCCCTGCCTGCGAACATGCGCGGTTTCGTGGCCCGGGGACTCGACAACCACCCGCACTTTTCCTGATTGAAGGAACCTCTGAATAACCTGCTGCGCGCCCCGTTCGCCGTGTCGCGTGCTCGCTCGCTCCTCGCCTATCTTCTTGATATGTCTCGTCGCTCGCTGCGCGGCTCCTTGCGCCCGGGGCTGCTCGCAACGGCTCTCAAGAGATTCCTTGGGAGTTATTGACAGAGAATCGTCTCGGGAACATAATGCGCCGTTTCGCTGGAGGGGTTCCCGAGCGGTCAAAGGGATCAGACTGTAAATCTGACGGCTCTGCCTTCGAAGGTTCGAATCCTTCCCCCTCCACCAAAATTTCGGTCGTGCAGGACTGTGGTCTTTTCGGAGGCCGCAGGGGGTGACGAGTTGGATTGAGTTGGGTTGAGTGAGTCACGGGCGGGTGTAGCTCAATGGTAGAGCCGAAGCCTTCCAAGCTTAAGACGAGGGTTCGATTCCCTTCACCCGCTCCATACGACGAGTTTTGCCCATGTAGCTCAGTGGTAGAGCACTCCCTTGGTAAGGGAGAGGTCGGCAGTTCAATCCTGCCCATGGGCACCAGGCATTTTGGCAGCAGTTAATTTTGATTTGGGGTATCGATCATGGCAAAAGGCAAGTTTGAGCGCACGAAGCCGAACGTGAATGTGGGGACGATTGGGCACGTGGATCATGGCAAGACGACGTTGACGGCGGCGATCACGACGGTGCTGGCGTCGAAGTTTGGAGGGGAGGCGAAGGCCTACGACCAGATTGATGCGGCGCCGGAGGAGAAGGCGCGGGGCATTACGATCAACACGGCGCACGTGGAGTATGAGACGGCGAACCGTCACTATGCGCACGTGGACTGCCCGGGGCATGCTGACTATGTGAAGAACATGATCACGGGTGCGGCGCAGATGGACGGAGCGATTCTGGTGGTATCGGCGGCGGACGGCCCGATGCCGCAGACGCGGGAACACATTCTGCTGGCGCGGCAGGTGGGGGTGCCCTACATCATCGGCTTCATGAACAACTGCGACATGGTGGACGATGCCGAACTGCTCGGGCTGGGCGAGATGGAAGTTCGGGAGCTGCTGCCGAAGTACGATTTTCCGGGCGACGAGCTGCAGAGCACTAAGGGATCGGCGCTGAAGGCCATGGAAGGGGACAAGGGCGAGCTGGGTGAAGGCGCGATCATGAAGCTGGCCGAAGCCCTGGACACCTACATTCCGAC
>CAZGYD010000142.1:0-17758 GCA_964530115.1 uncultured Rhodocyclaceae bacterium | reverse complement strand
ACCGTCGCCGCGCACTAGCGCTGCAGCGGCGCGGGCGGGGCCAGCTCGGCCCGCGGGCGGGAGGGCACGCCGCTGCTCGGTTAGAGGATGGGCGAGGAGGCCGAAGACCGGGCCGGGCGGGAGCTGCGTGAGCTTGACCTGCAGACCGCGCGCGCGGAGCGTGACCGGGATCTCATGCGGGTCGGTGGTAGCGAGGCTGAACTGGGCGGGCTCGCGCGGCTCGTCGAGCGTTTTCAGCATGGCGTTGAAGGCGTGGCCGGAGAGCTGGTGCACTTCGTCGATCACATAGACCTTGAAGCGGCCCCGCGTCGGCGCGTAGGTCGCCTTCTCCAGCAGGCTGGTCATGTCCTCGACGCCGCGGTTCGAGGCGGCATCGAGCTCGATGTAATCGACGAAGCGGCCGCCGTCGATCTCGACGCAGGCGGAACAGGTGCCGCAGGGCGTGGCCGTGATGCCGGTTTCGCAGTTGAGCGCCTTGGCGACGATGCGCGCCAGCGTCGTCTTGCCGACCCCACGCGTGCCGGTGAAGAGGTAGGCATGGTGCAGGCGCTGCGCCTCGAGCGCGTGGGTCAGCGCGCGGACCACGTGCTCCTGCCCCACCAGTGTGGCGAAGGACTTCGGGCGCCACTTGCGGGCGAGGACCTGATAGCTCATGGCGCGATTGTAAACGAACGGGGCACCCCTTCCGGGACGCCCCGCGACGGTGCGAAGCGACGCGCGGATCAGCGCGCCGGCAGTGCCGGAGGAGCCGGCGGCATGCCCGCCGCGGCCGGCATCGGCCCGTGATGGCCGTGCATGCGGCCGGCGCCGGCCATGCGCGCCGCGTGGATGTCGGCGACGCGCTTCTGCTCGGGCGACAGGGCGTCATAGAGGCGCTTGAAGGATTCGTTGACGGCCTCCATGGCCGCGACGCGCTCCTTCATGATGCCGGTCATCCGCGCCATGCGCTCGGGCGCGGCGAGCCCGAGATCCTGCGCCGTGTCGCGCATCGCCTGCCAGCCGCGGCCGGCCTCGGCCTTGCTCTTCTCGGCGAAGGCCTGCCAGAGCGGCTCCTGCTCGGGCGTGACCTTCAGGTCGGCGCGCAGCCGGGCGAGCCGCTGCTCGGCGAAGGCCGCCGGGTCGGCGCGCTCGTCCTTCGCCCCGCGCATGCCCATGCCGGCCATCGGGCCGTCGCACCAGCCGGCGCCGGGCATGGCCCAGGCCGCCGCCGTGACGCCGAGGATGCCGGCCGCGGCGATGCCCATCAGAAGATGCTTTCCGTTTTTCATGCCATTTCTCCTGTCGAATGAATCGCCGGAAGCGGCGATGCACGCATTCGACCCGACGGCTGTAAGCGGGATGTTGCGGCAGCAGGCCGAGTTGTAAGGGGATGTTGCGGAAACTGCCCTGCCCGCCGGCGTGTTACGACGGCTGAGTTTGGCGAACGCTCATAGGTGAGAGGGAGAAGGTGGCGAGCCTGACCCCCGGCACTCGCGGACATCGGCTGTGGCTGCTTCCTTCCGGACCTGACCAGGTTCACCGCGCCTCGATGCGGGGAGACCCGCCACGCGGCATTCTACCCCAGGAGGAAGCCGCGCACGGTGGCGATCTGCGCCTCGTCCATGAGCATGGGCGCGTGGCCGACGCCGGGGATTTCGACCACGGTCGCCTTCGGGCCGCGTTCGGCCATCTGCCGCGCGGTTGCCGCCGTCAGCAGGTCCGACTGCGCGCCGCGCAGCACCAGCGTCGGGCAACGCACGGCATCGAAGACCGGCCAGAGGTCGATGTCCCGGCCGCCGCCCATCGCCTCGCGAAAGGGCTCGGCGATGCCCGGGTCGTAGGCCATCTCGTAGAAGCCGTCGGCCGCGCGGCGGAGCGCATGCACGGTGAGGTGCCGCCACTGTTCGTCGGTGAGCGCGCCGAAGGGCGCCGAGACCACGCGCAGGAAGGCTTCGGCCGCCTCGATCGAAGGGAAGCGCGGCGCCTTGCCGACGTACTCGCCGATGCGCGCGATCGAGGCCGCGGTGATCAGCGGGCCGACGTCGTTGAGCACCAGCCGCGCGACCGGCATCTCCGGCTGCGCGGCGAGCGCCATGCCGATCAGTCCGCCCATCGAGGTGCCGACCCAGTCGACGCGATCGACGTCGAGCCGGGCGATCAGCGCCGCCATGTCCGCGCAGTACTGGGGGATGCCGTAATGGCGCTTGTCGCGCAGCCAGGCGCTCCGGCCGCGGCCGACGACGTCGGGGCAGACCACGCGGTATTCGCCGGCCAGCGCCCGGGCAAGGAAATCGAAATCGCGGCCGCAGCGCGTCAGGCCATGCACGCAGACGAGCACCCTCGGATTGGCCGGATCGCCCCATTCGACATAGGCCATCGTATGAAAGCCCGCCGGGGAGAGGCACTTGACCGTTCTCTCGCGCATTTCCATGACACCCAGAGCCTGTGAAAAAATTCGTCGCAGCAGGATTTTCCAGGCGCCCAGTCTATCAGCGCGCGTGCCAATAGCGCCGGCGCTCGTCGCGCGCCGCGGCGACCGCGATGCCGGCCGGGCCGAAGCGCAGCGTCAGCGCACCCTCGGCATCGGTGCGGCGCATGACGACGGCTGAGTTTCGCAGCCGCTCGACGACCTCGGGCGAGGGATGGCCGAAGCGGTTGCGGTAGCCGGCCGAGACCAGACTCAGCCGTGGTGACACGCCGGCGATGAATTCCGCGGACGACGAGCTGCGGCTGCCGTGATGCGGCGGCAGCAGCACGTCGGCGGCGAGGCGCCCGCCGTGGCGCGCGACGAGCGCCGCCTCCTCCTTCGCCTCGATGTCGCCGGTGAGAAGGAGAGCCCCGCCCGGCGCCGAGACCTTGAGCACGCAGGAGAGCGCGTTGCTCTTCCTGCTGCGCCCGTAGTCGGCTTCCTCGGGATGCAGCACCTCGAAGCGCACGCCGTCCCATGCCCACGACTGGCCGTCGCTGCACCGCCTGCGCGGCACGGGCACGGCGCCGAGCGGATGATCGTCGGCGACCGAAGTCAGCAGTTCCCCGGTCGGCACTTCTTTCAGCACCGAGGCGGCGCCGCCCTCGTGGTCTTTGTCCCGGTGGCTCACTACGAGCATGTCGAGCCTGGCCACGCCGATGGCGCGCAGATAGGGCACGACGACGCGGCTGCCGGCATCGGCGTCGGCCGAATAGGCCGGGCCGGCGTCGTAGAGCAGATCGTGGTTCGCGGTCTGCACGTGCACCGCCAGTCCCTGGCCGACGTCGAGCATGCGCACGAGCAGTTCCCCTTCGGGCGGCCGCGCCACCGGCAGCGCCACGAGCGGCACGAGGGCCACCGCACCGACCCAGCGCGCCGGGAAACCCCTCGGCAGCAGCATCCAGGCGACGCCGGCCACGCCGAGCGCCACCGCCCACGCCGGCGGCGCCGGCTGCTGCCAGACGGCCCAGCCGGTCGCCGACAGCCAGACGAGAAAGCGCATCAGGGCGTCGGTGAGCCAGTGCGCCAGATGGAGCAGCGGCGCCGCGAACGGCAGCGTCGCCAGGAGCACGAGCGGCGTCACCAGCAGGCTGACGACCGGGATCGCCACCGCGTTGGCGAGCGGCGAGACCAGCGAGAACTGCTGGAAGAGCGCGAGCAGCGCCGGGATCAGGCCCAGGGTCACGGCCCATTGCGCCCGCGCCCATTCCGTGAGCCAGTGGCCGGCGCGCAGCCGCCCGGCGCCCGCGTAGAAGAGCACGCCGACCGCGCCGAAGGAGAGCCAGAAGCCTGGCGCCAGCACCGCCCAGGGGTCGAGGAGCAGCACGACGAGGAGCGCCGCCGCCAGCACGCGGCTGCCGGCGATCGCGCGCCCGCTCCCGAGCGCCAGCGCCACCACCGCGAGCATGTAGAGCGTGCGCTGCGCCGGCACGGCAAAGCCGGCCAGCAGGCAATAGGCGAACGCGGCGAGGAAGCCCATCGCCGCGGCCGCCTTCTGCGCCGGCAGCCGCAGCACGAGCCGCGGTAAGCGGCGCCAGGCCCAGCCCGCGAGCCCGGCCGCCAGCCCGGCGACCATGGTCACGTGCAGGCCGGAGATGCTCATCAGATGCGTCGTCCCCGTGCGCGAGAAGACCCGCCAGAGTTCGGGCTCGATCGCGCGCTGGTCGCCGATCGCCAGCGCCACCAGCACGCCGGCGTAAGACGCCTCGCCGAGCGCGCGGCGGAAGCGCTCGCGGACGGCCTCGCGCGCCCGCTCGACCAGATAACCGGGCGCGATGACCAGATCGTCGAGCCGGCGGTTCTCCCCGCTCTTCCTCACGTAGCCGGTCGCGCGTAGCCCACGTTCGAACAGCCAACCCTCGTAGTCGAAACCGTGCGGATTGACGTTGCCGTGGGGCCGCCTGAGCCGCACCGTCAGCTGCCAGCGCTCGCCGGCGCGCAGCCGCGGCAGGATGTGGAAGTCGTCGTCCTCCTGCGGCCGGAAGCCGTGGTACCAGGAAAGGGCGATGCGTTTGGGTGCAGCCAGCGACGAGCGCTCGACGTCGAACTCGAAGCGCACGCCGTTCTCGAAGGCCTGCGGCAGGCTCGCGACGACGCCGACGAGCTCGATGTCCCGCCCCTCGTGCGCCGCCGGCAGCGCATCGGCGAGCCGGAGCATGGCCCAGCCGCCGGCCCATGCGAAGCCGAGAAGCAGTGCCGCCGGAACGGAAAACCACGGCCACCGCCGTGCCGCCGCGAACAGCGCGAGTCCGCCGGCCGCCGCCGCGACGAGCCAGCCAGCGGCAGGCAGTTCCGCCTGCCATTGCAGGATCAGGACGCCGGCGGCGAAGGCGAGGATGGCGAGGCGCATGACGGCGAAATGTAGCGTGAAATGCCGTGCGGGCCGCCGCGGTGCTCCGGCCGGCGTGTTACCACGGCTGAGTTTCAGGAGCGGCACCGCTTTGCCGGGCGCACGGCTCGGCCCTGCACGGCCTGCCGCGCCGGCGCCGCTACAATGGGGCATGCGCAAGCACCTGCGGAAGTACCTGCCCGACCACGACGCGATCCGCGCCAACCGCTGGCTCGCGCCGTTCGAATCGACGCTGCTGCATCCGCGCCTGTGGCACCTCAACCGCCACTCGGCGGCCGGCGCCGTCGCCACCGGCCTGTTCTGCGGCCTGATTCCCGGCCCGTTCCAGATGCTCGGCGCGGCGATCTGCGCCGTGGTCTTCAAGGTCAATCTGCCGCTCGCGCTGTTCACGACGCTCTACACGAACCCGCTCACCATCGTGCCGCTCTACGTGATCGCCTTCGCCATCGGCAAGTTCGCGCTCGGCCTGTTCGGCTGGGCTGACGGCGCCGCCTTCGTCGCGCCCCCGGACTACGGCGATGCGGGCCTCATCGCCTGGATCCGCGAACTCGGCGCCTGGATGATGCACCTCGGCGAGCCGCTGGCGCTCGGCCTGGTGCTCCTGGCATCGCTGCTCGCCGCCACCGGCTACCTCGTCACCCGTCTCATTTACCGGCTCTATCTCGTCCGCGCCTGGCGCCACCGTGCAAAGCACCGCCAGCGCGCCAAGGAATCCGCCTGATGCTGCCCTACTGCCTGCTGCGCCCCTTCGTCTTCGCGCTCGATCCGGAGACCGCCCACGACCTCACCATCACCGGCCTCGCCACCCTGCAGAAGACCGGCCTGCTGCCCGCCTACCGGCCGCCGAAGGCGGCGCCGGTGACGGTGATGGGCCTGGAGTTTCCCAACCGCGTCGGCCTCGCTGCCGGACTCGACAAGAACGGCGAGGCCATCGACGCGCTGGCGGGCTGGGGCTTCGGTTTCCTCGAGATCGGCACGGTGACGCCGCGCCCACAGCCCGGCAACCCGCGGCCGCGGCTCTTCCGCCTGCCGGAGGCGCGGGCCATCATCAACCGCATGGGCTTCAACAACCGGGGCGTCGATGCCCTCGTAGCCAACGTCAAGGCGGCGAAGTACCGGGGCATCCTCGGCATCAACATCGGCAAGAACTTCGACACGCCGATCGAGCGGGCCGCCGACGACTACCTGGCCTGCCTGGACAAGGTCTACCCGCTCGCCAGCTACGTCACGGTCAACATCTCCAGCCCGAATACGAAGAACCTGCGCCAGCTCCAGGGCGAGAGCGAGCTCGACGCCCTGCTCTCGGCGCTCAAGGCCCGGCAGGCGGAACTCGCCCAGCGGCACGGCCGCTACGTGCCGCTGGCGCTCAAGATCGCGCCCGACCTCGACGAGGCGCAGATCGTCCAGATCGCCGACGCCCTGCGCCGCCAGCGCATGGATGCCGTGATCGCCACCAACACGACGCTCTCGCGCGAGGGCGTCGGCCACCTGGCGCACGGCGACGAGACGGGCGGCCTCTCGGGCGAGCCGCTCTTCGAGAAATCCACCGGCGTGCTGCGACGGCTGAGTTTGGCGCTCGCCGGCGAAGTGCCCATCATCGCCGTCGGCGGCATCGTCGACGGCGACAAGGCCCGGGCGAAGATCGAGGCCGGGGCTACGCTCGTGCAAATCTATTCGGGGCTGATCTACCGCGGGCCGGAGCTCGTCCGCGAGTGCATCGCCGCCACCGCCGCAGCCATCCAGCGGGCCGGGCAACGATGACCGCGGGCAATTCAGGGTTGTCTAATAAAAGCCAAAAGCCGATAATTCGCCGGTTTTCCGCAATCCGGCCCTAGAAACGGCAAGATTCGTGGCCAGTTACCTGTTCATCGTCCTCGGCGCCGTTCTCGTCAACAACGTCGTCCTCGTCCGCATCCTCGGGCTGTGCCCGTTCATGGGGGTATCGAAGAAGCTGGAGACGGCGACCGGCATGGGCGCCGCCACGACCTTCGTCCTGACCATGGCCTGCGGCACCAGCTACGTCATCGACAGCTGGCTGCTCGCCCCCAACGGCCTCCTCTACCTGCGCACGCTCTCGTTCATCGTCACCATCGCGGCCATCGTCCAGCTCACCGAGCTGGTGATCCAGAAGACGAGCCCGGTGCTGCACCAGGTCCTCGGCATCTACCTGCCGCTCATCACCACCAACTGCGCGGTGCTCGGGGTGCCGCTGCTCAACGTCGGCATGAAGCACAACCTGCTCGAATCGATGCTCTTCGGCTTCGGCTCGGCGGTGGGCTTCACCCTGGCGCTCGTGCTCTTCGCCGGCATCCGCGAACGGCTCGAAGGCGCCGACGTGCCCGTGCATTTCCGCGGCACGGCGATCGCCATGATCACCACGGCGATCATGAGCCTCGCCTTCCTCGGCTTCACCGGCCTCGACAAGTACAAGTAGATCGCGCCGATCATGCTCGAAGCACTCCTGGTCATGGCCCTCGGCGCCGTCATCCTCGGCGGCGCGCTCGGCTACGCCGCGGTGAAGTTCCGCGTCGAGGGCGACCCGCTGGTGGACAAGATCGACGCGATATTGCCGCAGACGCAGTGCGGCCAGTGCGGCTATCCCGGCTGCCGGCCCTACGCCGAGGCGATCGCCAAGGGCGAGGCCGACATCAACCAGTGTCCGCCGGGCGGCGAGGACGGCATCCGCAAGCTCGCCGACCTGCTCGGCCGCGAGTTCAAGCCGCTCTCGGGCGAACACGGCGTCGAGAAGCCCAAGAGCGTCGCCGTCATCGACGAGAACCTCTGCATCGGCTGCACGCTGTGCATCCAGGCCTGTCCGGTCGATGCCATCGTCGGCGCGGCCAAGCAGATGCACACGGTCATCGCCGCGCAATGCACGGGCTGCGAGCTCTGCGTCGCTCCCTGCCCGGTCAATTGCATCCACATGGTGCCGATTCCCGAGACCATCGACAACTGGAAGTGGAAGTATCCGCTTTTCGAGATGAAGAAGGCTGCCTGACGTGGGAATTCGCGAACTGTTCTCCTTCACCGGCGGCATCAAGCCGGACAGCCACAAGAAGGAATCCGCGCACGGGACGATCGCTCCCGTGCCGCTGCCGCCGCTGCTCACCGTGCCCCTGCGCCAGAACGCGGGGCTCGCCTCGCGGCCCGTCGTCGCGGCCGGCGACAAGGTGCTCAAGGGCCAGGTCATCGCGGAGCCGGGCGGCGCCATCTCGGTGGCGATCCACGCGCCGACGTCCGGCACGGTGCGCGAGATCGGCATGCACCCGGTGCCCCACCCTTCGGGACTGACCGCGCCCTGCGTGGTCATCGAGGCCGACGGCGAAGACCGCTGGATCGAACGGACGCCGGTCGATCCCTACGCCCTGCCGGCCGACGCGCTGCGCGCGCGCCTGCGCGACGCCGGCATCGTCGGCCTGGGCGGCGCCGTCTTCCCGAGCTTCGTCAAGACCCAGACCGGCGGCGGCCAGCGCATCGAGACGCTGATCCTCAACGGCGCCGAGTGCGAGCCCTACATCACCTGTGACGACATGCTGATGCGCCACCGCGCCGACGGCATCCTCGACGGCGCGGCCATCCTCGCCCACGTCACCGGTGCCGCGCGCATCGTCGTCGGCATCGAGGACAACAAGCCGGAAGCGATCGCCGCGATGACCGCGGCGGCCGCCCATCGCGGCGGCGTGCCCATCGAAGTCGTCGCCGTGCCCACGCGCTATCCGGCGGGCGGCGAGAAGCAGCTGATCCGCGTGCTGACCGGCATCGAGGTGCCCTTCGGCAGGCTGCCGCCCGATTACGGCGTGCAGTGCTTCAACGTCGGCACGGCGTATGCGGCGGCCCGCGCCCTGCTCCATGGCGAGCCGATGGTCTCGCGCCTCGTCACCGTGACCGGCAACGTCGAGCGGCCCGGCAATTTCGAGGTGCTCCTCGGCACACCGATCCGCGCGCTCCTCGATCTCGCCGTGCCGAAGGCCGATACCGACCGGTTCCTGATGGGCGGGCCGATGATGGGCTTCGCACTGCCCACGGTCGATGCCCCGGTGGTCAAGGCGACCAACTGCATCCTCGCCGGATCGGAGGCCCTCTTTCCGCCGCCCGGACCGGAGATGCCCTGCATCCGCTGCGGCGCCTGCGCGCGCGCCTGTCCCATGGATCTCCAGCCCTTCGAGCTCTACTGGTACTCGCGGGCGAAGATCCTCGGCAAGGCGCAGGAATATCACCTGTTCGACTGCATCGAGTGCGGCTGTTGCGCCTACGTCTGCCCCTCGCGGATTCCGCTCGTCGATTACTTCCGCTTCGCCAAGAGCGAGATCCGCGCGCGCGAACGCGAGAAAGAGGCCGCAGACCAGGCCCGCAGCCGCTACGAGTTCCGGCTCGCGCGCGAGGAGCGCGAAAAGCAGGAGAAGGCCGCCAAACTCGCCGCCAAGGCCGCGGAGACCAAGGCGAGGCTCGCCCAGGAGGCGGCCGCGGCCGGTGCGGGCGCCGCACCGGCCGGTGACGAGGACAAGAAGGCCCTGATCGCTGCCGCGATGGCCAGGGCGAAGGAACAGCAGGCGGCCGTGACGCCGAAGAACACCGACAACCTGACACCAGAGCAGCAGGCCCAGATCGCCGAGATCGAAGCCCGTCACGCGGGGTCCGCGGAGCAGAACCGTGACGGCTAACTCACCTTATCTCCGCCAGGCGGCGAGCGTCCGGCGGGTCATGGGCAAGGTGCTCCTCGCGCTCCTGCCGGGCATCGCCGCCTATGTCTGGGTGTTCGGCGCGGGGGTGATCATCCAGATCCTGCTCGCCTCGGCGACGGCGCTCGCCGCCGAAGCCGTCGTCCTGGCGATCCGCCGCAAGCCGGTCTGGCAGTTCGTCTCCGACGGCAGCGCGCTGGTCACGGCCTGGCTGGTCGCCCTGACGCTGCCGCCGATCGCACCCTGGTGGCTGACCATCCTCGGCGTCCTCGTCGCCATCGTCATCGCCAAGCACCTCTACGGCGGCCTCGGCCAGAACCCGTTCAATCCGGCGATGGTCGCCTTCTGCGTGCTCATCGTCGCCTACCCCTCGCTGATGTCGCAATGGCCCAAGGCCGGCTTCACCGACTTCGGCGCCCAGCTCGCGGCGATCTTCGGCGAACGCCACCTCGACGCCATCGTCATGGCCACGCCGCTCGACGCGCTGCGCACCGCGCTGCACACGCCGCAGGCGCGCGAAACCGTCGCGGCCATCCTCGGCGAGCACGCCACCTTCGGCAACATCGGCGGACCCGGATGGCAGTGGATTGCGCTCGGGTACCTGGTCGGCGGGCTCTGGCTCGTCCAGCAGCGCGTGATCACCTGGCATGCGCCGGCGGCCTTCCTCGCCGTGCTGGCGCTGGCATCGCTCGGCGCCAACCTCGCGAATCCGGAAAAGTACGCCGGGCCGATGTTCCATCTGTTCACCGGCGGGGCGATGCTCGGCGCCTTCTTCATCGTCACCGACCCGGTCTCCGGCTCGACGACGCCGAAAGGCAAGCTGATCTTCGCCGGCGGCGTCGCGCTGATCACCTGGATCATCCGCGTCTTCGGCGCCTACCCGGACGGCATCGCCTTCGCCACGCTGCTGATGAACATCTGCGTGCCGCTGATCGACATGCACACCCAGCCGCCGGTCTTCGGCCACAAGACCCGGCAGGCCGCGGAGAAGCGGCCATGAGGGAATCGCTGCGCATCTCCTTCAGCTCGGCGGTCGTGCTGCTCCTGTTTACGCTCGTGTTCACCGGCCTGATGGCCGAGACCTACCAGCTGACGCGGCCGACCATCGAAGCGAGCATGCAGGCCGAGAAGATGAAGCTCATCGACGAGCTGTTGCCGCGCGATGCCTACGACAACGATCTGCTCGCCGACGGTGTCCGGCTGCCGCCGGTGCGCGAGCTCGGCCTCGACGATGCCTCGACGGTCTATCGCGCGCGCAAGGCCGGTGCGCCGGTGGCGCTCGTCGTCGAAGCGGCCGCCCCGGACGGCTATTCGGGCCGCATCGGCCTGGTGATGGCCGTCGACGCCGACGGCCGGATGCTCGCGGTGCGCGTCACGACACACAAGGAAACGCCGGGGCTCGGCGATTACGTCGACCCGAAGAAGGACAGGAACAAGGCCGATCCCTGGATCGGCCAGTTCGCCGGCAAGGGCTACGACCTCGCCCTGGGCGGGCTCTGGAAAGTGAAGAAGGACGGCGGCCAGTTCGCCTACCGCACCGGCGCCACCATCTCGGCGCGCGCCGTGACCAACGCCAGCGGCCGGGCCCTGGTCTGGGCCGCCGAACGGCGCGAGAAGCTCTTCGCCCTGCCCGCCGGGGCGAGTTTCGAGGAGTCCGGACCATGAGCCTCTACCGCGAGATCGCCCGCAACGGCCTGTGGAAGCAGAACGTGATCCTGACCCAGCTCCTGGGCCTGTGCCCGCTGCTCGCCGTGAGCACGAGCCTGGTCAACGCCGTGAGCCTGGGCCTGGCGACGATCCTCGTCATGTCGCTCGCCAATCTGGCCATCTCGTCGCTGCGTTCGCTGATCCCCTACGAGATCCGCATCCCGGTGTTCATCCTGATCATCGCGGCGCTGGTCACGGTCGTCGATCTCTCGTTCAACGCCTGGCTGCACGAGCTCTACCTCGTGCTCGGCATCTTCATCCCGCTGATCGTCACCAACTGCATCGTGCTCGCACGCGTCGAGGCCTTCGCGGCCAAGAACCCGGTCGGCGCCTCGACCGTGGACGGCCTGATGATGGGCATCGGCTTCGTCTGGGTGATCGGGTTCCTGGGGGCGATCCGCGAATTCATCGGCCAGGGGACGGTCCTTTCCGGCATCGAGATGGTCGTGCCCGGTCTCTCGGCGATCCAGGTGCTGCCCGAAGACTATCCGGGCTTCCTCATCGCCCTGCTGCCGCCGGGCGCCTTCTTCGTCCTCGGCTTCCTGATCGCCGGCCGCAACTGGCTCGATGCCCGCGCCAACGAGCGCGCGCGGCGGCGCCTGCTCGCCCAGACCGGCAAGGCCGCGGCCTGAAACGGCCGCCCCGGCCGGCGGCTACAATGCCGCCATGACCACCCCCGTCCTGCGCAGTACCGCGCTGCGCGCCATCGAGGCCCGCTTCGCCTCGGCCCACCCGCCGCTCATGGAGCGGGCCGGTGCCGCGCTGGCGGCGGAGATTCTGCGCATGCTGCCTTCCGGCGCCCGGCCGCTGATCGTCGCCGGCCCCGGCAACAACGGCGGCGACGGCTTCGTCGCCGCGCGGCTGCTCCGGCAGCAGGGCATCGAGCCCACCGTGGTCTTCGCCGGCGAGGCCGGCCGCCTGCCCGCCGATGCCCGCGCCGCCCACGCGGCCTGGCAGGCCGCGGGCGGCCGCGAGGTCGCCGACATTCCCGCCGGCCCGTGGGGCCTGGTGGTCGATGCGCTCTTCGGCATCGGCCTCGCACGACCGGTCGAAGGGGCGATGGCGGAACTGGTCGGCCGTATCGGCGCGCTCGGCTGCCCGGTGCTCGCGGCCGACGTGCCGAGCGGGCTGTGCGCCGACACGGGCCGCGTGCTCGGGTGCGCGATTCGCGCCTCGCGGACGCTCACGTTCATCGCCGGCAAGCCGGGCCTCTACACGGGCGACGGCCCCGATCACTGCGGCGAAGTGATCGTCGCCGACCTCGGGCTCGACATCGGCGAGCCGGAAGGCCGGCTGATCTCCCTTGGGCTCTTCGCGGCCTGCCTCGCGCCGAGGCGGCGCAACAGCCACAAGGGCGACTATGGCAGCGTCGGCCTCCTCGGCGGCGCGCCGGGCATGGCCGGCGCGGCGCTCCTCGCCGGACGGGCCGCGCTCAGGCTTGGCGCCGGGCGCGTGCATGTCGGCATGCTCGAGCGCCTGCCGGTCGATCCCCTCCAGCCCGAGCTGATGCTGCGGGCCGCCGGCGAGGTGCTGCCGCTGGCGACGGTGATCGCCGCCGGCCCCGGACTCGGGCGTTCGGCGGAGGCGCTGGACCTCCTGCGCCGGACCATGGAGACGCCGCTGCCGCTGGTGCTCGACGCCGACGCCCTCAATCTGCTCGCCGCGCATCCGGTGCTCGCGGCGAAACTCAGCCGTCGTGACACGCCAGCCGGCACCCTGCTCACGCCCCATCCGGCCGAGGCCGGCCGGCTGCTTGGAACGGACGCCAAGGCCGTGCAGGCCGACCGCCTCGCCGCGGCGCTGAAACTTGCGCGGCGCTTCGCCGCCCATGTCGTCCTCAAGGGCTGCGGCACCGTCGTCGCCGCGCCCGACGGCCGCTGGTTCATCAACACGAGCGGCAACGCCGGGCTGGCCTCCGCCGGCAGCGGCGACGTGCTCACCGGCCTCGCGGCCGCGCTGCTCGCGCAGGGCTGGCCCACGCTCGAAGCGGCGCTCGCCGCCGTGCATCTGCACGGCCTCGCGGCCGAGGACCGGGCCGCCGGGGGCGCTGGCCCCGTCGGCCTTTCGGCCGGCGAGCTGATCGACGCCGCCCGCGCGCGCCTCAACCGCTGGATCGCCGATGCCTGATCACCGCCCGCTGCGCGCGGCGGTGCTGATGCTCGCGGCCCTGCTGCTCTTCGCGCTGCTCGACGCCACCTCCAAGCACCTGTCGCAGACCTTCAACGTGCCATTGCTCGTCTGGGCGCGCTACGCGGTGCATCTGCTGCTGATGACGGCCTTCCTCGGCCCCACCCACGGCCTGCGCCTGGTGCGCACGGATCGGCCGCTCGCCCAGGTGCTGCGCGCGCTGCTGCTCGTCGCCGTGACCGGCTTCGCCATGGCCGCCTTCCGCATCATGCCGCTCGCCGAGACGACGGCGCTGATCTTCGTCACGCCGCTGATCGTCGCGCTGCTGGCCGGGCCCTTCCTCGGCGAGCGCGTCGGCCCGCTGCGCTGGCTCGCGGCATTCGCGGGCTTCGGCGGCGTGCTGCTGATCGCGCGACCGGGCGGCGCCCTGTCGCTCGAGGGCGTGACCTACACGACCATCGCCGCCGTCTGTTACGCGCTCTATCAGATCCAGACGCGCCGCATGGCGGCCACCGAACAGCCGGTGACCATGGTCTTCTATACCGCGCTCGCGGGCACCGGGGCGATGTCGCTGGCGCTGCCCTGGATCTGGTACGGGCCGGCGCCAGGCATCGTCGAGGTCGTCATGATCTGTTCCCTCGCCCTCTACGGCGGCACCGGGCATTACCTGCTCACCCACGCGTTCCGCTGCGCACCGGCCTCGACGCTGGCGCCGCTGCTCTACGCCCAGCTGGTCTGGGCCGCCCTGCTCGGCTGGCTGATCTACGGCCAGTGGCCCGACGGCACGTCGATCCTCGGCATGCTGGTCATCGTCGGCAGCGGCATCGCCGTGGCCCTCGCCGAGCGCGCCGGTAGAATGACGGCGGAAAAGTAATCGAGGGAGGACGACATGGACTTTGCGCTGCACCTGGCCGCCGAGATCGACCGCAACGTCGCCGCGGCGCTCGTCGAGGACATCGGCACCGGTGACCTGACGGCGATGCTGATACGCAGCGGCAAGAAGGCCGTCGGCACGGTGATCAGTCGGCAGGAGGCCGTGCTCGCCGGCCAGGCCTGGTTCGACGCCTGCTTCAACCAGCTCGACCCCGAGGCCGAAATCACCTGGACGGCCGACGACGGCGACCGCATCGACGCCGGCCAGACACTCTGCGAAATCCGCGCCGATACGCACGCCCTGCTCAGCGCCGAACGCGCCGCGCTCAACTTCCTGCAGACGCTCTCGGGCGTGGCGACGACGACGCGCCGCTACGTCGATGCCGTCGCCGGCACGCGGGCGAAGATCGTCGACACACGCAAGACGCTGCCCGGCCTGCGCCTGGCGCAGAAGTACGCGGTGCGCTGCGGCGGCGGCGCCAACCACCGTCTCGGCCTCTACGACGGCATCCTGATCAAGGAAAACCACATCATCGCCGCCGGCGGCATCGCCCAGGCCCTCGACAAGGCACGCGCGCTCGCGCGCCCCGGCGTGTTCATCGAAATCGAGGTGGAAACGCTCGAAGAACTCAAAGAGGCTCTCGACTGCGGCGCGACGATGATCCTGCTCGACAACATGGATCTCGACGGGATGCGTGAGGCGGTCGAGATCAATGCCGGCCGCGCCGAACTGGAAGCCTCGGGCGGCATCCGGTTGCAGACCGTCCGCGCCATCGCC
The DNA here is from genome assembly GCA_964530115.1 of uncultured Rhodocyclaceae bacterium. Lineage (GTDB taxonomy): Bacteria > Pseudomonadota > Gammaproteobacteria > Burkholderiales > Rhodocyclaceae > Fen-999. The sequence goes on along the minus strand of CAZGYD010000142.1, from coordinate 2,798 downwards.
GAGACCGGCATCGACCGCATCTCGATCGGCTGCCTGACCAAGGACCTGCGCGCGGTCGATCTCTCGCTGCGGCACACCGAGTGAGGCGTCGCCGGGACCGGAAGGAAAGCGTTCGATGATAGAATCCGCACCGCGACGGAGAGGTGGATGAGTGGTTTAAGTCGCACGCCTGGACAATCCGCAGGATTGCGGTGAAGGCTGACGTGAGCGCAGCGAACGTCAAGCGAGGCCGGAAGGCCGAGCGGCCGGAACCAAAGCGTGTTTGCGGCAGCAGCAAGTAACGGAGAGGTGGATGAGTGGTTTAAGTCGCACGCCTGGAAAGCGTGTTTGGGTGAATAGCCCAACGCGGGTTCGAATCCCGCCCTCTCCGCCAAGCGCCTTTTGACCCGTCCAGCCGGAGAAAAGAGGAGACCGACGAAATGCTGTTCATCCTCTACTACATCGTCGCCATCACCATCCTGGTGCTGCACTTCACCGGCTTCCTCGCCCGCCACAACCTCGAATGGCTGGTGCTGGTGCTGGCGGCGACGGTCTTCCCTGCCGTCGTCTATCTCTGAACCACGCCCTGCCAACGCGGCGGTGAGCACGCCTCCCTCGGCGTGTTACCGCGGCTGAGTCTGGCGCACGCTGCCGAGGCGCTCAGCCGCAGACGCGGGCGATGTAGTCCTTGACCGCCTCGACGCTCGCGTCCATGATCTCGACGCGCTGGGGCAGTTCCTCGATGCCGGCGAAGTCGGCCGGCCGCAGCGGCTCGCGGCCGAGCGCTTCCTGGATCGTCTCGGCGAACTTCACGGGCTGCGCCGTCTCGAGCACGATCATCGGCACGCCGGGCTCGCGGTGCTCGCGCGCGACCTTGACGGCATCGGCGGTATGCGTGTCGATCATCACCCCGTAGCGGCGCCAGACGTCGCGGATCGTCCTCAGGCGGTCGGCGTGGACGCTCTTGCCCGAGACGAAGCCGAACCCGGGCAGCTTGATCATGTACGGCGTGCCGTTGAGGTCGAAGCTGCCGCCGGCATCGACCTTCGCCCAGAGTTCGCGCACGACGGCGGGATCGCGGCCGACGAGATCGAAGACGAAGCGCTCGAAGTTCGAGGCCTTGGAGATGTCCATCGACGGGCTCGAGGTCACGTACGTCTCGGCGGTGGCCCGCGGTCGATAGACACCAGTGCGGAAGAACTCGTCGAGCACGTCGTTCTCGTTGGTCGCCAGCACGAGGCGCCGGATCGGCAGCCCCATCTGGCGCGCGATGTGGCCGGCGCAGATGTTGCCGAAGTTGCCCGAGGGCACGCAGAAGGAAACCTCCTCGTCGTCGCGCGTCGTCGCCTCGAACCAGCCCTTGAAGTAGTAGATGATCTGCGCCGCGACCCGCGCCCAGTTGATCGAATTGACGGCGCCGATCTTGTACTTCGCCTTGAAGCCGGCATCGTTCGACACGGCCTTGACAATGTCCTGGCAGTCGTCGAACATGCCGCGGATGGCGATGTTGTGGATGTTCGGATCCATCAGCGAGTACATCTGCGCACGCTGGAAGGCCGACATCTTCCCGTGCGGCGAGAGCATGAAGACGCGCACGCCGCGCTTGCCGCGCATCGCATATTCCGCCGCCGAGCCGGTATCGCCCGAAGTGGCGCCGAGGATGTTGATCTCCTCGCCGCGCTTTTCCAGCACGTACTCGAACAGGTTGCCGAGGAACTGCATGGCCATGTCCTTGAAGGCCAGGGTCGGGCCGTTCGAGAGCTCGAGCAGATGGAAGCCGGGCTCCAGCGTAGTGAGCGGCGTGATCTCGGCGGCATCGCGCCCGGGCCGGCAGTGGCGGAAGGTGCGCGCCGTGTAGGTCCGGTCGGCGATGGTCTTGAGGTCGCAGGCCGGGATGTCGCCGACGAACTTTTGCAGGATGCGCAGCGCCAGCGCGTGGTAGGGCAGCCCGCGCCATTCTGCGAGCTCGGCCGCCGTCACCCGCGGATACGACTCGGGCAGATAGAGGCCGCCGTCGGGCGCGAGGCCGCCGAGCAGGATGTCGCAGAACTGCGGCCGCGCCTCGTGGCCGCGCGTGGACAGGTAGCGCATCAGCGGAGCTCCTCGAGGCGCAGGCGGATGACCTTGCGCTTGACCACCGGCAGCGACTCGATGCGCGCGATCGCGCCATCGACCTGCTTTTCCCTGGCCACGTGGGTGAGCAGGATGATGTCGGTCTGCATTTCGCCCTCGCCGGGCTCGCGCTGGATCATCGCGTCGATGGAGATCTGCTGGTCGGCGAGGATGCGCGTGATGTCGGCGAGCACGCCGGGCTTGTCCTCGACGCGCAGGCGCAGGTAATAGCCGGTCTCGACCTCGGCCATCGGCAGGACCGGGATGTCGGCGACGGCGTCCGGCTGGAAGGCCAGGTGCGGCACGCGGGTCTCGGGGTCGGCCTTGGCCCTGACTGTGAGGTCGGCGACGCCGGAGATCCACGCGGGAGCGGGAGGCACCGCTCCGACGCAGTGCGGGCACGCGGAGGGCGCCGCTCACTCGTCGCCCTGCGTTTCCCGGGCCACGCGGGTGAGCAGTAGGATGTCGGTCTGCATTGGCCCCTCGCCGGGCTGGCGCGGGACCATCGCGTCTATGGAGAGCTGCTGGTCGGCGGGGATGGGCGTGTTGTCGGGGTGGACGCCGGGCTTGTCCTCGACGGGCCGGCGCAGGGAATAGCCGGTCGCGACCTCGGCCATCGGAAGGACCGGGAGGTCGGCGGCGGCGTCCGGCTGGAAGGCCAGGTGCGGCACGCGGTTCTCGGGGTCGGCGGTGGCCATGCGCGTGAC
>CAZGYD010000141.1:0-2408 GCA_964530115.1 uncultured Rhodocyclaceae bacterium | reverse complement strand
ATGCTCTGCTCCGCTGGGCTGGGCAAGAGATATACGTTATTGATAACATGGAGGAATTAGAGAAAGCCCTATGCTCAGACCGTATCAAGAGCAAATAGTCGAACACATCGTAAGGCACAAGCGGTGCGCCATCTGGGCCGGCATGGGCTTAGGCAAGACTTATGCCGTCCAGGAGGCGCTCGGTCACATCCCTGGAGCGTACCCCGCGCTCGTCCTGGCGCCGTTGCGTGTTGCCCAATCCGTGTGGCCGACTGAAGCTACTAAATGGGGCAAGCCCCCCGTGGTGCCCATTGTCGGTACGGCCGAACGCCGTAGGGCGGCGCTCCAGCAAAAGGCCGACGTGTACGCCATTAATTATGAGAACATCCCGTGGTTGATTGAGACTCTAGGTGGGCGCTGGCCATTCCAGACGCTTGTTGCCGACGAGGCCACGCGGCTCAAATCCTTCCGCCTCCGAGGCGGGGGCAAGCGCGCCGCCATGTTGGCGGAGATGTCCTGGAAATCCGAGCGCTTCGTTGAGCTTACCGGCACCCCCGCCCCTAATGGTCTGCAAGATCTATGGGGGCAGATATGGTTTCTCGACAAAGGCGAACGCTTGGGGCGGTCTTACACCGCGTTCAAAAACCGGTGGTTCCGTGAGATCCTCTATAACGGAATCCCGATAAAGCTTGTGCCCATGCCATACGCGCAACAACAAATAGAGAGTAGATTGAGCGATATTTGCCTATCAATCAAAGCCGAGTATTGGTTCGATTTATCAGAGCCTATTCGGAATATTATTATGGTTACTCTTCAGCCTAAAGCACAAAAGATCTATACCACTATGGAACGTCAACTATTCGCTGAAATAGGCGGTGGAGCTATCAACGCGGCTAGTGCAGCGGCTCGGACAATCAAGTGTCTCCAGTTAGCCAACGGCGCCGTCTATGATGACCAGGGCGGCGTTCATTGGCTCCACGACGCTAAGCTTGACGCGCTCCGAAGCATTATCGAGGAAGCCGCTGGTGCCCCCGTCCTGGTGGCCTATCAGTTTCGTCACGATCTCGATAGGTTACGAGCAGCATTTCCCCAAGCCGAGGTGTTGAGGCGCAGCCCTGCCGTCATCGCCCGTTGGAATGCTGGGGAAATACCGATCCTGCTAGCGCACCCTGGCGCATGTGGCCATGGATTGAATCTCCAGGATGGGGGGAACATATTAGTGTTTTTCGGCCTCTGGTGGAATCTCGAGGAACATCAACAAATTATCGAACGTATAGGTCCGACGAGACAGGCTCAATCGGGGTATCAACGGCCGGTGTATATCCACTACATTGTCGCTGCTGGTACACTGGATGAAGTCGTGTTAGATGCCTTGAGGAATAAAAAGCATGTACAGCAGGCACTCTTGGACGCATTGCAAGCGCGAAAGGAGGCGTAGGCTATGGCGATATTGTCTGCGTGCTATTCTATGATCATTCCGGCCCCCCGCATGTCCCGGAGATGCCAGCGGTGCACCCAGCTGGCACCGGAAAAACACGAGCAATGCCGACAGCTTATCGGCGAAGGTAGAAACTGGGTAATTGCAGGCAAGATTAAAGCATATAAAGCTCTGTGCGGGCGGACTATAGTCAGCACGACGACCCCTGTATGGACCGACGGCCGGTATTGGTATTTGCGGCCGCAGAGGTGCATAGTTTGTGATAGCTACGGAGATTGTTTGAACATCGCTGCCGTGCATGATTGGGGTGGTTGGCGGTTTGTGGATCACTTCAATGGCAAGGGCGCCGCGAAACAACAGACATATACCCTGGGACAAGTCCTCGTAATGGTAAAGATAAACAAAAAGGTGCTCCATAAACTGATCAGACAAAAAAGCTTTCCCGGGCCTGTTACGCCTGGTGTTTGGAACGCAGATGACGTTGATCGTTGGATATTTGGGCAGGTGGTGCTATGAGTCGGGTTAGCGGATTCTATAACATTAACGAAGTATCAGTAATAACAGGTCTCAACAAAGAACAGATCTATTACTTATTCGAGCACGGGTTATTTCCGCAGCCTATAAGGAGACGGCATGGCTCTAAGGGTTTGCTGTGGAACGCCGACGATGTGGATAAGTGGCTGGAAAAGGAGACGCAACAATGAAGAATTGTGACGTTTTTCACTGTCCTGAATGCGGCGGCACTTCTTTTGCGAGATACGATTGTTGCTCATACGTCTGCTGGACGTGTGGGACGATTGTTGATCGTAGCGGGGAGATTTTATGGTGTCTGGGAATGGAGGTGCAAAATGTGGAGAACGTATGCGAGCGAGATTGCTAAGCTTTTTGTAGTTTGGATCTCCTGTGCAATTCTCCTTGCAGTAGGCGCTGCCTTCTTTGAATAGCTTTTCCGGCCCGGATGTTGCCCATCCGGGCCATCTTATTGAAATTG
>CAZGYD010000140.1:0-1767 GCA_964530115.1 uncultured Rhodocyclaceae bacterium | reverse complement strand
GATATTCCTCGGCCGAGAGCTCGACGCCGCGTGCGAGCGTCTGTGCCGCGGCCAGCCGGTCCTGTTCCAGCGCGGCGAGCCCGGTCTGCCAGGCGGCGAGCAGCGGTCTGGCATCGACGCCCGGCCGGACGACGAGCACGTCGATGATCTCGCCGGGCAGGACGCGGCTGTCGAACAGCACGCGGTAGCCGCGGCGCGCGAGCTGCGACTTCATCGGCTCGAAGGTCACCACGGCGTCGACGCGGCCGCTCGTCAGCACCGCGACGTGCTGGCCCGCTTCGACGGAGAGGATCGTCACCTCGCTGTCGTCGATCCCGGCGGCGGCGAGCAGCCGGGCGAGCATCAGCGCGCCGACCGCGCCGGCTTCGACGCCGATGCGCCGCCCTCTGAGCTTGTCGAGGCGGTCGATTTCCGGCCGGGCGAGCACCGCGTCGGCGCCTGCCGAGACGTCGAGCACCGCGACGATCTCGAGCGGCACGCCGGCATCGGCCAGACGCAGCGCCTCGTCGAGCGTCAGCGCGGCGGCCTCGATCATGCCGTTGGCGAGCGCGCGCTGGCTGTCGCTGTTCGAGGCTACTTCGACGATGCGCAGCCGGGCATCGAGCGGGCCGCGGTCGCGCGCCAGCACGAAGGGGTCGTAGCCGATCCAGGGATTGACCGCCAGACGTAATGGCGGCGTCGGCTCCGGCGCGCATGCGGCGAGCAGGAAAGCCAGGCCGAGCAGCGCAATGAGCCGGCGCATCGCGCGTTACCGGTTTGCGCACCAGGCAACGATCTCGTCCGCCGGCATCGGCCGCGCGAAGAGATAGCCTTGGTAGCAGTCGCAGCCGAGCTCGGCCAGGATGTCGAGCTGGCTGGGCTTTTCGACGCCTTCGGCGAGCACGACGAGGCGCAGGTTGCGCGCCATCGCGACGATCGTCGCGGCGATCTCGCGGTCGCCCGGATCGACGTCGAGATCGCGCACGAAGCTCTGGTCGATCTTCAGCTTGTCGACCGGGAAACGCCGCAGGTAGGCGAGCGAGGAGTAGCCGGTGCCGAAATCGTCGACCGCGACCTTGACGCCCAGCGCCTTGAAATCCTGCAACACGGCGAGCGAACGGGCGACGTCCTTCATCAGCAGGCTCTCGGTCAGCTCCAGCTCCAGGCATTCGGCTGGCAGGCCGGTGCTTTCCAGTGTCGAGCGGATCAGCGCGGGCAGGGCCGGGTCCTCGAACTGGCGCGCCGAAAGATTCACCGCCAGCAGCCGCAGCGGCAGACCCGCGCGGCACCAGGCGGCCATCTGCCGGCAGGCGGTCTCGACGACCCAGCGGCCGAGCGGCAGGATCAGCCCCGTTTCTTCGGCGAGCGGAATGAAGCGGGCGGGCGCGATCGTCCCTTCGTCGTGCGACTGCCAGCGCAGCAGCGCCTCGACGCCGAACGTCCGTCCTGCGGCATCGACGAGCGGCTGGTAGTAGAGCGCGAACTCGTCGCGCTCGAATGCCTGGCGCAGCCGCGTTTCCAGCGACAGCCGCTCGCGCGCCGCGCGCGTCAGGGCTTCGGTGTGGAAGCGGTAGGTGTTGCGGCCCTCCTGTTTGGCCTGGTAGAGCGCCGCGTCGGCATGCTGGATCAGCTCGGTGGCATCCTGGGCGTCGTCGGGATGGAGGCTGATGCCGATCGACACGCCGATGAAGACCTGGTTGCCTTCGATGGAAAAGGGTTCGGCGAGCTGCTCGATCAGGCCGCGGGCGACGGTCGCCGCCTGGTCAGGGCTGAGGATGCCTTCGAGCA
>CAZGYD010000139.1:0-2130 GCA_964530115.1 uncultured Rhodocyclaceae bacterium | reverse complement strand
GAGATTCGGCAACCAGTTCTGGGAATGCTACACCGGCGCATTCCCCCGCCGCCCCGCACTGGATTCCGGGCGAACACCCCGCGCTGAGCGGCTTCCCGACCGGAGAGACGGCCTTCCACGAGATTCCCTTCCAGGTCAGCCGCGCGGTGGCGCTCTCGGCGCACGCCGGCTACGCGCGGACGGTGGAGATTCCCGTCCATGCCCGCGCGGGAGCGGTCTATCTGCTGCACACGCTGGCGCGCGGCGAAATGGCCGGCTCGCTCACCCTGCACTACACCGATGGCACGTCCCAAACCCGCTACATCCGCGAGGGCCGGGACGTGCTGCCCATCAACCACTGGGGCGAGCAGCGCCTGCCCGCCGATAACCGCACGGGCATCCGCGCCGTCACCGCCTGGCACGATTACCAGCCGCGCCACCTGCACGTGTACGTCAGTCTGACCGGCGTGGACGCCGACCCGCAGAAGGAAATCCGCGCCATCACCCTGCAAGCCGCCGAAGACGGCGCGTTGTGGTTCGTCTTGGGGATGACGCTGAGCGATGCGCCGGTGTACTTCCCACCCTCGCCCATCTCCTACGGCATTCCGCACGGCTGGGGCGCCGCCGCGCTGACCTACGCCCTCGTGGAGGGCCTGGCCGGGGTGGTGGATACCGCCGCAGCCTTCGAGCGCGTCCGCATCTCCCCGCGCTGGCCGGCCGCCGGGGTGGATTCCGCCGAAGTGACCATCCACTACCCGGCTTCCGATGGCTACGCCGCCTACCGCTACCACCTGGACGAGGCCGCCCGCCGCCTGACGCTGACCGTCACCGGTTCGGGCCGGGAGGCCGCCCTGCGCCTGCTCCTGCCCGCCTCCACCCAAACGGTAAACGCTGTGCGGGTGGATGGCGCGCCCGTCCCCTACCGCCTGAGCCAGGTTGAAGAATCGCGCTATCTCGAACTCGACCTGCCGCTGACGGGCGTCCAGACCGTTGAAGTGACCCTGTAACTCCTGGAGGTTCGTATGCCCACCTTTTCCGAACGTCTCGCCGCCCTGCGTGAGCGGCACGCCGCCCTGCTCGCGCGCCCCAACGCCCCCGACCCGCGCTGGGACAACGGCATCTACACCCGCTGGCAAAATCCAGTCGTCACCGCCGCGCACGTCCCGCTCGAATGGCGCTACGACCTGAACCCGCAGACCAACCCCTTCCTGATGGAACGCCTGGGGGTCAACACCGTCTTCAACCCCGGCGCCATCGAACACGAGGGCAAAATCCTGCTCGTCTGCCGGGTGGAAGGCTGGGACCGCAAGTCCTTCTTCGCCATTGCCGAGAGCGAAAACGGAGTGGATAACTTCCGCTTTTGGGAGGAACCCATCCTGCTGCCCGAAACCGAAAACCCCGATACCAACGTGTATGACATGCGCCTGACCCGCCACGAAGACGGCTGGATTTACGGCGTCTTCTGCACCGAGCGCAAGGACCCCAACGCCCCGCCCGGCGACCTTTCCAGCGCCATCGCGCAGGCGGGCATCGTCCGCACCCGCGACCTGAAGACGTGGGAGCGCCTGCCCGACCTGACAACCCGCTCGCCCCAACAGCGCAACGTGGTGCTGCATCCCGAATTCGTGGACGGCAAATACGCCTTCTACACCCGCCCGCAGGACGATTTCATCACCGCAGGCAGCGGCGGCGGCATCGGCTGGGGCCTGAGCGACTCGATGAACCCGGCGGTCATCGAGCGGGAAATCATCATCGAACCGCGCGCCTACCACACCATCAAGGAATTGAAGAACGGCGAAGGCCCGGCCCCGCTCAAGACCGAACGCGGCTGGCTGCACCTGGCACACGGCGTCCGCAACACCGCCGCCGGAATGCGTTACGTGCTGTACCTGTACCTGACCGAACTGGAACGCCCCTGGGTGGTCACCCACCAGCCGGGCGGCTACTTCCTGGCGCCGGAATTTGAAGAGCGCGTAGGCGATGTCAGCAACGTGGTCTTCTGCAACGGCTGGGTGGCGCGCGCGGATGGCAGCGTGTTCATCTACTACGCCTCGTCCGATACCCGCATTCACGTCGCCACCAGCACGGTCGAGCAGCTGCTCGATTACGTCCTGCACACCCCGCCAGATGGCTTCCGCTCGTATGCCAGCG
>CAZGYD010000138.1:0-2269 GCA_964530115.1 uncultured Rhodocyclaceae bacterium | reverse complement strand
CAACACCAAACTCAATCACTTTGCTCTCAAGTCTAAACTGTATTTGCACGCCATCCATGCCGCTTATGCCGAGTTACGGAAACTCAATCCCGCTCATTTGGCTGCGTAAGGTGAGATTCTAAGTAAATAGGCAATTTGACGATCTGTCCTACCCTGAATAATCAATTGGATTATTTCTTCTTCGCGTGGTGAAAGCCGATGCAAAGAAATTATTTGATAACGCTCATTTCGTCAAATAGCATAGCGTGTGCTCACACAAGATCATGGATGTCTGGGAGATTCAATCATGTCTAAAGTTCTTTATCACCTTAAGGGAGATAGTGCCCAACGGTGTGCGTTAGCGGCAGGGCGGACGGGCGAGACTCCACCACCAACCAGAACCATTGCTAGCGAAGCCGCCCCGTACCCTCAGGGCGAAGCCCTGTCCGCTGCACGCTGTGTTAGGCGGCATTTTGCGATACGTATTCTATTTCTTGCGGCGCTTTCTGCGCTGTATTTCATTTTTCCACTTGGCAACCATTGTGTCGAATTCTTCATTTGTCATTTTAACTCGTTGTGATATTGCTTTAAGTTCATCCCAATTTATTCGCCTTCCTTCATTCAGTGGCTTTGCCGTAAACCAAAGATTATCCCAGTACCTTTCAAACAATTTACCCATTTGAGCGTTTTTGATAAACGTTAAATCGGCAACATCGAGTGGGGCGTCGCCACTATAAAACCCTCCCAAGTAAAACTCTTCATTGTCAATTGACATTATATTCAGGATAGGGATAGGCTTTGGCGGAGGATCATAATATCGAATATAGAAATCTGTTCCCTCGTGAGTGAGTAGCCGAGACACAACATATTCTAATCGTTCCTTGTTGAAAATCACTTCGACTCTTCGATACGTTATTTCCTTATTGTGTACTCTTTGCCAGATAGTATGGTAGTAATGAGCGGGATTATCTGCGGGGTGTGTTAATGTTGACACTCGTTCAGCATTTAGAGTAGTGTCAAGAACAAATTTCTTCGCTTTAGTTATTTGCTGCTTGGCGTGTAATCGAAATTCATCGCCAGTTCCGATGAGTTCGACTGAAGAAGCCCCTAACGAATCTCTCAACTCTTTTATTTCAATGGTTCTTCTGCCTGTTTGCGTAAGTATAGATAGCATAATCAACCCTAAAGCAACCAATATCATTCGAAGAGCAGGGTCAGAAGTAAGGTTTATTATGGGTGTAAAGTCTAACAATCCGAAAATGACGGCAGCAAGTGCTGTTAAGCCAAAAATCCATCCCTCTATTCCAATTTCGGTCAATATCAATCTTAATCGTGAAATCATTGTTTATCCTGTTTGACCCGTTCTTTATGATAGCCGCCTAACGGGGTGCGTTAGCGGCGGGCGGGGGATTTGGCAGACAAAAGCCAAAGGTAGAAAACGCTCAAAGGGGCTGAATCCCTTTGGGCGCGGGGCAACGCCCCCGCCCGTCCGCCTGCACGCAATGTTAGCCCGCTTTTTCACGATTTCTCACTTGCAATTTGAGTTGCTATTTTTGACATGGCGTTCACCATAGCAACCACACTAGCGGCAATCAAAAGGTCATGCTTAATAAACCGATGAGCAGCAGGATTTCGGAAAATTGCATTTGCGCCAGAAAAGAAATTTCTCAAACCTACCTGCTCGTTAGGGTCAGTACCAAGTTGTAAAACCCCTGTTTTGGGAGAAAAGGCGTAATTTACCAAATCTTCTCCGTAATATTGATACGGGCTTACGCCAAGTAGTTTTTGAAGGTGATTATCTAAAAACTTAAATGCAGTTCCAATTGCTTCATCAGTATTTTCATTGTGCAACAAATCTTCAACCGCCTTGCGAAGTTCACTTGGATATTCATTTTCTAACTGTTCTTTTACTTGGGCGTCTACATAATTTTTTCTAAAACTACGCTCATACTTATTTTGAAACTCTCTAATGAGAGAGCCAATTTCAACAACCTTTTCATCGGAAAGACGTTTAGCACTTAAAATCTCTCGAATCGAACTAAATAAACTTTTTACGGATTCTAACTGCCATTCAGGCGGCATTTGTTCGTTAACATCCCATAAATGTTCATACGCTTCATGCAGATTTTCAAAACCTTCAACGTAATCTTTGTAGTGACCCCAAAAAACTGGACAGAAAAGTGGCGATGGCTATCAAGTTAATGCCACTGGGCTTCGAACTCAGCCGGGGTCAGATAGTTCAAAGATGAGTGGACACGCTTGCGCATGTACACGTCATCCAGAAACCGGC
>CAZGYD010000137.1:0-9900 GCA_964530115.1 uncultured Rhodocyclaceae bacterium | reverse complement strand
CCCCCCGTCGGGTAGGACGGCGGTGTGGCCGGCGCCGCCCGGGGCGCGGAGTCGACTGGGGGGGCGTTGATCTGTACAGGCTGCGTCTCTGGTCGCGGCGCCGCCAGCGCCGAGCGCGACGATCTCGGGCGTTACCTGGTCGGTCGGGCGGGCGGGGGGGGGCGGGCGGCGAGGCGGCTGCGGCTGGCGCAGGCTTTACTCGGTGCGGCGGCCTGGCTCGTGACGGCGCTGTGAGTCGCGGGAAGGGCAGCCATGTTCCTCGTCGGCGGCGGCATCCTCGGTCATGGCGTGCCCTTCCTTCACCATGGCGTCGAAGCGCTCGCCGCGCAGGCGGGTACCGTGCCGGGGATCGGTGGGGCGCTCGGCTTCCTGCTCGTGCCCGCAGCGGACATGCTGATTGGCATCGCGGCCGGAGCATTGGTGCTGGCCGGCGTTTCCCTGGCAACAAAGCTGAGGCCGAAAAAGAAAGCGGCCGGCTAGGCCGGCCGCCTCCTCCCCTGAGCCAAGTGCTCTTATTTCTTCGCGATGGCCTCGAGCTTCTCGGCCTTGATCAACTGACCATTCAGGCCGGCCTGCTCGACCGTGCCGCCGTAGGCGACCGACATCAGCTGCGTGTAATAGACCACGGGCATGTTGAACTTGGTGCCCTGCTTCTTGTTGATTTCCGACTGGTAGATCTCGACGTTGGCCTGGCAGAGCTGGCAGGGCGTGACGATCATGTCGGCGCCGTTGTCGTAGGCCGATTCGACGATGTCGCGGATCTGCTTCTGCGACTTGTCCGGCTCCGAGAAGGCGAGCGCGCCGCCGCAGCAGGTGACTTTCTGCTCGTACTTGACGGCCTCGGCACCGACGGTCTCGATCATCCGGTCGAGGTACTTCGGGTTCTCGAACGATTCGCCGGCGATGCCGAAGGGCCGGTTGGTCTGGCAGCCGACGTAGCCCGCGATCTTCAGGCCATCGAGCGGCTTGACCACGGGCGCCTTCATCGCCTCCCAGCCGATGTCTTCGATCAGCACTTCGGTCATGTGTCGGGCGCGAACCGTGTTTTTCAGATTGAGGCCGGCTTCCTTGAGGGCTTCGTTCGCCTCGGCAAGCAGGTTGTCGTGCTGGGCGAGCCGCTCGTGGGTTTCCCGCGTCGCCAGCCAGCAGGCCGGGCAGCCGGAGACCATGTCCTGGCCGGGCAGCTCCTTTTCGGCGATGGCGAGGTTGCGCGCATTGAGCACCAGGCGTGGCAGTTCGCCACCCTCGGCATAGCCGATCGAGGCGCCGCAGCAGTTCCAGTCAGGGATTTCGTTCAGCTGGATGTCGAGCTTCTCGACCATCACCTGGAGCGAGGTGAGGAAGTTCGAGGCCGAGGCGCCCTTCTGCGAGGAGCAGCCCGGATAGAACGCGTACTGTTTCTTGGCCATGTCAGGGTTCCTATGTCAGGCGAGGCCGCGGCGGCGGTCTTCGATCTCGCGCGCCTTGGCGATCATCTTCTGGATGCCGCTCTTGTCCTTGCAGGTATGGCCGCCGACGATCTCCATCGGGTTGAGGCGCTTGGCCTTCATCAGGCCGAGGCCGATGCCCTGCATGGCCATCGCGTTCTTGACGCCCTGGCCGAAACCATCCTTGAAGTACATCGACAGCGAGAACTTGAGCTCGTTCACGCGGCCGTACTTGACGGCGTTGTCCCAGAAGATCTTGGCGATCGTCTGGTTCGGCTGACCCTTCGGCGAGAGCCCGAGACGGTAGGAGTAGTTGGCCAGGCCGTGCATGATGTGCGTGATCGGCAGCTTGCGCGGGCAGCGGGCGATGCAGTTGTAGCACGAGGTGCACATCCAGAACGAGTCGGTCTTGAGCACCTCGTCGCGCTTGCCGGCGCGGATCATCATGAACAGCTTCTGCGGCGAGTGTTCCCAGTGCGGGCCGAACGGGCACGAGCCGGCGCAGACGCCGCACTGCATGCACATCTTGACCCAGTGGCCTTCCTCGACGTTCGCCTCGACTTCCTTGAGGAAGTTGTTCCTGTACTTGGCGAGGGCGTTTTGATTGGCGGTTGTCATCGTCATGCGCTCCTTCTCAGCCGAAGCCCTTCATCGGCGACAGGCCCATTTCGTTGATCTGGGCAACGTAGTCGTTGATCAGCTGGGCGACACGCGCGTTGTCGGTGATCGCCACTTCCTGCGTCTGCACGCGCTCGGGCTCGAGGCCGAGCTGCTTGAGGGTGTCGCCGATCTTGCCCATCCGGTAGTAGGCCATCTCCGAGCCCTTGACGAAGTGGCACTGGTAGTCGTCGCCTTTCTTGCAGCCCATCATCATCACGCCGTCGTAGCCGGAGTTGAGCGCGTCGGTGATCCAGATGGTGTTGACCGAGCCGAGGCAGCGCACCGGGATGGCGCGGACATAGGCCGAATAGGTGATGCGCTGGATACCGGCCATGTCGAGCGCCGGGTAGGCATCGTTCTCGCAGGCGAGGATCAGGATGCGCGGCTTCTCCTCGAACTCGTCGGGGATGTTGACCGCCTTGATCTGGCTGCCGACGGTGTCGACCGAATAGTTCTCGAACGAGATGACGCGCACCGGGCAGGCGCCCATGCAGGTGCCGCAGCGGCGGCAGCGCTCCTCGTTGAACAGCGGGAAGCGCTTTTCGTCTTCGTCGATGGCGCCGAACGGGCACTCGACCGTGCAGCGCTTGCACTGCGTGCAGCCTTCGAGGCGGGCCTTCGGGAAGGAGAGGTCCCAGGCACGCGGGTGCGCAGCCCGGCCCTTGGCGGCGTTCTCGACGGCCTGGATCGCCTTCAGCGCGGCGCCCGTGGCATCCTCCTGGGCCTGGTACATGTCCATCGGCCGGCGCACCGGGCCGGCGGCGTAGATGCCGGTGCGGCGCGTCTCGTAGGGGAAGCAGATGAAGTGCGAGTCGGCGAAGCCATGCTTGAACTGCGGCATGTCCGGCCCCTGCCGGTAGGCCAGCTTGAGCACGGAGGTCGCCTCGAGCGCGGTGCGCTCCTGCTTGGCGGCTTCGTCGCCACCTTCCGCCTTGGTGTTGATCTCGGTCCAGACGTCGAGATTGACGCCGGCATTGGGCACCTGGCCGGTCGCGAGGACCACGAGATCGGCCTCGATGGTGTTCTCCTCGTCGAGGATCAGGTCCTTGAAGGTCACCTGGCAGGCGTCGCCGCCCTTGACGCCGCTCGCCTTGCCCTTGGTGAAGATCACGCCCTTCTTCTGGGCGCTGCGGTAGAAGTCCTCGCCCATGCCCGGCACGCGCAGGTCCTGGTACATGACCACGGTGTCGATGTCCGGGTTCTGGTCCTTGAAGTACATCGCCTGCTTGATGCTCGTCGCGCAGCAGTGGCCGGAGCAGTAGGCGAGGTGCTTGCCCGAGTCGTCGCGCTGGCCCGCGCACTGGACGAAGACGACGCTCTTTACTTCCTTGCCGTCCGCGCGCTTGATCGGGCCGCCGCTGGCGGCCTTCGCCAGCGCCTCCAGGCCGGCCTGGTCGACGACGTTGGCCTGGCCGCCGCCGAGTTCCGGCAGCTTCTCGAGCGGATAGGTCGTGAAGCCGGTGGCCTGGACGATGGCGCCGACGGTCTCCTCGGTGACCGCGCCCGATTCCTGGGCGATGCTCACCTGGAAGCGGCCGGGCGCGCCGGCGGTCTTTGCCAGCGTCGAGTTGAGATGCACCTTGATCTTCGGGTGGCTGCCAACCCTGGCCGCCATTTCTTCGGCGCCGGTCGGTTGCGGTTCGGCGTAGGGCGCGTTGAAGGGCACGCGCTTCACCAGGTTGGCGGCGAAGCCGCCGAGGCGGCTGCTCTTTTCGACGATCACGACCTCGTAGCCGGCGTCGGCCGCGGCGAGCGCCGCGGTCATACCGGACATGCCGCCGCCGACGACGAGGATGCGCTTCGACGACTGCTCCTTGACGTTGCCGCCGGGGAGCGTCATCTTCTTGACCTCGGCGCAGCCCATGCGCACGTAGTCCTCGGCCATCTCCTGGCGGACCTCGTCGTGCTCGGAGCCCTCGGCGACGACCCAGATCACGCCCTCGCGAAGGTTGGCACGGGAGACGGCAGCGGTCGGGAAGCTGAAGGCCTCGGCCTTGGCCCGCCGCGAGCAGGCGGCGATGCACAGGTGGGTGACGCCTTCCTTCTCGATGTCGTCCCGGATCATCTGCACGCCCTCGGTGTTGCAGAGGAACGGGTGGCTCCTGATGATCGCCATCTTGCCTTCGGTCTTGGCGACCTTTTCCAGCGCGGCGATGTCGAGCACGTCGCCGATGCCGCAGCCGGAGCAGATGTAAGCAGCGAATTTGTTGTCAGCCATCTCTTTACGCCTCCACCGCGGCCGTCTTGTTGATGACCTGGATCGCGCGCAGGCTCGCCGCGGTGGCGCTCTGCACTGCGCGGTTCACGTCCAGCGGGCTGGCGGCGGCGCCGGCGCCGAACATGCCGCCGTCCTTCGAGCCTTCGATGAAGTTCGAGGAGTCCTGGATGATGTCGTCGGGCAGCTTGACGCCGGTGACTTCCGGCTCCATGCCGATCGCCAGCACGACCAGATCGTGCTCGTTGGCGTAGCGGTGGTAGCCTTCAGTGTCGACGCCGTGCAGGATCGGGTTGCCGTTTTCCTTGTTCTCGGCGATACGCGCGACCTTGGACTTGACGAAGCGCACGTTCGGATCCTTCTGGACGTTCTGGTAGAAGTCCTCGAAGCGGTCGATGGCGCGGATGTCGATGTAATAGACCGTGGACTTGCCTTCGTCGCCGAGCGCCTCGCGCACGTACTGCGTCTGCTTGAGCGTGGCCATGCAGCAGATGCGCGAGCAGTGGCGCAGGTAGTTCTCGTCGCGCGAGCCGGCGCACTGGATGAAGGCGATGTTCTTCGCCTCCTTGCCGTCGGAGGGGCGCAGCAGCCTTCCGGCCGTGGGCCCGCGCGGATCGGCCAGGCGCTCGAACTCGACGCTGGTGATCACGTTGGCGTAACGGTCGTAGCCGTAGGGCTGGATGCGGTTGGCGTCGAACGGCCGCCAGCCGGTGGCCCAGACCACGGTGCCGACGGTGAGCTGGACCGTCTCTTCCTTCATGCCGAGGTCGACCGCACCGTACTTGCAGGCGGCCTTCGCAGCCTCGCCCTCGGCAGTGCCGACGATCGAGCGGTCGATGACGTAGCGCTGCGGGTAGGCCATCGCGTGCGGCAGGTAGGCGGCCTTGACTTTCGCACCGGTCTTGCCGTCGCCGTAGTTGAAGGTGTCGGCGATTTCGGTCTTCACCGCCTTGGCGCACTCGCCGCAGGCAGTGCAGTTTTCATTGACGTAGCGCGGCGTGACCTTGAGCGTGACGGCATAGTTGCCGCGCGAGCCGGTGACGGCGGTGACCTCGGTCATCGTCATCACCTTCACGTTGGGATTGCCCTTGATGCGCTTGAGATTGATCTCCAGCCCGCAGGTCGGGTGGCACATCTTCGGGAAGTAGCGATAGAGCTGGGCAGTGCGGCCGCCGAGCGTCGGGGTTTTTTCGACCAGGATCACCTGCTTGCCGCATTCGGCGGCCTCGAGGGCTGCGGTCATGCCGCTGATGCCGCCGCCCACGACCAGGATGGTCTGGTTGGTTGCGATTGACGCCGTCACATCAAACCTCCGGGAATGAGTGTTCGGAAGAACGGCGCCGATTCTACTCGCGGCCTGCGCGCGGCAGGGTTGCGGAAGATCAACCGCGTCGGAAAAATCTTTCTATCGCCAAATAGATGCCGGAAATGTGTGCTGCCGTCACCCGGGCGTGGGACGGATCTCGAAACTCAGCGACGACAGATCGCCGAGGATCCAGGTCGCCGCCGGCGCGCCGAGGCCGGCGACCGTGCCCGGATTGACGAGCCAGGTATGGCTGCCCTTCACGTTCGGCTGCTGGCGGATCTCGGGCTTGTGGCTGTGGCCGCAGCAGACGAGATCGTAGTCGCCGGTGCAGGCCATGGCGTGGCCGTAGTGCGGATAGTGGGTGACGAAGATGCGCCGGCCGCCGAGGTCGAGCGTCGCGTCGCGGCCGTGGTAATGCACGAGGCCCTCGGAATCGCACGACAGGCGCGCCAGCGCGACCACGTCGCCGAGATTGTTGCCGTGGATGATGTGCAGCGGCAGGCCGTGTTTCATCGACGCCTTGACGGTGTTGACGCCGATCAGGTCGCCGCAATGGATCACCGCTTCGGCGCCCTCGGCCTTGGCGGCGCCGACCGCGGCGGCCATCATCGGCCCGCGGTCATGGCTGTCGGAAAGGATGCAGACCTTCATCAGATGATCAACGGGCCATCGTAATCGTCGCCCGTGATCTCCAGCCGCGTCATGCCCGCGCGGATGCTCTGCATCTCCTTCTCGTGGTCGGCCTGGACCTGAAGCAGCGTGATCATGCAGTCGCCGAGATTGTCGAAGCTGTCCTTGCCCGTGCCGTACTGGGCCGCTTCGTTGTAGTAGAACTGGGCGCGGTAGCGGTTGGCGGCGAGCTTGAAGACGATGAAATGCGCGCCGCGCTCTTCCCAGTAGAGCGCGGGACAGGTGGCCAGGCTCGATTCGTCGTCGGGCATCAGCTGGATGTCGGCGTCCGCGGTCTGCAGGGGCACCAGGCGCCCGTAGCGTTCGAAGAGCGTCTGGCTGGCGAGCTTGAGCTCGAGTTCGGTGAAGTCGGGGATGGCCTTCGTGCTCATGACTTATCGGCGAATCAAAACGTTCAGTTTGTTGATCCAGATCAATCGCTGCGAGAATATCGCAAATTCCTGATAAACCCCATAAGTAACGCCCATGCCCCCAGTAGAGGAAATCAAGAAAACCACCTGCTACATGTGTGCCTGCCGCTGTGGCATCCGCGTCCATCTGCGCGACGGCGAGGTCCGCTACATCGACGGCAATCCCGACCACCCGCTCAACAAGGGCGTCATCTGCGCCAAGGGCTCTTCCGGCATCATGAAGCAGTATTCGCCGGCGCGGCTGACACGGCCGCTCAAGCGCAAGGCCGGGGCGGAGCGCGGGGCCGGCGAGTTCGAGCCGATTTCGTGGGACGAGGCATTCGCCATCCTCGAGGAGCGGCTGGCGAAGATCCGCGCCACCGATCCGAAGAAGTTCGCGCTCTTCACCGGCCGCGACCAGATGCAGGCGCTCACCGGCCTGTTCGCACGACAGTTCGGCACGCCCAATTATGCGGCGCATGGCGGCTTCTGTTCGGTGAACATGGCCGCCGGCCTCATCTACACCATCGGCGGCTCGTTCTGGGAATTCGGCGGCCCGGACCTCGACCGCGCCAAGCTGTTCGTGATGATCGGCACGGCCGAGGATCACCATTCGAACCCGCTCAAGATTGCCATCTCGCAGTTCAAGCGCAATGGTGGCCGCTTCGTTTCGATCAACCCGGTGCGCACCGGTTACTCGGCGATCGCCGACGAGTGGGTGCCGATCCGGCCCGGCACCGACGGCGCCCTGCTTCTGGCCTTCCTCCGCGAGATCATCGCCAAGGGGCTCTACGACCGGGACTTCCTCGTCAAGTACACCAATGCCGGCCAGCTCGTAAACGTCGATGAAAAGAGCGACGAGTTCGGCATGTTCCTGCGCACCGAGGTGCCGGAGGAGGAGGCCTGCTACGACCCGCAGGACAAGCTCTGGTGGGACCGCAACACCAACCGGCCGGTGGTCACGCACAAGCCCGGCGCCGATCCCTACCTGCTGGGCGAGTTCGACCTCAACGGCACGCCGGTCAAGCCGGCGTTCCAGCTCCTGAAGGAGCGCGTCGAGCAGTACACGCCCGAGTGGGCCGAGGGCGTCACCGGCGTACCGGCCGACACCATTCGTCGGCTCGCTTACGAGATGGGGGTCACTGCGCGCGACCAGAAGATCGAGTTGCCGATCGCCTGGACCGATTCCTGGGGCAACGAGCACGACACCGTGACCGGCAACCCGGTCGCCTTCCACGCCATGCGCGGCCTGGCGGCGCACTCGAACGGCTTTCACACCATCCGGGCGCTGGGCATCCTGATGTCGCTCTTGGGCACCATCGACCGCCCCGGTGGCTTCCGCCACAAGGTGCCGTTCCCGCGGCCGATTCCGCCCTGTGCGCGCACGCCCAACCATCCGAGGGGCGTGCAGCCGAACCGGCCGCTCGACGGCATGGCGCTCGGCTGGCCTGCGGACCCCGACGACCTCTTCGTCGATGACGAAGGTAACCCCGTGCGCATCGACAAGGGCTTCTCCTGGGAGTATCCGCTCTCGGTGCACGGCCTGATGCACAACGTCATCACCAATGCCTGGCGCGGCGATCCGTACCGGATCGACACCCTGCTGATCTTCATGGCCAACATGGCCTGGAACTCGACCATGAACACGGTCGAGGTACGCAAGATGCTCAACGACCGCGACGAGAACGGCGAATACAGGATCCCGTTCATCGTCGTCGCCGACGCCTTCCAGTCGGAAATGACCGCCTTCGCCGACCTGATCCTGCCGGACACGACGTATCTCGAGCGCCACGACGTGATGTCCATCCTCGACCGGCCGATCTCGGAGTACGACGGCCCGGTCGATTCGGTGCGCATTCCCGTGGTGCCGCCGCTCGGTCAATGCAAGCCCTTCCAGGAGGTGCTGATCGAGCTGGGCTCGCGGCTCAAGCTGCCGGCCTTCGTGAACAAGGACGGCAGCCGCAAGTACCGCGACTATCCCGACTTCATCGTCAATTACGAGACCGAGCCGGGCTCGGGCATCGGCTTCCTCGCCGGCTGGCGCGGCCGGGGCGGCGAGAAGAGCCTGCGCGGCGAACCGAACCCGAACCAGTGGGAGATGTATGCCAAGAACGACTGCGTCTTCCACTACGAGTTGCCCAAGAGCTATCAGTACATGCGCAACTGGAACAAGGGCTATCTCGAATGGTCGCAGAGGAACCGCATCACGCGCTACGCCGAGCCGATCCTGATCCACATCTACTCGGAAGTGCTGATGCGCTTCCGCCAGGCGGCACGCGGCAAGGGCTTTTCGAGGAAGCCCCCTGCGCACCTGGCGAAGCGTGTCGAGACCTATTTCGACCCGCTGCCGTTCTACTACGACACGCTCGAAGGCCAGGCGACGGACAAGCACAAATATCCGCTGGCGGCGATCACCCAGCGGCCGATGGCGATGTACCACTCGTGGGATTCGCAGAACGCCTGGCTGCGGCAGATCCACGCCCACAACCTGCTCTACGTGAACACGCATACCGCGCGTGTCCATGGCATCGAGGACGGCGAATGGATCTGGGTCGAGTCCCAGTGGGGCCGCGTGAAATGCATGGCGAAGCATTCCGAGGCCGTCGAGCCGGGCACCGTGTGGACCTGGAACGCGATCGGCAAGGCGGCCGGCGCCTGGAATCTCGCGCCCGACGCCAACGAATCGCAGAAGGGTTTCCTGCTCAACCACGTGATCACCGAAGAGCTGCCGCTTCCCGCCGGGCGCGTCTCCAATTCCGATCCGGTCACCGGCCAGGCGGCCTGGTTCGACGTGCGCGTGCGCCTCTCGAAACTCAGTCATGGTGACACGCCAGTGACGGAGCCGCAGTTCCCGCCGCTTTCGCCCTATCCCGGCCAGTCCGAGCGCCGGTCGATCTGGAACTTCTTTGCCGGCAAGGTGGGCAAATGACGCAACTCGCTCTCGTCATCGACCTCAACGTCTGCGTCGGCTGCCATGCCTGTGTCACCAACTGCAAGGAGTGGAACACTTCGGGCAGTGCCGGGCCGCTCGTCGATCTCCGCCCCTACGACAAGGATCCCACCGGCACCTTCTTCAACCGCGTGCAGACCTTCGAGGTCGGCGAGTTCCCGCATACCGAGACGGTGCACTTCCCCAAGTCCTGCCTGCACTGCGAGGACCCGCCGTGCGTGCCGGTCTGTCCGACCGGTGCGTCATACAAGCGCAAGGAAGAT
>CAZGYD010000136.1:0-16319 GCA_964530115.1 uncultured Rhodocyclaceae bacterium | reverse complement strand
CACCCGCCCTCCCCCCGCTCCTCCCTCGCGGGAGGGGAGCCTGCGTGCTCGCTGCGCTCGCCATGGCCTGCCAGCAACTTCAGCCACTTGTACTGGAGCACATTGGTGTCCTGGAACTCGTCGACGAGGATGTGGCGGAAGCGCTCCTGGTAGTGGCGTCGCAGTGCCTCGTTCCTCTCCAGCAGCTCATGGCTGCGCAGCAGCAGCTCGGCGAAATCGACCACGCCCTCGCGGTTGCACTGGGCCTCGTAGGCTTCATAAAGCTCGACGCGCCTTCTCGTCCACGTGTCCCAGGCCTCGACCGCGGCCGGGCGCAGGCCCTGCTCCTTCTGAGCGTTGATGAAGTGCTGGAGCTCGCGCGGCGGATATTTTTCCTCGTCGACGCCGAGCGACTTCAGCAGCCGCTTGATCGCCGAGAGCTGGTCCGCGGCATCGAGGATCTGGAACAGTTGCGGCAGGCCGGCCTCGCGGTGATGCGCGCGCAGCATGCGGTTCGCCAGGCCGTGGAAGGTGCCGATCCACATGCCGCGCACGTTGATCGGCAGCATGGCCGTGAGGCGCGCGAGCATTTCCTTCGCCGCCTTGTTCGTGAACGTCACCGCGAGGATCTGCTGCGGCGTCGCCTGGCGCGTGGCGATCAGCCAGGCGATGCGCGTCGTCAGCACCCGCGTCTTGCCCGAGCCGGCACCGGCGAGGATCAGGGCATGGACGGGGGGAAGGGTCACAGCGGCCCGCTGTTCGGGGTTCAGGCCGTCGAGGAGGTTCATGCGCGCCATTATAGGGGCGACGGGGAGCCGCCCCAGCCGGCGGCCATCGTGATGCATCGCAACACCATTTCATCTTCACCGATTGAATATCGAGAATCTCGCCCATAAAATTGGTAATGCTGCACTGCATCATGGAGATGGCACATGAACCCCCTGGCCCACCCGCCAAAAATGCTGCCCTGGCTGGCCCACGAGGCCGGCATCAGCGAGCGGCGCGCCGAAGTCCTCTGGCGCTCGGCCCTCAAGCACGCTGCGCATGTCGGCGACCCCGGCTCACCGGAATTCTGGCGTGCCGCGATGGACGAACTCCTGCAGCTTCTGGCTGCCGAATCCCGCCGCGAGGACGAAGCCTCGTTCGGCTGGCGCCCCTGGGCGCGAGCCATGCAGCGCTTCGTGGCGGCACGGATCGAGGCCATCGACGAGATCGCCCTCGCACCGATCCGCTCGCTGCACATCCTCGCCCGCGGCCTGCACGCCCGTCAGCACTGACCGGGCCGGTCGAGCCGGAAAGGCGCGGGCGTATAATCCGCGCCTTTCCCTGAAAATTGGCCGGCCATGCAGGACAAGTACATTCCCGCCGACATCGAGCGGGCCGCACAGGCCCATTGGCAGTCCCGCAATTCCTTCCGCGCCGTCGAGGACGCGACGAAGCCGAAGTACTACTGCCTGTCGATGTTCCCCTATCCGTCGGGCAAGCTGCACATGGGGCACGTACGCAATTACACGATCGGCGACGTGCTGACGCGCCATCACCGGATGCGCGGCTACAACGTGCTCCAGCCCATGGGCTGGGACGCCTTCGGCCTGCCGGCCGAAAACGCCGCGATCCAGAACAAGGTGCCGCCGGCGCAGTGGACCTACGACAACATCGCCTACATGAAGAAGCAGCTCCAGTCGCTGGGCTTCGCCATCGACTGGGAGCGCGAGCTGGCCACCTGCAAGCCGGACTATTACAAGTGGAACCAGTGGCTGTTCCTGCGCATGCTGGAAAAGGGCATCGCCTACAAGAAGACCCAGATCGTGAATTGGGACCCGGTCGACCAGACCGTGCTCGCCAACGAGCAGGTGATCGACGGCCGCGGCTGGCGCACAGGCGCCATCGTCGAGAAGCGCGAGATTCCGGGTTACTACCTCGCCATCACGAAATACGCCGACGAGCTGCTTGGCGCGCTCGACCAACTTCCCGGCTGGCCGGAGCGGGTCAAGACCATGCAGGCCAACTGGATCGGCAAGAGCTTTGGCGTGCGCTTCGCCTTCCCCTACGACCTGGACGGCAGGAAGGAGCTGCTCTGGGTCTTCACCACCCGTGCCGACACGATCATGGGCGTTACCTTCTGCGCCGTGGCCGCCGAGCATCCGCTGGCCACGCGCGCCGCGCGCGACAACCCGCGGCTCGCCGCCTTCATCGAGGAGTGCAAGCAGGGTTCGGTCATGGAGGCCGATCTCGCGACGATGGAAAAGAAGGGCATGCCGACCGGCATCTTCGTCGAGCATCCGCTGACCGGCGAGAAGATCGAGGTCTGGGTCGGCAACTACGTGCTCATGGGCTATGGCGAAGGCGCGGTGATGGCCGTGCCGGCGCATGACGAGCGCGACTTCGCCTTCGCCAAGAAATACGGTCTGCCGATCCGCCAGGTCATCGAGGTGCCCGGCAAGACCTACTCGCTCGATGCCTGGCAGGACTGGTACGCCGACAAGCAGAACGGCGTCTGCATCAATTCCGGCAAATACGACGGCCTCGACCACCAGCAGGCCGTCGATGCCATCGCCGCCGACCTCAAGGCCAGGGATCTCGGCGACAAGCAGGTCCAGTACCGGCTGCGCGACTGGGGCATCTCGCGCCAGCGCTACTGGGGCTGCCCGATCCCGATCATCCATTGCGAGGCTTGCGGTGACGTGCCGGTGCCCGACGACCAGCTGCCCGTCGTCCTGCCTGAAGACTGCGTGCCCGACGGCTCCGGCAATCCGCTCAACCGGCGCGAAGACTTTCTCCGCTGCGCCTGCCCGAAGTGCGGCAAGCCGGCCCGGCGCGAGACGGACACGATGGACACCTTCGTCGACTCCTCGTGGTACTACGCGCGCTACTGCTCGCCCGACGCCGCGACCATGGTCGATGCGCGCGCCGCCTACTGGATGCCGGTCGACCAGTACATCGGCGGCATCGAGCACGCGATCCTGCACCTGCTCTACTCGCGCTTCTGGACCAAGGTGATGCGCGATCTCGGCCTGCTCGCGGTCGATGAGCCGTTCGCCAACCTGCTCACCCAGGGCATGGTGCTCAACCACATCTTCAGCCGCCGCACCGAGAAGGGCGGCATCGAGTATTTCGCGCCCGACGAAGTCGAGCCGGTGCGCGACGAGGCAGGCCACGTCACCGGCGCGGTCTCGAAGGCCGACGGCCGGCCGGTCGATTACCAGGGCATCGGCACGATGTCCAAGTCCAAGAAGAACGGCGTCGATCCGCAGGCGCTGATCGAGCGCTACGGCGCCGACACCGCGCGCTTCTTCATGATGTTCGCGAGCCCGCCCGAACAGACGCTCGAATGGTCGGATACCGGCGTCGAGGGCGCCTTCCGCTTCCTCAAGCGGCTGTGGGCCTTCGGTCACGCCCTGCGTGCCGGCGTGTTACCGCGGCTGAGTCTGGAGGCCCCGGCCACGACGCCGCTGCGCCGCGAGATCCATCTGCTGCTCAGGCAGGCCAACTACGACCTCGGCAAAATGCAGTTCAACACCGTCGCCTCGGCGGCGATGAAGATGTTGAATGCCCTCGAAAAAGCGCCGGACGATCCGCATGCGCGCGAAGGCTTCTCGATCCTGCTGCGCCTGCTCTCTCCGATCACCCCGCATGTCTGCCATGTGCTCTGGCGGGAACTGGGCTACGGCGACGACATCCTCGACGCGCCCTGGCCCGAGCCGCTGGAAGACGCCCTCGTGCAGGACGAGATCGAGCTGGTGCTCCAGGTGAATGGCAAGACGCGGGGCAACGTCCGCGTGCCGGCCGGCGCGGACCGTGTCGCCATCGAGGCAGCCGCCGTCGCCTCGGAAGCCGCGCAGAAGTTCATGGAGGGCCGGCCGGCGAAGAAGGTCGTCGTCGTCCCCGGTCGCCTCGTCAATATCGTCGCCTGACCGATGCGCGCCACGCACGTCTTGTCGCTCGTCTTCGCGCTGATGGCCGCGGCCTGCGGCTTCCAGTTGCGGGGCGCCTATTCGCTGCCCTTCGAGACGCTCTACATCGCCCAGCCGGAATCCTCGGAGCTGCACGCGGTGATCAAGCGCAGCGTCGAGGCCTCGACGGCCACGCGCGTCGTCCGCAGCCCGCAGGAGGCCCAGGCGACGCTCAGCGTGCTCGGCGACACGCCGCAAAAGCGCATTCTTTCGCTCAACTCGGCGGGCCGCGTGCGCGAATTCCAGCTCGAGCGCACCTTCGTCTTCCGCGTCACCGATCCGCAGGGCCGCGACTTCCTGCCCCAGAGCACGATCCGGATCTCCCGCGACATGACCTTCGACGATGCCGCCGTGCTCTCCAAGCAGGCCGAAGAGGCGCTGCTGTGGAAGGACATCCAGAACGACCTCATCCAGCAGCTGCTGCGCCGCCTGTCGGCGGCGAAGCCGCCGCGGGCGCGCGACGGCACATGAACCTGCGCCCGGAACAGCTCGCCGCCCGGCTGGAGCAGCCGCTGACGCCGCTGTGGATCGTCCATGGCGATCCGCTGCTCGCCACCGAGGCCGCCGACGCGATCCGGGCCGCCGCACGCCGGCAGGGCTACGGCGAGCGCGAGGTGCTCGTCGCGACGCCGGGCTTCCGCTGGGACGACCTTTTCCTCGCCGCCGGCAATCTGTCGCTCTTCGGCGGCGACAAGCTGATCGACCTGCGCATCCCTTCGGGCAAGCCCGGCCGCGAAGGCGGCGAGGCGCTCGGCCGCTACTGCGCGAATCCGCCCGCGGGGACCGTCACGCTCGTCTCGCTGCCGGAGCTCGACTGGCAGACCAAGAAGGCGGCGTGGTTCGTCCGGCTCGCCGAAGCCGGCGTCACGGTCGAATGCCATCCGCCCGCGCCGGCCAAGCTGCCGGACTGGATCGCCGGCCGGCTCGCACGGCAGCGCCAGCGCGCGCCGCGCGAGGCGCTCGACTTCATCGCCGCCCACGTCGAGGGCAACCTGCTCGCCGCGCATCAGGAGATCCTCAAGCTCGGCCTGCTCTACCCCGAAGGCGCGCTTTCGCTCGCCGACGTCGAGGCGGCGGTGCTCAATGTCGCGCGCTACGACGTCGATGCGCTGCGCGATGCCTTGCGCGCCAACGATGCCGCGCGCTGCGCACGCACGCTCGACGGCCTCGAGGCCGAGGGTGCCGCCCTGCCGCTGGTGCTCTGGACGATCGCCAATGAAGCCCGCCAGCGGGCCGCGAGGGCCGCCATCTTGCACGCCGCGCGAATCGACCGCATGATCAAGGGCGTCGCCAGAGGCGACGTCTGGGATGAAATGCTGCAACTGGCCCTGCGACTGACGAGGACAGCCGGATGAACGTGAAAGACTACATGGAAGGCGTCGGCCGCGCCGCACGCGCCGCCTCGCGCGAGATGGCGAAGGCTTCGACGGCGGCCAAGAACGCCGCCCTGCTGGCGATGGCGAAAGCGATCCGCGACGGCCGCGACCGCCTGCTCGCCGCCAATGCCGAAGACGTCGCCGAAGCGAAGGCCGCCGGCCTCGACGCGGCGATGATCGACCGCCTGACGCTGACGTCGAAGGGCGTCGAGGGCATGGCCCAGGGCCTCGAACAGGTCGCTCAGCTTCCCGATCCGGTCGGCGAGATCACCGACCTCAAGCGCCGGCCGACCGGCATCCAGGTCGGCCGCATGCGCGTGCCGCTCGGCGTGGTCGGCATCATCTACGAGGCGCGCCCCAACGTCACCGCCGACGCCGCGGCGCTCTGCCTCAAGTCGGGCAATGCCGCGATCCTGCGCGGCGGCAAGGAGGCGATCCGCAGCAATCAGGCGATCGCCGCCTGCGTGCGCGCAGGGCTCGTCGCCGCCGGATTGCCGGAAAAGGCCGTGCAGGTGATCGAGACGACCGACCGCGAGGCGGTCGGCCATCTCGTGGCCATGCCCGAATACGTCGATGTCATCGTCCCGCGCGGTGGCAAGGGCCTGATCGAGCGCATCTCGAAAGAGGCGCGCGTGCCGGTGATCAAGCACCTCGACGGCAACTGCCACGTCTATGTCGACGAGTTCGCCGATCCGGCCAAGGCGCTCGCGATCCTCGAGAACGCCAAGACACAGCGGCTCGGCACCTGCAACACGGCCGAGTCGCTGCTGGTGGCCCGCCCCGTCGCCGCGGCGCAGCTGCCGGCGCTGGCCCGGATGCTCCAGGACCGCGGCGTCGAGATCCGCGGCTGTCCCGAGACGCTCGCGCTGGT
Organism: uncultured Rhodocyclaceae bacterium; assembly: GCA_964530115.1. Classification (GTDB taxonomy): domain Bacteria; phylum Pseudomonadota; class Gammaproteobacteria; order Burkholderiales; family Rhodocyclaceae; genus Fen-999. The sequence goes on along the minus strand of CAZGYD010000136.1, from coordinate 10,140 downwards.
GCCCGGGGCGAAGCCGGCGACCGAAGAGGATTACTACACCGAGTACCTCGCGGCGATCATCTCCTGCAAGATCGTCGCCGACGTCGGCGAGGCGATCGCGCACATCAACAAGTACTCGTCCGCGCACACCGACGCGATCGTCACCGAGAACTACACGAACGCCATGCGCTTCCTGCGCGAGGTCGATTCGAGCTCGGTGATGGTCAACACCTCGACGCGTTTCGCCGACGGCTTCGAGTACGGCCTGGGCGCCGAGATCGGCATCTCGACCGACAAGTTCCACGCGCGCGGGCCCGTGGGGCTCGAGGGGCTCACCTCGCAGAAGTGGATCGTCCTCGGCAACGGCGAAGTCCGTGGCTGACGCGGCCTACCAGGCCGTCATCACGGCGCCGGGCTTTTGCCTCGGCGTGCGCTGCGACGACCGCCTGATCACCGGCATCGACTTCCTCGAACCGCGCGACGCGCTGGCGCCGCGCTCGCCCCTCGCGGCCACCGCGGCGGAGCAGCTCTCGGCCTGGCTCGCCGATCCCTCGTTCGCCTTCTCCCTGCCGCTCGCGCCGGCGGGCACGCCGTTCCAGCGCCGGGTCTGGGCCGGCATCGCCGCGATCCCGCGCGGCGCCACACGCAGCTACGGCGAACTGGCGAGGGCACTTTCCAGCTCGCCGCGCGCCGTCGGCAACGCCTGCGGCGCCAACCCGTATCCGGTCGTCGTCCCCTGCCACCGCGTCGTCGCCGCCGGAGGCGGCCTGGGCGGCTTTGCCCGCCAGCGCGGCGGCTTCCTGCTCGAAGTCAAGCGCTGGCTGCTGGCGCATGAACGGGCCTGACACCGAGCTCATCGACGAATTCCTGGACGCGCTCTGGCTCGCCGACGGGCTGGCAAAGAACACGCTCGCGGCCTACCGTTCGGACCTCGCGCTCTTCGCTGCCTGGCTCGCCGGGCAGCGGCTCGATCTGGCCGCCGCCGGCGAGGCCGCCATCAACGGCTATTTCGCACACCTGCACACACGCCCCGGCGGCTTTCGGCCGGCATCGCAGCGGCGCCTGCACTCGACGCTGCGCCGCTTCTACCGCTGGCTGCTCGACCAGGGCCGCATCGGCGGCGACCCGATGCTCAACGTCGAGCCGCCGATGCGCACGGCGCGGTTTCCCAAGACGCTCTCGGAGAAGAACGTCGAGGACCTGCTCGCGGCGCCCGACATCACCACGCCGCGCGGGCTGCGCGACCGGGCGATGCTGGAGCTGCTCTACGCCACCGGCCTGCGCGTCTCCGAACTCGTCGGCCTGAAGCTGTTCGAGGTCTCCCTCGCCGAGGGGCTCGTGCGCGTGTTCGGCAAGGGCGCGAAGGAGCGCCTCGTGCCGCTGGGCGAGGTGGCGGCCGACTGGCTGCAGCGCTGGCTGGCCGAAGGACGGCCGGCGCTGCTCAAGGGACACAACTCGGACTATGTTTTCGTCTCCGCACGAAACTCAGCCGCCGTAACACGCCAGATGGCCTGGACCCTGATCAAGAAATACGCGGCTGCCGCCGGCATTCCGCTGGCGCGCATCTCGCCGCACGTGCTCCGCCACGCCTTCGCCACGCACCTGCTCAACCACGGCGCCGACCTGCGCGCGGTGCAGATGCTGCTCGGCCACGCCGACATTTCGACGACGCAGGTCTATACTCACGTCGCCCGCGAACGCCTCAAACGACTGCACCAAATCCACCATCCCCGCGGATAGCGATGAAGCCTGCCCCCCAGGTGCCGGAAACGCCGGCGACGAAATTCCTGCACAAGCACCGCGTCGCCCACTCGAACCATCTCTACGAGTACGAAGAGCACGGCGGCACCCGCGTCTCGGCCCGCGAGCTCAACGTCCCGGAACACGCGGTGGTAAAGACGCTGGTGATGGAGGACGACGGCCGGCGGCCGCTCGTCGTCCTCATGCACGGCGACCGCAGGGTGTCGACGAAGGAACTCGCGCGGCAGCTCGGCGTGAAGAAGGTTTCGCCCTGCTCGCCCGAGGACGTCCAGAGGCACACCGGCTATCTCGTCGGCGGCTGCTCGCCCTTCGGCACGAAGAAAGTCCTTCCCGTGTACATGGAGCGGACCATCCTCGACCTGCCGCTCGTCTACATCAACGGCGGCCGGCGCGGCTATCTCGTCGGCGTCCATCCGCACGACCTGCTGCGCGTGCTGGCGCCGAAGATCGTCGAGTGCGGACAGGCCTGAGCTTCAGGCTCGCCGTCCAGGCGGTGCCGACCTTCAGCGCGACCTGTAGGTCGGCAACCTGAGCTGGTAGCGGATCGCCGCGAGGCGCAGCAGCAGCACGAGCGCCCCGCCGGCCAGCGCGCTGGCCGCCTCGCCGAGGCCGAGGCGCAGGCCGCCGATCAGCGTCAGCGCGCCAAGCCACGAGGCCGTGGCGTAGAGCGTCCCCGGCCGCATCACCAGCGGCACCTCGTTGACGAGGATGTCGCGCAGCATGCCGCCGAACACGCCGGTGATCACACCGAGCAGCGAGGCCGGCAGCCAGTGGATGCCGTAATCCAGCGCGATCTGGCAGCCAACGACCGTAAACAGCGCGAGCCCGACCGCGTCGGGGATGACGAACAGGCCGGGACGGATGCGTACGCGGCGCGCCAGCGCGAAGGTGCCGAACACCGTCAGCAGGCCGCAGACCAGGTAGTTGATGTCGCCGAGCCAGAACACCGGCCGGTCGAGCAGCAGGTCGCGCAGCGTGCCGCCACCGAGGCTGGTGGCCAGCCCGACGGTGATCGCGCCGACGAGGTCCATGCGCTTGTCCTCGGTTTCGAGCACGGCCGAGGCGGCGTTGACCGCCACCGCGGCCATCGCGGCGGCGTAGATCAGGTCGCTGACCGCGCTCATCGTTTTTCTTGGCGCGCCCGCTCGATCTGCACGCCGACGCGCTTGACACCGCGGGCGATGCCGACCTTGGCGATCGAGATCTTCACCCATGGCGCGCGGAATTCGTCGAGCATGAGACCGATCACATATTCGCCCAGCGTCTCGAGCAGATTGAAGTGCCGCCTTGAAAGTTCGGCGCGGATGCGCGCGATGACTTCGGCATAGTCGATGGTCTTGGCGATATCGTCGTCGCGCGCCGCCTCGTCGGGCACGCCGAAGGTCAGGTTGATCTCGAGGGTCTGCGGCGCGGCCTTCTCGCGCGCATAGATGCCGACGTGCGCCTCGACGCGCATTTCCTCGATGAAGATGAAGTCCATCCGCAGCCCTCGGTTAGAATTTCCCGGATTCTAGGACACCCCGCATGCACGAACTGCTCTTCGCCCTGCCCGGCTACCTGCTCGGCTCGCTGCCGTTCGCGGTCATCGTCTCGCGCGCCTTCGGCCTCGCCGATCCGCGCAGCCACGGCTCGGGCAACCCGGGCGCCACCAACGTCCTGCGCACCGGCAACAAGCTCGCCGCGCTCCTGACCCTCCTCGGCGACGCGCTGAAGGGCTGGTTCGCCGTCTGGCTCGCCGGCGTGCTCGGCGCGGGCGCGGCCGGCATCGCCGCGGCCGGACTGGCCGCCTTCCTCGGCCACCTGTTTCCGCTCTTCCTCGGCTTCCGGGGCGGCAAGGGCGTGGCGACGGCGCTGGGCGTGCTGCTGGGCTTCCACCCGCTCCTGGCGCTGACGGCGCTCGCCACCTGGCTCGTCGTCGCGCTGGTCACGCGCTATTCCTCGGCGGCTGCCCTGGCGGCAGCCGTCGAGGCGCCGTTCGCGATGTCGATCCTCTCGCCGCGCATCGAACTGACGATCGCCACGGCGGCGATGTCCGGCCTGTTGATCTGGCGGCATCGAGGCAATATCCAGCGCCTGCTGAACGGCACCGAGTCGAGAATCGGAGCAAAGAAAACGGAGCATCCAAAATGAAATTCGCCAAGTCCCTCCTCTTCGCCGCCTTGGCCGCAGCCGTCGTCACCGTTCCGGCACATGCCGAGAAACGCACGCTCGATTCGATCATCAACGGCCGCTGCGCCCTGTGCCACGGCCCCGAGGGCGAGAGCGCCAGCGCGATCTACCCGCGGCTGGCCGGCCAGCATCCCGAATACATGGTCAAGCAGTTGCAGGATTTCCGCGACGGCCGCCGCGCCAGCGACACCATGACGGAGATGGCGAAGGATCTGAGCGACGGGGAAATCGAGGCGCTGGCGCGTTTCTTCGCCAGCAAGCGGGCCAAGCCGCGCAAGCCGGGCGACGCCGATCTCGCCGCCATCGGCCGCTACATCTACACCAAGGGCAACCGCTACTCGGGCGTGCCGGACTGCGCGAGCTGCCACGGCCCCGCCGCCCACGGCACCCACCAGTTGCCGCGGCTGGCCGGCCAGCATCCGGCCTACCTCGAAGCGCAGCTCAAGGAATTCCACAAGCGCGCGCGCACCAACGACAACGCGGTGATGCACACCATCGCCTCGAAGCTGACCGAACTGGAGATCGCCGGGGTTTCGGCCTACCTCGGCGGCCTCGAATGATCAGGTCGGCCGCAGGTCATCGAGCGGCCAGCGCGGCCTGACGTCGAAGGCGCCGTCACACAGGCCGCGTTCCCCGGCGGCGAGCCGCAACGCGCCGACATGCGCGATCATCGCGCCGTTGTCGGTGCAAAGTGCCATGTCGGGGTAATACACGCGCAGGCCCGCCCTGGCCGCTCCGGCGTTCAACCGTTGCCGCAGCCGCCGGTTGGCGCCGACGCCGCCGGCGACGACCAGGCGGTCGAGGCCGCACTGGCGTGCGGCCATGAGCGATTTTTCCGCGAGCACCTCGGTGACGGCCTCCTGGAACTCCCAGGCGAGATCGGCACGCTCCCGCTCCGTTAGCGTCCGGCCATGGACGTGCGTGAGCACCGCCGTCTTGAGCCCCGAGAAACTGAACTGGAGATCGCCGCTCTTCAGCATCGGTCGAGGCAGTTTCCAGGTACCAGGACCGCCCTTTTCCGCGAGCGCAGCGAGCCGCGGACCACCGGGATAGCCCAGCCCGAGGAGCTTCGCCGTCTTGTCGAAGGCCTCGCCGGCCGCATCGTCGACCGACTCGCCGAGCAGCTCGTAATCGCCGACGCCTGAAACGCGCATCAGCTGGGTATGGCCGCCGGAGACCAGGAGCGCCACGAAAGGGAAGCGGGGCGGATCCGTGGCGAGCAGCGGCGAGAGCAGATGGCCTTCGAGATGGTGCACCGGCAGGGCCGGCACACCCAGCGCGCTGGAGAGCGACGCGGCGAAGCTCGCGCCGACCAGCAGGGCGCCGGCAAGGCCCGGCCCGGCCGTGAATGCGATGCCGTCGATATCGGCCCTCGTCACGCCAGCCTCGGCCAGCACCCGTTCGAGCAGGGGAACCAGACGCCGGATGTGGTCGCGCGATGCGAGTTCCGGCACGACGCCGCCATAGGCCTCGTGCATCGCCACTTGGCTATGGACCGCATGGGCCAACAGGCCCCGTCCGGTGTCGTAGAGCGCGACACCGGTTTCGTCGCAGGAGGTTTCGATGCCCAGGACCAGCATGGGAGCGCGATTCTACTTTGACAGGGCGAGAAAAATGGCTAAAATCCGCGCCTCTTCGAGTTCATCAACCAGGATCGAATCAATGCCCGGTATCCGCGTCAAGGAAAACGAGCCGTTCGAGGTCGCCATCCGGCGCTTCAAGCGCACCATCGAAAAGGCCGGCACGCTGACGGAACTGCGCTCGCGCGAGTTCTACGAAAAGCCCACGGCCGAGCGCAAGCGCAAGCTGGCTGCCGCGATCAAGCGCCATCACAAGCGCATCCGCAGCCAGATGCTGCCGCCCAAGCTCTACTGAGCCGCACACCCCCGACACCCGCACGAACCGCCTCCCGGGGCGGTTTTTGTGCTTCTGGAGGACTACGGACATGACGCTCAAGACCCGCATCCTCGATGACATGAAGACCGCCATGAAGGCGAAGGAAACCGCGCGCCTCGCCGCAATCCGGCTGCTGATGGCGGCCATGAAGCAGCGCGAGGTCGACGAGCGCATCGAACTCGACGATGCCGGCGTGGTCGCCGTCATCGAAAAAATGCTCAAGCAGCGACGGGATTCGATCGCCCAGTACGAGGCGGCCGGCCGCAAGGATCTCGCCGATGCCGAGAAGTTCGAGGTCGAGGTGCTTTCCGCCTACATGCCGGCCGGCCTGACGGCAGACGAAATCGCCGCCCTCGTCAGTGCGGCGGTCGCCGAATCCGGCGCCTCGGGTCCCGCGGACATGGGCAGGGTCATGGCGCTCGTCAAACCGAAGGTCGCCGGACGCGCCGACATGGCCGACGTTTCGAAACTCGTGAAGGCGAAGCTCTCCGGCGCATAATTCCCGGGTGATCCCGGAAAGTTTCATTCAGGAGCTGCTCTCGCGCGTCGACATCGTCGACGTGATCGAGCGCTACGTGCCGCTCAGGAAGGCGGGCGCCAACTATCAGGCCTGCTGCCCCTTCCATTCCGAGAAGACGCCCTCCTTCACCGTCAGCCCGTCGAAACAGTTCTATCATTGTTTCGGCTGTGGCGCCCACGGCAGCGCAATCGGTTTCCTCATGCAGTACTCGGGGCTCGGCTTCGTCGAGGCCGTCGAAGAACTCGCCCGCTCGGCCGGCATGCAGGTGCCGCGCGTCATGGGACGCGCCCGGGAAGAGCGGACGAAAAAGGCACCGCTCACCGAGCTCATGGCACGGGCGGCCCGCTTCTACAAGGAGCAGCTCAAGGTCTCGCCAAAGGCCGTCGACTATCTCAAGGGCCGCGGCCTGACCGGCGAGATCGCCGCCCGCTTCGGCCTCGGCTACGCGCCGGACGACTGGCAGGGACTCAGGCAGGCCTTCGAGGATTACGAAGATCCGGCGCTCGTCGAGTGCGGACTGGTGATCGCAAACGACCAGGGCCGCCGCTACGACCGCTTCCGTGACCGGATCGTGTTCCCCATCCTCGACCAGAGGGGCAACGTCATCGGCTTCGGCGGCCGGGTGATCGGCCAGGGCGAACCCAAGTACCTCAACTCGCCGGAAACGCCGCTGTTCGAAAAAGGTCGGGAGCTCTACGGCCTCCTCCAGGCCCGGCAGGCCATCCGGGCCGAGGATGCCGTGATCGTCGTCGAAGGCTACATGGACGTCGTCGCCCTTGCCCAGCACGGCATCGCCAACGCCGTGGCCACGCTTGGCACCGCCTGCACGCCCCAGCACGTGCACAAGCTGTTGCGGCAGGCTTCCCGCATCGTCTTCTGCTTCGACGGCGACGCCGCAGGACGCAAGGCCGCGTGGCGCGCGCTCGAGGCCAGCCTCGACCAGCTCGCCGACGACAAGGCGGTCGGCTTCCTCTTCCTGCCGGCCGAGCATGACCCGGACAGTTTCGTTCGCGCCGAAGGCGCCGACACCTTTCGCGCACTCGCGGCCCAGCCGACGCCGCTGACCGAATTCCTCATGCGCGAGCTGAAGTCCGGCGTCGATCTGGCGACGGCCGAAGGCCGCGCCCGCCTCGTGCATGACGCCCGTCCGCATCTCGCGAAGCTCTCGGCCCCCGTGCTCCGCGTCCAGCTGGTGAAGGCGATCGCCGAAGCATCGGCGCTGAGCCAGGCCGAAGTCGAGGCCCAGTGCGGCCTCAAGCCGCTCGCACGGGGCTGGGGCAGCCGACCCGCGCCGCCGGCCGCGCAGCGGACGATCGAGATATCGCTGGCGAGAACCTTGCTCGAGGCCGTTTTGCGGCGCCCCGAGCGGGCGGCGCGCCTGCCCCTCGAACTGATCGGGCGGGAAAAACCGGAAGAACAGGCGCTGCATGGCATCGCCGACGCCATCGACCACGGCGACCTGCCCGCCGGCAGCCTCGGCATGCTCATCGAGCACTTCCGGGGCACCCCCTTCGAGGCGGCGCTCGCCCGGGCGGCCGGCCGCATCGCCGGCGAAGCCATCGACGAGGGCGAGGAGGAAGCCGTCTTCCAGGACGCCATCGCCCGGCTGCGCGAGAGCGCGCTCAAGGCCGACATCGAGGAACTGACGGCGAAGCGCACGCTCGCGCCGGAGGAACAGGCGAGGCTCGCCCGCCTGCTCGCCGCCAAGGCCGGCCTCCGGTCTGCCGGATAGATTCTGCTATACTGACGAGTTCTCCGAAGGAACCCCGTGCAACGCTCAGGCGGGACTGCGCGAAGCACGCGGGGGCCAACTTTCCGGGAAAGTCACGATCATGCCGAAGGAATCCGCAAAGTCCGCCAAGCCCGCCGCCAAGGCGAAGTCCCCGGCCAAGAGCGCCGCTGCGCCGCAAAAGAGTTCCGCCGCAAAACCTGCAGCTCCGGCCGCCAAGCCGAAGACGCCGGCAGCCAAGCCGTCCGCGAAGGCCACCGCCGCAAAGACTGGCGCCGCCGCAACGAAGGAAAAGGCTTCGGCGAAACCGGCCGCCAAACCAGCGCCGAAGAAGGATGCGGCGAAAGCGGCCGACCCCAAGGCCAGGCAGGCCGTGGCCGTCGACGATCCGGCGGCAGGTGCTCCGGTCGTTGTCGAGCCACCTGCAACCGGCGAGGCCGGCCCCCTTCGCAGCGGAGCCAAAGGAAGCGACACGCGCGGCAAGAAGGCGAAACTCCCGCCCCTGGAGCCCCTGCCGCAGACACCCGTCGACATCGAGACCAAGCGGACCCGGCTGAAGACGCTCATTGCCCTAGGCAAGGAACGCGGCTACCTGACCTACGCCGAAATCAACGACCACCTGCCGGACGACGTCGTCGACGCCGAACAGATCGAATCGATCATCACGACGTTCAACGACATGGGCATCCAGGTGTTCGACGAGGCGCCGGCGGCCGATGACATGCTCCTCACCGAGGCGACGCCGGCCCAGGTGGACGAGCAGGAAGTCGAGGAAGAGGCCGAGCAGGCGTTGTCGACGGTCGATTCCGAGTTCGGCCGGACGACGGACCCCGTGCGCATGTACATGCGCGAGATGGGCTCGGTCGAGCTCCTGACACGCGAGGGCGAGATCGAGATCGCCAAGCGCATCGAGGATGGCCTCAAGCACATGGTCATGGCCATCTCCGCCTGTCCGACGACCATCGCCGAGATGCTCGAGATGGCCGGCAAGGTGGCGCGCGACGAAATGCGCATCGACGAGCTCGTCGACGGGCTGATCGACCCGAATGCGCCGGAGCAGGACATCGAGGCCCTTGCCGAAGACGAGGACGCCGCGATCGAAGCCGACGAAGCGGAAGACGAGGACGAGGAAGGCGGCGGCGGCATGTCCGCGTCGCTGCTGCAGCTCAAGCAGGATGCCCTCGAGCGCTTCGCCACCATCCACCAGCTCTACGGCAAGATGATGCAGGTCCTGGCCAAGAAGGGCTCGCAGGACAAGGGTTACCTGAAGATCCAGAAGCAGATCTCCGACGAGCTGATGAACATCCGCTTCACCGCGCGCGCCATCGAGCGCCTGTGCGACTCGGTGCGCGGCATGGTCGAGGCGGCGCGCAACCACGAGCGCAAGATCCAGCACCTGTGCGTGGACAAGGCGCACATGCCGCGCAGCCACTTCATCAAGGTCTTCCCCGGCAACGAGACCAACCTCGAATGGCTGAAGCATGAGGTGCAGGCCAACAAGCCTTACTCGGCGCAGCTGATGCGCGCGGCCCCGGCGATCCTCGAGGAACAGCAGAAGCTGATCGACCTGCAGAACCGCATCGGCATCCCGCTCAAGGAGCTCAAGGAAATCAACAAGCAGATGTCGACCGGCGAGGCCAAGGCGCGGCGCGCCAAGCGCGAGATGACCGAGGCCAACCTGCGCCTGGTGATCTCCATCGCCAAGAAATACACCAACCGCGGCCTGCAGTTCCTCGACCTGATCCAGGAAGGCAACATCGGCCTCATGAAGGCGGTCGACAAGTTCGAATACCGGCGCGGCTACAAGTTCTCGACCTACGCGACCTGGTGGATCCGCCAGGCCATCACGCGCTCGATCGCCGACCAGGCGCGCACCATCCGCATCCCGGTGCACATGATCGAGACGATCAACAAGATGAACCGCATCAGCCGGCAAATCCTCCAGGAGACCGGCTCCGAGCCCGATCCAGCGACGCTCGCCGAGCGGATGGACATGCCCGAGGAGAAGATCCGCAAGATCCTCAAGATCTCCAAGGAGCCGATCTCGATGGAAACGCCGATCGGCGACGACGACGATTCGCACCTC
>CAZGYD010000135.1:0-38257 GCA_964530115.1 uncultured Rhodocyclaceae bacterium | reverse complement strand
CTTGAGCACCGCGTAATAGCCGCCCACGCCGAGGAGGCCGAGGCCGACCACCAGCATGCCGGTCACCGCACCGCCGCGGAAGGCGGCGTTAAGTGCGCTGTTCAGGCCCTGGCGCGCAGCCCCCGCGGTTCTCACGTTGCCCCGCCCCCAACCGCTCATGCCGCTGGCGCCAGGCGCACCGACACAGCACCCCCCGCCGGACGAACCCGATGGCCGTGGACCAGCGCGGGCACACCACACTACGGCCGACCGGGCCCACAACGGCCCTGGCGCAGGTGCGGGAGCGGAGGCGGAGGGTTGCCGGGGCGGGTAAGGCGGGTGCTCAGGCGTATCTCAAGCGACAGTACACGACCATCGCCATGGTCTGTCTGGTGCGGGCCGTCCTCATCGGTGTGTTCCCCGGCTTGTCCACGGCCATCGGCTTCGTTATCGGCGGTGTGCTTTCCGGCGCGGCGGGCTTCATCGGCAGGAACGTCTCGGTGCGCGCCAACGTGCGAACCGCGGAGGCTGCGCGCCAGGGCCTGAACAGCGCACTCAACGTCGCCTTCCGCGGCGGTGCGATCACCGGCATGCTGGTGGTCGGCCTCGGCCTCCTCGGCGTGGCCGGCTATTACGCGGTGCTCAAGGCCTCGGCCGGTGACGCGAGCCTCGACCACATCCTCCATCCGCTGGTCGGCCTGGGCTTCGGCTCCTCGCTGATCTCGATCTTCGCGCGTCTGGGCGGCGGCATCTTCACCAAGGGTGCCGACGTCGGCGCCGACCTCGTCGGCAAGGTCGAGGCCGGCATTCCCGAGGACGACCCGCGGAACCCGGCGGTGATCGCCGACAACGTCGGCGACAACGTCGGCGACTGCGCCGGCATGGCCGCCGACCTGTTCGAGACCTACGCGGTGACCATGGTCGCGACCATGCTCCTCGGCGCCCTGATGCTCAAGGGCCACGCCGAGCAGGCGGTGATCTATCCGCTGGTGCTCGGCGGCTTCTCGATCATCGCCTCGATCATCGGCGCCTTCTTCGTCAAGGCATCGCCGGGCCAGAAGATCATGAGCGCGCTCTACAAGGGCCTGATCGCCGCCGGCGTGCTGGCGCTGATCGCCTTCTACCCGCTGACCATGACCTTCATCGACGACCACGCGCTCGACGCCGTCCTCGGCATCAGCGGCGGCGCGCACATGCGGCTCTACGGCGCCGCGGTGGTCGGCCTCGTGCTCACCGGCCTGATGGTCTACATCACCGAGTACTACACGGCGACCGAGTTCAAGCCCGTCCGCCACATCGCCCAGGCCTCGACGACCGGCCACGGCACCAACATCATCGCCGGCCTCGGCGTCTCGATGAAGGCCACGGCCTGGCCGGTGCTCGCGGTCTGCGCCTCGATCTGGGCCGCCTACACGCTCGGCGGCCTCTACGGCATCGGCATCGCCGCCACCTCGATGCTGTCGATGGCCGGCATCATCGTCGCCCTCGACGCCTACGGCCCGATCACCGACAACGCCGGCGGCATCGCCGAGATGGCCGAACTGCCGAAGGAAGTGCGCGACGTCACCGACCCGCTCGACGCCGTCGGCAACACGACGAAGGCCGTCACCAAGGGGTATGCGATCGGTTCCGCCGGCCTCGCCGCGCTGGTGCTCTTCGCCGACTTCACCCACGGCCTGGAAGCCGCAAAGGCCGGTGCCAAGTTCGCCTTCGACCTCTCCGATCCGGCCGTCATCATCGGCCTCTTCGTCGGCGGCATGGTGCCCTACCTCTTCGGCGCCATGGGCATGGAGGCGGTCGGCCGCGCGGCCGGCTCGATCGTCGTCGAAGTGCGCCGGCAGTTCCGCGAGATCAAGGGCATCATGGAAGGCACGGCCAAGCCCGAATACGGCACCTGCGTGGACATGCTGACCCGTGCGGCGATCAAGGAAATGATGATTCCCTCGCTGCTGCCCGTCGTCGTGCCGATCGCCACCGCCGTGATCGTGAACTTCCTGCTCGGCCCCGGCGCCGGCGTCAGGGCGCTGGGTGGCGTGCTCATGGGCACGATCGTCACCGGCCTGTTCGTCGCCATCTCGATGACCACCGGCGGCGGCGCCTGGGACAACGCCAAGAAGTACATCGAGGAAGGCAACTACGGCGGCAAGGGCTCGGACGCGCACAAGGCCGCGGTCACCGGCGACACGGTCGGCGATCCGTACAAGGACACGGCCGGCCCGGCGGTGAACCCGCTGATCAAGATCATCAACATCGTCGCCCTGCTGATCGTGCCGCTGGTGGCTTGAGCGTCATCCGTCGGAGGGAGAACGGGCAGCTTCGGCTGCCCGTTTTTTTTCGCTCATGCGCTGCGGCGGCGGAAGTCGGCGAGCCGGAAGCCGAGCAGGAACAGCGTGGCGAAGTAGGCGAGGATACCGGCCGCGACGATGAGGCCGAGGCGGACGATGCGCTCGCCGGCCGCGAAACTCAGCCACGGTGACACGCCGCCCATGGCGAACCAGAGCACGGCCGCGAGCACCATGAGCGCCAGGCCGAGCTTGGCGAGGAACATGCCCCAGCCGGGCGCCGGCCGGTAGGCTCCGCTGCGGCGCAGGCCGCGGTAGAGCAGTGCCGCGTTGAGGCAGGAAGCGAGCCCGATCGACAGCGCCAGCCCCGCGTGCTTGAGCCAGCCGATGAACGCGAGGTTCATCGCCTGCGTCGCGGCCAGCGTCAGAAGCGCGATCTTCACCGGCGTGCGGATGTCCTGGCGCGCATAAAAGCCCGGCGCGAGCACCTTGACGAGGATCAGCCCGGCCAGTCCGACGCTGTAGGCGACGAGCGCGGGGCGAGTCTGGAGGACGTCGCCGGCGGTGAAGGCACCGTGCTGAAAAAGGGTCGAGAGCAGCGGCACGGCGAGGATGGCCAGCGCCAGCGCGGCGGGCAGTGTCAATAGCAGCGTGAGCCGCAGGCCCCAGTCGAGCAGCGCCGAGAACTCCTCGCGGCGCTCGTCGGCGTGGCACTTGGCCAGGCTCGGCAGCAGGATGGTGCCGAGGGCCGCGCCGAGGAGGCCGGCGGGGAACTCCATGAGCCGGTCGGCGTAATAAAGCCAGGAAACGCTGCCGGAAGGCAGGAACGAGGCGAAGATGGTGTTGATGAGGAGCGAGATCTGCGACACCGAGACGCCGAGGACCGCGGGTCCCATCAGCTTGAGGATCCGCCGCACGCCCGGATCGCCCGGGTTCCAGTCGAAGCGCGGCAGCATGCCGATCCGCTTCAGCGCCGGCAGCTGGAGCACGAGCTGGAGGACGCCGCCGAGGAAGACGGCCCAGGCGAGCGCCAGCACCGGCGGGTCGAACCACGGTGCGGCGAAGAGCGCCATGCCGATGAACGAGAGATTGAGCAGCACCGGCGTGAAGGCCGGCAGGGCGAAGCGGCTCCACGTATTGAGAATGCCGGCGGCGAGCGCCACCAGAGCCATGAACAGGATGTAAGGGAAGGTGATCCGCGTCAGTTCCACCGTCAGTGCGAACTTGCCGGCATCGGCCGAGAAGCCGGGCGCGGAGACGTAGATCAGCAGCGGCGCGCCGGCGACGCCGAGGAGGGTGACGACGAGCACGGCGACGAACAGCGCCGTCGCCGTCCGGTCGGCGAGCTGCCGCGTCTCGACCTCGCCGCGGCGGTTCCTGTACTCGGCCAAAAGCGGCACGAAGGCCTGCGAGAACGCCCCTTCCGCGAACAGGCGGCGCAGCAGATTGGGCAGGCGGAAGGCGACGAAGAAGGCGTCGGTCATCATTCCGGCGCCGAAGACGCGGGCGATGACGAAGTCGCGGACGAAGCCGAGGATGCGCGACAGGAGGGTCATGCCGCTGACCGTGGCCAGCGAGCGCAGCAGGCTTCGCGGGGGACTCATGGGCGGCAATGGTATCGGTTCCCGGCGGCATCCGGGGAGTTGCAATCGGCCGGGCGCAGCCCTATAATCCGCCGCTTTCCAGATTCTCCAACCGGAAGATCAGACCTATGGCCAACAGCGCCCAAGCCCGCAAGCGCGCCCGCCAAGCCGTCAAGCGCCGCGCCCACAACATGAGCCTCCGCTCGAAGCTGCGCACTGCCATCAAGCGCGTGCGCAAGGCCGTCGCCGCCGGCGACAAGGCCGCTGCGCAGGCCGTGTTCAAAGAGTCGCAACGCGTCATCGACTCGATCGCCGACAAAAAGATCATCCACAAGAACGCCGCGGCCCGCCACAAGAGCCGGCTTTCCGCCGCGATCAAGGCGATCCCCGCCGCCTGAGCCGTCGGGCGCTTCCCAATCAGCCGATAAAGGGCCGCCGAGCGGCCCTTTTTCTTTGCCTGCCGGGCGTGCCGGGGACCGAAAATGCCGGTCATCGAGGACTCCGGCGGCCAGGCGCCGGCCGTCCTGCCGGAGCGAAGGGGGAAGTCGATGCTGCCGCCGAGGGTGACGAAATACGGATTCTCGATCCGCACGCGCGTGGGCCTCGTCATCAACAACCTGATGATCCATGGCCGTGACGTCGAAGAGGCGCACCGCAAGCTCAAGCAGATGTACCGGGACTGCGAAGTGCTGGAGTGCGTGTGCCACCACGGCACGGTCCGCGTGCCGGTGCCCGGCTACGGCCCGGCGTCGCCGGCGCAGGCCGAGCGGCGGCGGTGATCGGTGCGTCCCGTCCGGGGTTTCGTTTTCGCGCCGATTGACTTAAGATTCCTGTCCCAATGACGAACACGGCGGCTGAGGGCCGCCGTCTGTTTTTTGCGGGAGCCTTCATGCCGCACCTGATGAACACCTACAACCGGCAGCCCGTCGCCTTCACCCACGGTCAAGGCTGTCATCTCTACGACGAGCAGGGCCGCCGCTATCTCGACGCGCTCGCCGGCATCGCCGTCAACACCCTCGGCCATGCGCACCCGCGCCTCGTCGAGGCGCTGAGCCGCCAGGCCGGGCGCCTGATTCATACCTCGAACGTCTATCGCGTCCGCGAGCAGGAGGCGCTCTCCGACCGCCTTGCGGCGCTCGCCGGCATGGACGAGGTCTTCTTCTGCAACTCGGGCTGCGAGGCCAACGAGGCGGCGATCAAGCTTGCGCGTCTCTATGGCCATCGCCGGGACATCGAGCAGCCGGCGATCATCGTCATGGAGCAGTCGTTCCACGGCCGCACGCTGGCGACGCTCTCGGCCACCGGCAACCGCAAGGTGCAGGCCGGCTTCGAGCCGCTCGTCTCCGGTTTCGTTCGGGTGCCCTTCGACGATCTCATGGCGATCGAACACGTCGCGGCCAACAACCACAACGTCGTCGCCGTGCTCTTCGAGCCCGTGCAGGGCGAGGGCGGCATCCACGTCGCCCATGACGATTACATGCGCGGGCTGCGCCGCATCTGTGACGAGCGTGGCTGGCTGTTCATGGTTGACGAGGTCCAGTGCGGCATCGGCCGCACCGGCGTCTGGTTCGCGCATCAGCACGCCGGCATCCGTCCCGACGTGATGACGCTCGCCAAGGGGCTCGGCTCGGGCGTGCCCGTCGGCGCCTGTCTCGCCGCCGGCCCCGCGGCCGGCCTGTTCAAGCCCGGCAACCACGGTTCGACCTTCGGCGGCAATCCGCTCGCCTGCGTCGCGGCGCTGACGACGCTCGAAGTGATCGAGCGGGATGGCCTCATCGAGCGCGCGCGCGTGCTCGGCGAAGCGATCCGCGGTGGCCTCAAGCGCGCGCTGGAAGGGGTTGCCGGCGTCGTCGGCGTGCGCGGCGCCGGGCTCATGATCGGCATCGAGCTCGACCGGCCGTGCGCGGAGCTCGTCGGTCGCGCTCTGGAGGCCGGCCTGCTGATCAACGTCACTGCCGAGCGCGTCGTGCGCCTGCTGCCGCCGCTGGTGATGTCGGACGCCGAGGGCAGGGAACTCGTCGACCGGCTCGCGGCGCTGATCCGGACCTTCCTGGGAGCCTGACGATGAAGGGCGGGCTGCGGCACTTTCTGCAATTCAAGGACCTGAGCCGCGAAGAGATCCATTACCTCTTCGAGCGCGCGGCCTGGATCAAGCGCGAGTTCAAGGCCTACCGCCGCTACTGGCCGCTCGCCGACCGGACGCTGGTGATGATCTTCGAGAAGGCGAGCACGCGCACGCGCCTGTCGTTCGAGGCGGGCATGCACCAGCTGGGCGGCTCGGCGATCTACCTCAACACCCGCGATTCGCAGCTTGGCCGCGGCGAGCCGGTCGAGGACGCCGCGCAGGTGATCTCGCGGATGAGCGACCTGGTGATGATCCGCACCTATGAGCAGGAGATCATCGAGCGTTTCGCCCGCCACTCGCGCGTGCCGGTGATCAACGGGCTCACCAACGAATACCACCCATGCCAGATCCTCGCCGACATCTTCACCTACATCGAGCACCGCGGCTCGATCCAGGGGAAGACGGTAGCCTGGATCGGCGATTCGAACAATGTCTGCAACACCTGGCTGCAGGCGGCCGAAGTGCTCGACTTCAACGTCCATGTATCGACCCCGCCCGGCTACGAGGTTGAGCCCGAGCGCGCCGGCCTCTACGGCACGGACCACTTCGAGCAGTTCGCCGATCCGATGGATGCGGCGCGCGGCGCCGACCTGGTCACCACCGACGTCTGGACCTCGATGGGCTTCGAGGCCGAGAACGAAGCACGCCGCAAGGCCTTCGCCGACTGGCAGGTCGATGCCGAGATGATGCGGGCAGCCAGGCCCGATGCGCTGTTCATGCACTGCCTGCCGGCGCACCGCGGCGAGGAAGTGACGGCCGAGGTCATCGACGGCCCGCAGTCGGTGGTCTGGGACGAGGCCGAGAACCGCCTGCACGTGCAGAAGGCGCTCATGGAATTCCTGCTCCTTGGGAGGGTGTCGACATGAAACGCATCGTGATCCTGGTGTTGGCCGGCGTGTTACCGTGGCTGAGTTTCGCGGCCGAAGACACGCGCCAATTCGTGAAGATGTCGCCGGAGGCGCGCGCCGAGCTGCGCGAGGAGATGCTCGATTTCCAGCTCGCGCTCAATTCGATCATCGCGGCCCTGGGTGACGGCAGGCATGCCGAGGCCGCCGAGACGGCCGAGTCGCAGATCGGCATCTCGGCCATGGGCCGCCACCGCAAGGCGCCGCCGAACGCCCGGCCCGGCATGTTCATGACTGACGAGATGCATGCCATCGCCCGCGGCATGCACGCCTCGGCAAGTGAATTCGCGCGGGTGGCGAAGACCGGCGACACCGCGAAAGCCCTGCAGGCCCTCACGGCCGTGACCGGTGCCTGCGTCGCCTGCCACCGCAGCTTCCGTACCCAGTGACCTTCCAGGACCAGACATGAGCAAAGTGAAGAAAGTCGTGCTCGCCTATTCGGGCGGCCTCGATACCTCGGTGATCCTCAAGTGGCTGCAGGACACCTACCAGTGCGAGGTGGTGACATTCACGGCCGACCTCGGCCAGGGCGAGGAGCTCGAGCCCGCGCGCAAGAAGGCGCTCAAGCTCGGCATCAAGGAAAAGAACATCTTCATCGACGATCTGCGCGAGGAGTTCGTCCGCGACTTCGTCTTCCCGATGTTCCGCGCCAACACGATCTACGAGGGCGAATACCTGCTCGGCACCTCGATCGCGCGGCCGCTGATCGCCAAGCGCCTGGTCGAGATCGCGAAGAAGACCGGCCCCGACGCCATCGCCCACGGCGCCACGGGCAAGGGCAACGACCAGGTGCGCTTCGAGCGCGGCGCCTATGCGCTGACGCCCAACGTCAAGATCATCGCGCCGTGGCGCGAGTGGGACCTGCTTTCACGCGAGAAGCTGCTCGCCTACGCCGAGGCGCACGGCATCCCGATCGAGATGAAGCACCGGAAGGGCGGCTCGCCCTATTCGATGGATGCCAACCTGCTGCACATCTCCTACGAGGGCCGTCACCTCGAAGATCCGTCGGCCGAGGCCGAAGAATCGATGTGGCGCTGGACCGTGGCGCCGGAAAAGGCGCCGGCCAAGCCCGAAACCCTTGAGCTCGAGTTCGCCCGCGGCGACCTGGTGGCGATCAATGGCAAGAAGATGAAGGCGCACGAGCTTCTCGCCGAGCTCAACCGGATCGGCGGCCGGCACGGCATCGGCCGGCTCGACCTGGTCGAGAACCGCTACGTGGGCATGAAGTCGCGCGGCTGCTACGAGACGCCGGGCGGTACCATCCTGCTCAAGGCGCACCGGGCGATCGAGTCGATCACGCTCGACCGCGAGGTCGCCCACCTCAAGGACGACCTGATGCCGCGCTACGCGAGCCTGATCTACAACGGCTACTGGTGGAGCCCGGAGCGCAAGGCGCTGCAGGTGCTCATCGACCACACGCAGGAGAACGTGAACGGCTGGGTGCGCGTCAAGCTCTACAAGGGCTCGGTGAGCGTGGTCGCCCGTGATTCGAAGTCCGACTCGCTCTTCGATCCGACGATCGCCACCTTCGAGGACGATGCCGGCGCCTACGACCAGAAGGACGCCGGTGGCTTCATCAAGCTCAACGCGCTGCGCATGCGCATCGCCGAAAACGCGAAGCTGAAGCGCGCCTCGAAGCCACGGGCGCGGCGTGGCAACAAATAAGAAAATGCCGTCACTGCCGGCGTCGGGGGGCGCCGGTCACGGAGGAAGACCATGTTCGGTTTCACCGAGGAGCAGATATCGGAATTCGGCGTCACCTTCGGGCTCGGCGCCTTCATGCTCTACATGCTGTTCATCATCGGCGAACTCGCCTACCGGTCGAAGGCCGGCAAGCTCGGCACCTTCGCCCTGTTCTTCGTGCTCGCCTTCGGCATCTTCGGTTTCGTCATGAAGAGCGTCATCCAGAAACTGTGGGGAATCTGACCATGTCGCAGTTCGACAACGTGAGCGTCGTCAAGAAGGCCAACGTCTATTTCGACGGCAAGTGCGTAAGCCACACCGTCCAGTTCGCCGACGGGACGAAAAAGACCGTCGGCGTTATCCTTCCCGCGACACTGAGCTTCAACACCGGCTCGCCGGAGATCATGGAGACCGTCGCCGGCCGCTGCCGCTACCGGATCGCCGGCGGCGACTGGCAGACCTGCGGCGAGGGGCAGAGCTTCTCGGTGCCCGGCAACTCGTCGTTCGAAGTCGAGGTGACCGGCGAACCCTGGCATTACGTCTGCCACTTCTGAGCGCGCCATGCCTTCCTTCGACATCACCTCGGAAGTCGACATGGTGGCGTTGAAGAACGCCGTCGACGTCGCCGGCCGCCAGGTCGGCAACCGTTACGATTTCAAGGGCACCAGCGCACGCATCGAGCTCGACGAAAAGGAAAAGGCCATCACCGTCTTCGGCGATTCGGAGTTCCAGATCGGCCAGGTGAAGGACATCCTCTACCCGGAGATGGAAAAGAAGGCGCGCGAGAGCACCAAGCGCATCGAGGCCGGCGACGTGCAGTCGATCTCGGGCAACAAGGCCAAGCAGGTGCTGAAGGTGAAGTCCGGCATCGACCAGGAACTCGGCAAGAAGATCGTGCGCCTGGTCAAGGACAGCAAACTCAAGGTGCAGGCGACCATCCAGGGCGATGCCGTGCGCGTCACCGGCGCCAAGCGCGATGCGCTCCAGGAGGTCATCGCGCTCGTGAGGCAGTCGGTGACCGACTATCCGCTTGCCTTCGGCAATTTCCGGGATTGAGCCGCCCCGGTCAGCGCTCGAGCCCGGCGATCCAGCGCGCGTAGAGGCGGTCGGCGGCCGCGCGCATCGCCGCGATGCGCGCATCGATCCTCTCGTACATCTCCTCCGGCGTCTGCACCGAAGGGCCCGGCTCCACGCCTTCGTCGGCCCAGGCACGATTCCACAGGCGGATCATCGCCTCGGTCATCTCGACGTGGCACTGCATGCCCAGGTGCGGCCCGATCACGAACGCCTGGTTCGCGCACCAGGCGCTCTCCAGGAGCCGCGTCGCGCCGGGCGGGATCGAGAACGTCTCGCCGTGCCAGTGAAAGGCCTCGAACCGCTCGATGTCGCCGAGCCAGGCGCGGGCGATGTCCGCCGGCGTGTTACCGCGGCTGAGTTTCACTTCGCCCCAGCCGAGTTCCTTGACAGGGTTCTTCGTTACCGTGCCGCCGAGCGCCTTGCTCATCAGCTGGCCGCCGAGGCAGTGACCGATCACCGGGATGCCCCGGGCGATGGCCTCGCGGATCAGCGCGAACACGGGCGGCAGCCAGGGCAGATCGTCATTGACGCTCATCGGCCCGCCCATGAAGCACAGGCCGGAGAAAGCCCCGGCGGCAGCGGGCACGGGCTCGCCGGCATCGATCTTCACGAGCGTCCAGGGCACGGAATGGGCTTCGAGGGCTGTGGCAAAATAGCCCGGACCTTCTCCGGGGCTGTGACGAAAGATGGCGACGGGTTTCATGGAAGGAGCCAGTGGTCGAGGCGCGCTGCATTCTATCGCTGCGGCGGGGCTGCTGCTCCTGGCGGCGCCCGCTGCCCAGGCGGTGCAGGTGGCGCTGGTTGGCCTCTACGGCGGCAAGGCGCTGCTGGTGGTCGACGGCGGCCGGCCGCAGTCGATCGCCGTCGGCGCGAAGACGGCGGACGGCGTCAAGCTGCTCTCGATCGAGGCGGGCGCGGCGGTCGTCGAGATCGACGGCCGGCGACAACGGCTCGCCGTCGGCGAGCATGCGGTCTCCGCTGGCGACGATGGCCGCGCGGCGGCGATGGTCACGCTCACCGCCGACGAGCGCGGGCATTTCCACACCGTCGGCACGATCAACGGCACGCCGGTCCGCTTCCTCGTCGATACCGGCGCCTCCCTGATCGCGATGGGCCGTAGCGATGCGGCCAAGGCCAACGTCTCATGGGAGAAGGGCGAGCCGGCCGTGTCGATGACGGCCAACGGCCCGACGCGCATCTGGAAGGTCAAGCTCGATTCGGTTCGCGTCGGTGACGTGCTCCTGCACCAGGTCGACGCCGCGGTCCATGAACACGATCTGCCGCTCGTGCTGCTCGGCATGAGCTTCCTCAACCGCATGGAGATGAAGCGCGACGGCCAGACGATGACGCTCAAGAAGCGGTTCTGATGGCCCGGCTCACGGCGGACTGGCTGCGCCGGCGGTTCGCGGAAGGCGGTGCGGGTGACGCCGCGGTGCCGCAGGAGGCGGGGGCCGACGCGGCGCTGCCGCTCGTCGCCGCGGCGGTGCTCGTTCCCGTGATCGTCAGGCCCGCGGGCCTGACCGTGCTCCTGACGCAGCGGACATCCCATCTGCGCGACCATGCGGGCCAGGTGAGTTTCCCCGGCGGGCGCTGCGAGCCGGAGGATGCGGGGCCGGTCGAGACCGCGCTGCGCGAGGCCGAGGAGGAGATCGGCCTTCCCCGCGAGCATGTCGAGGTGCTCGGCGTGCTCGCCGATTACCGGACCTCGACCGGCTTCGTGGTCAGTCCCGTGGTCGGGCTGGTGACGCCGCCGTTCGACCTGAAGCTCGACGATTTCGAAGTCGCCGATGTCTTCGAGCCGCCGCTCGAATTCCTGCTCGATCCGGTCAATTTCCGCCGCGAGTCGGTCGAGTACCGCGGCACGCTGCGCGAGTACTGGGCCGTGCCCTGGCAGGAGCGCTACATCTGGGGCGCCACGGCGGGCATGCTGGTCGGCCTGCGCGGCTTCCTGTTCGGCCGCATGTGATATCTTCGGCCAAAAGGCCCGCCCCGCCATGACCCTCCTCGCCATCGTCTTCGCCCTGCTCATCGAACAGCTCCGCCCGCTGCGGGTCGGCTGGCTCAACGACGGGCTCGATGCCTGGGCGGAATATCTCGACCGCCGCTTCAACGCCGGCGAGCGCCGTCACGGCATCGCCGCCTGGCTCGTCGGCGCCGCGCTGCCGAGCGTGCTGGTGCTGGCGGTCTGGCTGCTCGCCTGGCAGCTCGCCTGGCTGCTGGCGCTCCTCCTCGGCATCGGCGTGTTGTATCTGACGGTCGGCTTCCGGCAGTTCAGCCATCATTTCACCGACATCCACGTCGCCCTGCGGGAAGGCGAGGTCAGACAGGCGCGGCAGTTGCTCGCGGCCTGGACCGGTCTCGACACGGAGCGGCTGAGCAGCGCGGAAGTGGCGCGGCTCGCGATCGAGCGGGCCCTGCTCGCCTCGTACCATCATGTCTTCGGCCCGCTCTTCTGGTTCATGGTGCTCGGCCCCGCGGGGGCCGTGCTCTACCGGCTGGCCATGCATTTCGATGCGGCCTGGCGGGGCAGGGACGCCGAAGACGGCCGCTTCGGCGAGTTCGCGCACCAGGCGTTCGCGGTGATCGACT
The DNA here is from genome assembly GCA_964530115.1 of uncultured Rhodocyclaceae bacterium. Taxonomy (GTDB): domain Bacteria; phylum Pseudomonadota; class Gammaproteobacteria; order Burkholderiales; family Rhodocyclaceae; genus Fen-999. Next base: position 26,034 of record CAZGYD010000135.1, on the reverse strand, counting down.
GGCTGCCCGTGCGCGTCACGGCCGCCAGCTTCGCCATCGTCGGCGACTTCGAGGACGCCGTGTACTGCTGGCGCACCCAGGCGGGCCAATGGCCGGTGGAGGCCGACGGTATACTGCTCGCATCGGGCGCGGGCGCCTTGGGCGTGCGCCTCGGCATGCCGGTCGGCAGCGGTGAAGCGATGCTCGATCGGCCCGAGCTCGGCACCGGCGACGATGCCGACCCTGACTTCATGCAAAGCGCGATCGGCCTCGTCTGGCGGACGCTGGTGATGGCGCTCTTGCTGCTGGCGCTGCTGGGCGTCGCCAGCTGGGTGGGATGATTTCAACAACGGGAGTGGAACGATGGCTGACAAGAGGGAAGTGGTCGTACTCTCCGCCGTGCGCAGCGCGGTCGGGGCATTCAACGGGTCGCTGAAGGACATCGAGCCCGCCGAACTCGGCGGACTGGTCGCCAAGGCCGCGATCGAGCGTGCCGGCGTCGATCCGAAGCAGGTCACGTTCGCGACCGTCGGCAACTGCATTCCGACGGAGGCGCGCTATCCCTACGTCGCCCGCGTGGCGACCATCCAGGCCGGCATGGGCATGGATTCCGTGGCCTTCGCGGTCAACCGCCTCTGCGGCTCCGCGCAGCAGGCCATCGTCAGCTCGGCACAGGCGATCCTGCTCGGCGACGCCGATTTCGCGCTGGGTGGCGGCGTCGAGGTCATGTCGCGCGGCGCCTACCTGCTGCCGGCATTGCGTTCCGGCGCGCGCATGGGCGACACCAAGGCGATCGACGCCATGGTCGCCGTGCTCACCGATCCGTTCGGCGTCGGCCACATGGGCATCACCGCCGAGAACCTTGCCGTCAAGCACGGCATCAGCCGTGAAGAGCAGGACGCCTTCGCCCTCGAGTCGCAGGCGCGCGCCGCCCGCGCCATCGCCGAAGGACGCTTCAAGAGCCAGATCGTGCCGATCACGCTGAAGACCCGGAAAGGCGACGTCGTCTTCGATACCGACGAGCACCCGAAGCCGGAGACGACGATGGAAACGCTCGCCAAGCTGAAACCCGCGTTCAAGAAGGACGGCACCGTCACCGCCGGCAACGCCTCGGGCATCAACGACGCCGCCGCCTTCCTCGTGCTCGCGGATGGCGCGCGGGCCGCGGCCGGCGGCCACAAGCCGATCGCGCGGCTGGTCGCCTGGGCGATCGCCGGCGTGCCCAACGACGTGATGGGCGAAGGGCCGATTCCCTCCTCGAAGCTCGCGCTCCAGCGTGCCGGATTGTCGCTCGATGCCATGGACGTCATCGAATCGAACGAGGCTTTCGCGGCGCAGTCGATCACGGTTGCCAAGGGCCTCGGCCTCGATCCGGCGAAGACCAACCCGAACGGCGGCGCCATCGCGCTTGGCCACCCGGTCGGCGCCACCGGCGCGGTCATCGTCACCAAGCTGCTGCACGAACTGATCCGCATCAACGGCCGCTACGGCATGGCGACGATGTGCATCGGTGGCGGCCAGGGCATCACGACCATCTGGGAACGCGTGTGAGAAGACGCCGGATCGAAACTCAGGCGCGGTAACACGCCGCGGTGTCGATGAAACGGGCCGCCTTCGGGCGGCCCGTTTCCTTTCAGCGACCGACGATGGCCCGGAAGTGCTCGTAGCGCCGGCGGTCGATCCGGCCTTCGGCGACGAGCGCCTTGACGGCGCAGTCGGGTTCGGCGTCGTGCCGGCAGTCGTGGAAGCGGCACTGGCCGAGGGTGGGCCGAAACTCCCGGAAACCCCATTCGATTTCGCCGAAGCTCAAGTGCGCGAGGCCGAATTCCTGCAGGCCGGGGCTGTCGATGATCGCCGAACGGGCATCGAGCCGGTAGAGCGTCGCGTGGGTCGTGGTGTGCCTGCCGGAATCGAGCGCGGTGGAGATCTCCCGGGTCGCGGCGGCGGCGCCGGGAATCAGGGCGTTGATCAGCGTCGATTTGCCCATGCCCGACTGGCCGACCAGCACCGACAGGTGATCGGCGAGCCACGGTCCGAGCGGCGAGGCGTCGAGCCGCGCGGACATCTCGATCACCGGATAGCCGACCGCGACGAAGGGCGCCAGCCGCTCCCGGGCATCCGCGAGAGGCGCCGTCAGGTCGCACTTGTTGAGGACGATCAGCGCGCGCATGCCCTCGTGTTCCGCGGCGACGAGCGCGCGCGAGACCAGTTCGGCGCTGAAGGCGGGTTCGGTCGCGGTGACGATGACGATCTGGTCGGCGTTGGCGGCGATCAGCTTCTGCTTCCATTCGTCGCTGCGGTAGAGTAACGAATCGCGCGGTGCGTGCTCGAGGATGCGCGCCTGGCCGTCGGCGGCCGGCTCGAGGCGCACGCGGTCGCCACAGGCGTAGAGACTTTTCTTGCCGCGGGGTACGGCCTGCCAGCGGCGGCCGTCTTCCGTCTCGACTTCGTAGTGCCGGCCGTGGGCGGCGACGACCGTGCCCGCGAGGCTCAAGCGGCGAGGCTCCTCAGATGCGCCACGCGCAGGCTCGCCGGCGGATGGGAGTCGTAGAACAGCGAATGCAGCGGGTCGGGCGTCAGCGTCGCGGCGTTGTCACGGTAGAGGCGGACCAGCGCGGTGACGAGGTCACTGGCGGAAGCGTGCTTTGCCGCATAGGCGTCCGCCTCATACTCATGACGCCGGGAGATCAGCGAGGCGAGCGGCGTGAGCGGGAAGAGGAACACGGGCAGCACCTGCGCGAAGAGGATCAGCGCCATCGCCGTGCCCGGCGTCGATACCCCGAGCCCCTGGTAGAACCACGGTTCGGCGATCAGCCGGCCGAGCAGCCAGAGCATCGCCAGGCTGAGCGCCGACATCAGGGCAATGCGCTTGACGACATGGCGACGCCGGTAATGGCCGAGTTCGTGGGCAAGCACTGCCTCGATTTCCGCCGGGGTCAGCTTGTCGATCAGCGTGTCGAAAAAGACGATGCGCTTCGCGCGGCCCAGGCCCGTGAAATAGGCGTTGCCGTGCGCCGAGCGCTTCGAGCCGTCCATGACGAACAGGCCGGAAGCCGAGAATCCGCAACGTTCGAGGAGCTTGCCGATGCGCGTCTTCAGCTCGCCCTCGGGCAACGGCGAGAAGCGGTTGAACAGCGGCGCGATCAGGGTCGGCCAGGCGAGCATGATGAGCACGTTGAAGGCAAGCCAGAGCAGCCAGACATCGAGCCACCAGCGCTCGCCCATGGCTGCCATGAGCCAGAGCACGGCGGCGATGAGCGGCGCGCCGATCACGACCGCAAGCAAGGTCTGGCGCAGCAGATCGGCGATGAACAGGCGCGGCGTCATCCGGTTGAAGCCGAAGCGTGCCTCGACGACGAAGATCCGATAGAGCGAAAACGGCAGATCGACGGCGAAGGCGATCAGGCCGACGCTGGCGAAGAGCGCGAGGCCGTGGGCGTAGCTGTGCTCGTCGAATACCGCGAGCCACGCGCGATCGAGCCGGTCGAGCAGGCCGCCGAGGGTCAGGGCGAGCAGGAGCAGCGTTTCGGCGGCGAGGGCGGCGAGCGAGATGCGCAGCTTCGCCTGCGTGTAGTCGGCAGCCTTGCGGTGCTCCGCGAGGGTCACGGCGGCAGCGAAATCGAAAGGCACCACCTCGCGGTGCGCGCCGACATGACGATACTGCCGGAGCGCCAGCCACACGCGCAGCCCGACGGAAATCGTCAGTGCCAGCAGGAAGGCGAAGGTCATCAGCGAGGCAGGCGACATGGCGAATCGTCGTCGGCGAGAGGCAGGCGGAACTATGGAAGAATCATGCTTTTTCGGCAGCGGAAAAATTATGGCACAAGACCAGAATGCCCTCGTCTGGCTGGACATGGAGATGACCGGCCTCAACCCGGACACCGACCGCATCATCGAGCTCGCGGTCGTGATCACCAACAGCCAGCTCGAAACCGTCGCCGAGAGCGCCGTCTGGGTCGTGCATCAGGACGACGCGGTCCTCGGGGCGATGGACGAATGGAACAAGAAGACCCACGGCAAGTCGGGGCTCATCGACAAGGTCCGCTCCTCCGCGCTTGGCGAGGCCGACGTCGAGGCCCAGTGCCTGGAATTCCTCAAGCGCCACGTGCCGGCCGGCAAGTCACCGATGTGCGGCAACTCGATCTGCCAGGACCGCCGCTTCATGGCGCGCTGGATGCCGCGGCTCGAGGCGTATTTCCACTATCGCAACCTCGATGTGTCGACGCTCAAGGAACTGTGCCGGCGCTGGCGGCCCGAGGTGGCGAAGGGCTTCCACAAGAAGTCGCGCCATGAGGCGCTCGCCGACATCCACGAATCGATCGACGAGCTCAAGTACTACCGCGAGCACTTCCTGAAGCTGTAGCCGCCGGTCAGTCGCGCCGGTAGAGCCGCAGCCATTCGCTGCGGTCGCCGGGCCGGTGGCCTTCCCAGACCTTGCTCCAGCCTTCCGGCGCCACCTCGTTCCTGCCGCCCTGGACGATCAGCCAACGGCAGCCTTTGAGGCCGTATTGCGTGCGGATGCCGACGAAATAGTCGAGTGCGGCCCGCTGCGTGGCGCCCAGGTTGCGCCGGCCGATGCAGCCGGGGTTTTCCGGCAGGGCCTTCGCCAGTTCGACGACGACGGGCCGGTAGGTCTTGCCGTAGTCGATCCACTGCATGACCAGGGCCACCACCAGCACCCACATCACGGTGACCCCCGCGGCCCAGCGCGTCGCCACCCGCCACGGCGAGCGCGGCAGGGCGAAGAGCACGGCGAGCCAGGCCAGCGTCGCCGCTCCGGCCGCGATCATGGCCGGCCATGAGAAGCGGGCGACGAAGCCAGGCTCGAGCTTGGTGATGTTGGCAGCGATCTTCGGCGGCCAGCCGAGGAACATCGCGCTCGCGGCCAGCCAGAGCAGGAAGACGACGAAGGTGAAGGTGATCATGCCGAACCAGTCCCAGGCGTTTCCGGCACCGCGGCGCAGGCGCTCGACGCCCCGGGCGGCGAGCAGGACGAGCGGCGGTACCAGCGCCAGCGCGCCTTCCTTCGGGTCATGGCTCAGGAACCAGGGCAGGGCACCGGCGAGGCCGAGAATGGGCAGCAGGAGCGGTGTTTCGTGAACCGGCAGACGGTTTCGCCAGAAAGCCCACGGAGCGATGACGAAGACGGGCCAGGCGAACCAGCCAAAGAACTTGAGGTGATCCGGCCCCGGCGGCTTCGGTGTCAGTGACTGAAGTTCTGCGTTCCACCACGCCGAGAGGAAGCCGGGATCCCGGGCCGACAGCAGCGAGGGCCAGAACCCGGCGACGAGGATCGCAATGCCTACGACGATGGCGAAGGCGGCCCAATGACGGCGGACCAGAGGCACGATGAGCAGACTCAGCGCTGGCAGGACGCCGGCCAGGCCACCGGCGAGGAATGCTGCACCGAGGCTGGCACCGGCAATCGCGGCGCCGGCCAGTTGGCGTTCCGGCACGAGCGCAATGCCCCAATAGACGCCGGCGAGGGCGGCCAGCCCGGCGATGGCCGGCTGGGCCTCGTGGGCCGGCACGAGCAGCCCCAGCGTGCCGATCGCCAAGAGCGGTGCGCCCCAGGCGGCATTCTCGCCGTAGAGCACGCCCGCCGCCCGGCCAAGGAACAGCAGCGCCAGCGCCCCGAAGATCCCGGCCGTCAGCCGGGCACCGTCATGGAACGGCAGGAATCCGTGCGTCAGCCAGCCCAAGGCGGCGGCGAGCCAGTGGAACAGTGGCTCATCCTCGACCCAGGGCTCGCCCGCGAGCGTCGGGACGAGCCACCCTTCGCTGCTGAAGAAGCCGTGGGCGACGGCGATGCCGACGGCGTCCTCCGTCTTCCAGGGGTCATGGCCGGTCAGCCCGGCGAGCAGATAGGCCGCGCACAGCAGGACGGCCAGCCAGTGAGCGGGGCCGGACGGACGGGGATCGGGTTCTGGGGGCGTCGGGCGTGGCATCCGGCGTCAGAAAACAGAAAAGGCAGCCAAGGCTGCCTTTTCGTGGCTCGATGCGGGGCTCGAGGCTCGGGTCAGGCAGCCGCGCGCTTGCCGTACTTCTGGCGGAAGCGCTCGACGCGGCCCGCGGTATCGACGATCTTCTGCTTGCCGGTGTAGAAGGGGTGGCACGACGAGCAGACTTCGATGTGCAGCGGCTTGCCCGCCGTCGAGCGGGTCTTGAACGTGTTGCCGCAGCTGCACGTCACTTCGATTTCCTCGTACTTAGGATGGATGCCTTCTTTCATGGCGGTGTCCTCTGGTTCGCAACATGGCGCCCGTGGATGTGGCGGGCCGGTGAAGGGCGCGAATTATCCCCGAAAAGGGGCCGTCGATCAACCTCTGCGCATCGCCTCGAAGAACTCGGCGTTGTTCTTGGTGGCGCGGACCTTGTCGAGCAGGAATTCGGTCGCCTCGATGTCGTCCAGCCCGTAGAGGAGCTTGCGCAGCACCCAGACCTTCTGCAGGACGTCCGGCTTGAGCAGCAGCTCCTCGCGGCGCGTGCCCGAGCGGTTGACGTTGATCGACGGATAGACCCGCTTCTCGGCCATGCGCCGGTCGAGGTGGATCTCCATGTTGCCCGTGCCCTTGAATTCCTCGTAGATGACGTCGTCCATGCGGCTGCCGGTGTCGATCAGTGCCGTGGCGATGATGGTCAGCGAGCCGCCCTCCTCGACGTTGCGCGCGGCGCCGAAGAAGCGCTTGGGCTTCTGCAGGGCGTTGGCATCGACGCCGCCGGTCAGCACCTTGCCCGAGGCCGGCACGACGGTGTTGTAGGCGCGGGCGAGCCGGGTGATCGAGTCGAGCAGGATCACCACGTCCTTCTTGTGCTCGACGAGGCGCTTGGCCTTCTCGATGACCATTTCGGCGACCTGCACGTGGCGCGTCGCCGGCTCGTCGAAGGTCGAGGCGACGACCTCGCCCTTCACCGACCGCGTCATCTCGGTGACCTCCTCGGGCCGCTCGTCGATCAGCAGCACGATGAGCACGACGTCCGGGTGATTGGCCGTGATCGCGTGGGCGATGTGCTGCATCATCACCGTCTTGCCGCTCTTCGGCGCGGCGACCAGCAGGCCGCGCTGGCCCTTGCCGATCGGCGCGATGATGTCGATGATCCGGCTGGTGAAGTTCTCCTCGCCGCGCATGTCCCGTTCGAGCTTGAGGTGCTCGGTCGGGTGCAGCGGCGTGAGGTTCTCGAACATGATCTTGTGCTTGGCCACCTCCGGGCTCTCGCCATTGACCTTGTCGAGCTTGACCAGGGCGAAGTAGCGCTCGCCCTCCTTGGGGGTGCGGATCTCGCCCTCGATGGTGTCGCCGGTGTGCAGGTTGAAGCGGCGGATCTGCGAGGGCGAGACGTAGATGTCGTCGGTGCCGGCGAGGTAGGAGGTGTCGGGCGAGCGCAGGAAGCCGAAACCGTCCGGCAGGACCTCGAGTGCGCCGTCGCCGTAGATCGACTCGCCCTTTTTCGCCTGGTTCTTGAGCAGGGCGAAGATCAGTTCCTGTTTGCGCAGCCGGTTGGCGCCTTCGATGCCGGCGGCCGTGGCCATGTCGAGCAGCGTGCTGACGTGAAGGGCTTTGAGCTCCGAAAGATGCATGGATATACCTGTGCGATGACGCGGACGGAGGGGTCCGGAAGGAGATGCGGTGCTTGACTGGGAATTTCTGAGAATGCGGCCGGCACGCGCAGTGCCCGCCGGCATTGGCCTGAATCCGCCGGGTTCTTGTCGTGGTGCGGATTCAGGCGCGGAATCTAGCCGTATCAGAGGTGGCTGTCAATGAAGGAGGTCAGTTGGGACTTGGAAAGGGCGCCGATCTTCTGTCCTTCGACGTTGCCATCCTTGATCAGATGGAGGGTTGGAATGCCACGGATGCCGTATTCGCCCGGCGTCTTCGGGTTTTCGTCGATATTGACCTTGACCACCTTGAGGCGGCCGGCGTATTTCCGGGCGATCTCGTCGAGGATCGGCGCGATCATCTTGCAGGGGCCACACCATTCGGCCCAGTAGTCGACCAGTACCGGGGTCTGCGAGTCCAGTACTTCCGTCTTGAAATTGGCGTCGGTGACGTGTTGGATGTGTTCGGTCATGGATTCCTCGGGAGGATGTCGGTCCGGCCCGGGCATGGGCCGCGCGGTCCAGGCCGGGCGCCCCGGCGCCTGGCCGCAGAATCCTAGCAAAAAACTGGCGAACGAGAATAGCCGAGTACTATACTGGGACATATTCGATGGGAGGCGGCGATGACTTACGTAGTGACGGAGGCCTGCATCAAGTGCAAGTACACGGATTGCGTGGATGTCTGTCCGGTGGACTGCTTCCGCGAGGGACCGAACTTCCTGGTGATCGATCCCGAGGAGTGCATCGATTGCACGCTGTGCGTGCCCGAGTGTCCGGCCGAGGCGATCTTCGCCGAAGACGACGTGCCGGAGGACCAGAGGGCGTTCATCGCCCTCAATGCCGAGCTGGCCAAGCAGTGGCCGGCGATCATCGAGCGCAAGGCGCCGCCCGCGGACGCCGACCAGTGGAAGGGCGTCAAGGGCAAGCTGCGCTATCTCGAACGCTGAAAGGAGGGTGGAACCATGCAGGTACGCGGAATTCTTTCGGTGAAGGGCAAGGTGCTGTTTACCATTGCGACCGACAGGACGCTCGCCGAAGCGGTGGCGATCATGGACACCCAGGACGTCGGCTCGCTGGCCTGCTTCGAAAACGGCAGGATGGCGGGGATGCTGACCTTCCGCGAAGTCATGCGCGAGCTCAACGCCCTGGGGCCCCATTGGGGATCGGTGAAGGTGGCGGATGCGATGGTCCGCAACCCGGTCATCGGCTTGCCCGACATGGACGTAGACGATTTGCGCCGGCTCATGGTCGAGCGGCACATGCGCTATCTGCCGATCATGGAGGGTGAGACGCTGCTCGGCATCATCTCCTTCCATGATGTCGCCCGGGCGATCCTCGAAGAGCAGGGCTTCGAGAACCGCATGCTCCGCGCTTACATCAGCGACTGGCCGCAGGGGGAAGTCCGGCCCTGAACGAAACTCAGCCGTGGTAAGGCGCCGTGATAGACTCGGCCCATGTCCGGCAACAGCTTCGGCGCCCTCTTTCGCGTCACGTCCTTCGGTGAATCGCATGGCCCCGCCATCGGCTGCGTGGTCGATGGCTGTCCTCCCGGAATGGCGCTCTCGGAAGCCGACATCCAGGCCGAGCTCGACCGCCGGCGGCCGGGGACGTCCCGCCATGTGACCCAGCGGCGCGAGCCGGATACGGTCGAGATCCTCCCCGGCGTGTTCGAGGGCCGGACCACCGGGACGCCGATCGCACTGCTCATCCGCAACCAGGACCAGCGCAGCAAGGACTACGGCAACCTCGCGGCGACCTTCCGTCCCGGCCATGCCGACTACACCTATTGGCAGAAGTACGGCATCCGCGATCACCGCGGCGGCGGGCGCTCGAGCGCCCGCGAGACGGCGGTGCGCGTCGCCGCCGGGGCGATCGCCAGGAAATGGCTGCGTGAGCGCTACGGCGTCCTGGTCCGCGGTTTCCTCAGCCAGCTCGGCCCGATCGAGATCCCGTTTGCGAACTGGGAAGCCGTCGGCGGCAATCCTTTTTTCGCGCCGAATCCCGATCTCGTGCCGAAGCTCGAGGACTACATGGATAGTCTGCGCAAGGACGGCGATTCGGTCGGTGCGCGCATCACGGTGGTGGCCGAGAACGTGCCGGTCGGCTGGGGCGACCCGGTCTATGACCGGCTCGACGCGGAAATCGCCTACGCGATGATGGGCATCAACGCCGTCAAGGGCGTGGAAATCGGTGCCGGATTCGGCTGCGTCGCCCAGCGCGGCAGCGAGCACGGCGACGAGCTGACGCCAAACGGTTTCCTGAGCAACCACGCCGGCGGAATTCTCGGCGGCATTTCGACCGGGCAGGACATCGTGGTGAACCTGGCGATCAAGCCGACCTCGAGCATCCGCATCCCCCGCCGCTCGATCGACCTGATGGGCAATCCGGTCACGGTGGAGACGCACGGCCGTCACGACCCCTGCGTCGGCATCCGTGCGACACCGATCGCCGAGGCGATGCTGGCGCTGGTGCTCATCGACGCGGCGCTGCGCCACCGCGCCCAATGCGCCGACGTCCGCTGTCCGACGCCGAAGGTGCCGGGCCGACTGATAGAATGAACCCGTAACGAACCTTGGGGAGAGATGCCCATGCATGTGGAACACCACGACCTGTATTCCGATTTCCCGGACATGCGCGATGCGATCGACGTCCTGAAGAAGACGAACCCGTATTTCGCCCGGTCGCTGGGCAGCTACCACAGGCTGACGGGCAGGGTCGAGGATCTCGAGGAACACGACATGCCCGTGTCCGACTTCACCCTCGAGGACATGAAGAAGCAGCGGGTGAAGCTGAAAGACGAGCTCTACCATTTCCTGCTCGCTTTCCGCGCAGGCCAGAAACACACCAAGTAGGGATGCCGGGCCGGAGTTTCGCTTCGGCCGGTGGGCGAGCCATTGAAAAACGCTTTCCCGGGGCGCCCGCCGTCGTCGCATTCAGCCACGCCAGCCGACCATGAGACTACGACCGCCAGCACGTGGCGGCTGGGGGGCTGGTATTTCTTCTATTTCGCGTTCGTCGGCGCGTTTGCGCCGTATTTCTCCCTTTATCTCGAGTCCCTGTCACTGGGCGCCGCCGCCATCGGCATCCTGATGTCGATGATGTCGGCCATGCGTCTCGTGGCTCCCGGGCTTTGGGGCTGGCTCGCCGACAAGTCGGGACACCGGGTGACGGTGGTCCGGCTCTCCGCCGTCCTGTCTGCTACCGGTTTCACCGCCTTCTTCTTCGTGCGCGACTTCGCGGCGCTTCTCGTCGTGATGGCCTTCGTCTCTTTCTTCTGGAGCGCGTCGCTGCCCCTGATGGAGGCGCTGACCTTGCGCCATCTCGAAGGGCGCGCCGAGCGCTATGGGCGCATCCGCCTGTGGGGTTCCGTCGGCTTCATCGCCGCGGTTCTTGGCACCGGGGCGTGGCTCGACCGGATGTCGATCGGCGCTCTGCTCTGGGTGAACCTCGGCCTGCTGATCGGCATCGTAGCCTGCGCTGCCCTGCTCGTCGAGCCGCGACGTTCAGTCACGGCCGGCCCGCCCGTCCCGCGCCTGCGTCACGGCCTGATCCGGCCGCAGGTCCTCGGACTCCTTGCGGCCTGCTTCTTCATGTCCGCCGCGCATGGCCCCTTCTATGTCTTCTATTCGATCCATCTCGTCGGTCATGGTTACGACAAGACTGCGGTCGGTGCCCTGTGGTCGCTCGGCGTCGTCGCCGAGATCCTGGTATTTCTTGCCATGCCGCGTCTGATGCGCCGCTGGAGCGCCGTCGCGATCCTCCAGGCCAGTCTCGCCATTGCCACCGTGCGCTTTCTCGCGATCGGCTGGGGGGCGGACCTGGCCTGGCTGCTCGCACTCGCACAACTGATGCACGGCGCCACCTTCGGGGCTTACCACGCGGCGGCCGTGTCTGCGCTGCATCAATGGTTCCCCGCGGGCCAGATGGCCCGCGTCCAGGCCATCTACGGCAGCGTCTCGTTCGGCGCCGGCGGCATGGTCGGCAATCTCGCCAGCGGCGCGACCTGGGACGGCATCGGCCCGGCGCTCACCTTTTCGCTCGGCTCATTGTTCGCGTTCATCGGCCTGCTGCTCTGCCGGGTCTGCATCGGCGCGAAGCCGAAGCCGGAAGGCGCTGTGCGATAATTCCCGGTTGCCGACCGCGGGGAATCGCGCCGAAGTGCTGCCCCGCGGCTCGATTCATCGGTCAAAGGGCAAGGGGAGGACATGAAGATCTGCGTGTTGCCGGGAGACGGCATCGGGCCGGAAATCACGGCGGAAGCGGTGCGGGTGCTGCAGGCGCTCGGGCTGAAAATGGAACTGGAAGAAGCGCTGCTCGGCGGCTGCGCGGTCGATGCGACGGGCGATCCCTATCCCGAGGCGACGCGCAGGCTTGCACGCGAGGCGGACGCCGTGCTGCTCGGCGCCGTCGGCGGCCCGCAGTACGACGCCCTGCCGCGCGAACAGCGCCCGGAACGCGGCCTCCTGGGCATCCGCAAGGACCTTGGCCTGTTCGCCAACCTGCGGCCTGCGGTCCTCTACCCTGAGCTCGCCAATGCCTCGACGCTCAAGCCGGAGGTCGTCTCGGGCCTCGACATCCTGATCGTCCGCGAGCTCACCGGCGACATCTATTTCGGTCAGCCGCGCGGCATCGAGGTGCGCGATGGCGAGCGGGTCGGCATCAACACCATGATCTACAGCGAGGGCGAGATCCGCCGCATCGGTCGGGTTGCCTTCGAGGCGGCGAGGAAGCGCAACCGCAGGGTCTGCTCGGTGGACAAGATGAACGTCCTCGAATGCACGCAGTTGTGGCGCGACGTGATGAACGAAGTGGCGAAGGATTATCCCGACGTCGAGCTCGGCCACATGCTGGTCGACAATGCGGCGATGCAGCTCGTGCGCAACCCGAAGCAGTTCGACGTCATGGTCACCGGCAACATGTTCGGCGACATCCTGTCCGACGAGGCCTCGATGCTGACGGGCTCGATCGGCATGCTGCCTTCCGCCTCGCTCGACGAGCGCAACAAGGGCCTCTACGAGCCTTGCCATGGCTCCGCGCCGGACATCGCCGGCAAGGGCGTGGCCAATCCGCTGGCGACCATCCTTTCGGCGGCGATGATGCTGCGCTATACCTTCGCCATGGAGGACCAGGCACGGCGCATCGAGGAAGCCGTGAAGAAGGTCCTCGCGCAGGGCTACCGCACCGGTGACATCTACGAGCCGGGCACGACCCGGGTCGGCACTCGGGAAATGGGAGACGCGGTGCTCGCCGCGCTTTGATCGGAAGAGGACGAACAGATGAAGAAGGTTGGATTGGTGGGTTGGCGCGGCATGGTCGGATCCGTGCTCATGCAGCGCATGCGTGAGGAAAACGATTTCGCCCTCATCGAGCCGGTGTTTTTCACGACTTCGAACGTCGGCGGCAAGGGCCCGGACGAGGCCGGCGGTGTGCCGCTCGACGACGCGAAGAACGTCGACCGCCTGCGGCAGATGGACATCATCATCACCTGCCAGGGTGGCGACTACACGAACGAGGTCTTTCCCAAGCTCCGTGCGGCCGGCTGGAAGGGCCACTGGATCGATGCGGCATCGAGTCTGCGCATGAACGACGATGCCGTGATCATCCTCGATCCGGTCAACCTCCACGTCATCAAAGACGCGCTCGCCAGGGGCGGCAGGAACTGGATCGGGGGCAACTGTACGGTGTCGCTGATGCTCATGGCGCTGGGCGGCCTGTTCAAGGCGGACCTCGTCGAGTGGATGACCTCGATGACCTATCAGGCCGCTTCGGGCGCCGGCGCGCAGAACATGCGCGAACTGCTGCTACAGATGGGCGAGGCCCACCGTGTGGCCAAGGCCCTGCTCGATGACCCCGCCTCGGCGATCCTCGACATCGACCGTGAGGTCGCCGGCATTCTGCGCGACGAAAGCTTCCCTACCGCCAACTTCGGCGTGCCGCTCGCGGGCTCGCTGATTCCCTGGATCGACAAGGATCTGGGCAACGGCCAGAGCCGTGAGGAATGGAAGGGCGGCGCCGAGACCAACAAGATTCTCGGCCTGAATGCCCAGCCGATCCCCGTCGACGGCTTGTGCGTGCGCATCGGCGCCATGCGCTGCCACTCGCAGGCATTGACGATAAAGCTAAAGAAAAATGTGCCGCTGCCCGATATTGAGGCGATGCTTGCCGCCCACAACGCGTGGGTCAAGGTCATTCCCAACCAGCGGGAGGCGACGATGAAGGAATTGACGCCAGCGGCGGTGACCGGAACGCTGAGGACACCGGTCGGGCGGCTGCGCAAGCTCAGCATGGGGCCCGAATATCTCACGGCGTTCACGGTCGGCGATCAGCTCCTCTGGGGTGCGGCCGAGCCTTTGCGCCGTATGTTGCGCATCCTGTTGGATTGATGCGGCAACGAGGACGACGGCCGGTTTTCAAGTTGAGGTTCAGCTTGCATGGCTAACCTCATGATGTTATTTTGAATGCTTGCATTCCAGCCCCGCGGGGAGGCATTGTGACCACGCCCATGAAACGAAACCGGTTATCGCTTGCCCTGGCGGCGGCCGTCGGTCTGGCCGCTGTGGATGCGCTGGCGGCGGGCCTCGGCAAGATCACGGTGCTCTCGCCCCTCGGCCAGCCGTTGCGGGCCGAGCTCGAGATCACCGCGACGCGCGACGAGCTGGCGACGATGTCGGCGAAGCTCGCCTCCCCCGAGGCGTTCAAGCAGGTGGGCATCGAGTATCTCCCCGCCTACGCCGGGATACGTTTCGTGCTCGACAAGCGGCCGGATGGCCAGCCCTTCCTTCGCGTCCTGACCGACCGGCCGGTCAACGAGCCCTTCCTCGACATCCTCGTCGAACTGAACTGGGCCTCCGGCCGGATGGTCCGCGAGTACACGGTGCTCCTCGATCCGCCGGACGTTTTCTCGAAATCGGCGCCGCCGCCCGTGGCGTTGCCGGAGGCGAAGCCGCGTCAGGAAGAACCGAAACCGGTGGTCCGCGAGACGCCGCCTGCGGCGCCCGCCGCTTCGGCTCCCGAGTCGCGCCCTGCGGTGACGCGCGGGGCCGCGTCGCCGGTGCCGGCGCAAGCTTCGGCCAAGCCCAAGGCGGGCGAGAAGACCCGGCTGGTGAAGCCGGGCGATACGCTGGCCAGGATCGCCCAGGAGCACCGGCCCGAGGGCGTCAATCTCGACCAGATGCTCGTGGCCCTGTTCCAGAACAACCGCGATGCCTTCGCCGGCAACAACATGAACCGGCTGAAGGCCGGAAAAATCCTCGCCATCCCGGAGGCGGACGCCGCGGCCGCGGTCGCGCCCGCCGAGGCGAGGAAGACGGTCGTTGCCCAGGCCCGCGATTTCAATGCCTACCGGCGCAAGCTCGCGGCGGCCGTGGCGGCGGCGCCGGTCAAGGAAGAGGCGGCCAAACAGCAGGACACCGGACGGATCGCGCCCAAGGTCGAGGACAAGGTGCCGGAACCGGCACCTTCGCGGGACAAGCTCGAGGTTTCCCGAACCGAGACGCCCAAGGATGGCAAGGGCATCCAGAAGCGCATCGAAGCGCTCGAGGAGGACCTCGTCGCGCGCGACAAGTCGCTCAAGGAGGCCAGTTCGCGCGTCGCCGAACTCGAAAAGAACCTGGCCGATCTGAAGAAGCTCGCCGAGATGAAGAGCCAGGTCGGCGCGCAGATGCAGGCGCAGGCCGAGGCGGGCAAGCCCGCACCCGAGGCGGTAGCCCCGACGAAGCCGGCCGAAGCGCCCCCGGCGGACGCCCGAGGGGCCGAGCGCCCGGCGGAAGCGGCGGCGATGCCGGCGAAAGCCGAGGATGCGGCCAAGCCCGTACCCGCTCCGGCGCCCGCGGCCGTGCAGCCTGAGCCCAAGCCCGCCCCCGCCCCGGCGCCAGCGGCCCATGAGCGCGGCTTCGTCGATGAAAACCCCGAACTCGTCTATGGCGGCGGCGGCATCGTCGCTCTGCTGCTCGGCTGGCTCGGCTATTCCGCTTGGCGCCGCCGGCGCGAGCAGGCAACCGAGCCGCCGCCATTGTCCGGCACCCTCGGTACCGGCGACATGCCGGCGAACTCCGTGTTCGGCAGCACGGGCGGCCAGTCGGTCAATACCGGCGCCTCGATCCAGACGGACTTCAGCCAGGCGAGCCTGACCTCCCTCGGCGCAGAGGAAGGGGTCGATCCAGTCGCCGAGGCGGACGTGTACATGGCCTATGGCCGCGATGCGCAGGCCGAGGAAATCCTGCTCGAGGCGCTGAAGCAGGATCCCGCGCGGCAAGCCATCTATCTGAAACTGCTCGAGATCTATTTCGGCAGGAAGGACGCTCGCCAGTTCGAATCGGTGGCGAAGAGCCTGCGCGAACGGACCGGCGGTGCGGGTCCGGACTGGGAGAAGGCCGCCGAGATGGGTCGCGCGCTCGATCCCGACAATCCCCTTTATGCACATGCTGGTGGAATGGCGGCGGCTGCCGGGCCGGCGACGGTGCCCCTCGGGACGGCTCCGGCGGCCGGCGCGTTTGCCGATACCGCCCTCGCCGCACGCGACACGGTCGTGCTGCCGCCCGGGCAGTTCGCGAGCATGGCGGCCGCGACGGAGGATGTGCCCGCGGTGCCTGGCAGCGTCGATTTCGAGATCGACCTCGGGCCAGCGCCGGGAACCGCCACCACGGAACCCGCCAAGCCGGAACTGCCCGAGGTTCTCGATTTCGACCTCGGCATCGACACGGCGGGCGCGGCCTCGCCTGCTGCCGCTTTCGGCGAGCCCGACATCACACTGCCATCTGCCGGGATGACACCGGGCGCTCCCCCGGCGGGCAAAGCATCCGGGGAAGCCGTGGCCGGCACCTCCGGGCTCGATTTCGAATTCGATCTCGACATTCCCTCCGCGACACCATCGAAGACACCGGACGCCACACCAGACGCGACGGCCGAGGCGCCCTCGCCGGCCGGATTCGATTTTTCGGCGATCGACCTCGAGCTCGCGCCGCAGCCTTCCGAAGCCGCCATCGCTACCGCCGCGGAAGCTGCCGCTGCCGGCGGGGAAGAAGCCGCGGGTGTCGACAATCCCGACGTCGCCACCAAGCTCGAACTTGCCCAGGCCTATCAGGAGATGGGCGATGCCGAGGGGGCCCGTGAGCTCCTCCAGGAAGTCCTTCAGGAGGGCAGCGCGCGGCAACGGGCCATGGCGAGGGACAAGCTGGCCGCCCTGGGCGCCTGATCCGGCAGGTGGGCGGCCGCGAGTCCAGCGCTGCCGGCGTGCCCGGCATGCCTTTCGACCTCCATCCGGGCGCCTCCCTCGTCGGAGCCGGGCTGCTCGTCTTCCTGCTTCACTCCTTGCCGCCGTGGGGCCTCGCCTTCGCTGCTGTCGTGCTCTTGGCGGCCGCCCTTGCGAGCGCCCGGCGCCCGACGTTGTCCCTGATCCGGCGTACCCGCTGGCTGCTGCTGTCGATCATCGTGCTGTTCTCGCTCGGGACCCCCGGGGAGAGGCTGGACGGTCTGCCGGGCGACGCGGGGCTCACCCGTGACGGCCTGATGCTCGCCTTCGAGCATGTCCTGCGGCTCGTGCTGATGCTGGCGGCGCTGGCCATCCTCCACGAACGCCTGGGCACGGGCGGCCTGATGGCCGGACTCCATTGGCTGCTTGCGCCGCTTGCGCGGCTGCGATCGCTGCGCGACCGGATCGTCGTGCGCCTCATGTTGGTCCTCGAATATGCCGAAGCGCCCGCTCGGCGCGGCTGGCGCGACTGGCTATCCGCCGGGGTGCCGGACGGCGAGGAAACCCGCTCGCTCGAAGTGCGTCCCGCGAGGGCGCGCGACTGGACGATGCTGGCCGTCTTCCTTGGCGCGGCGTCCGCGGCAGCCTGGCTCCGATGACGATGTGCGCTTCTTCCAGCCCGGCTTCGAAACTCAGCCGTGGTAACACGCCAGCCGACGGTTCGCCGCCGGCTCGCATCGCCATGGCTGTCGAGTACGACGGCGCGGCCTTTGCCGGCTGGCAGTCACAGGCCCACGCCGTGACCGTCCAGGACACCCTGGAACGCGCGCTCGCGGCCATCGCCGGCGTGCCGCTGCGCTGCATCTGCGCCGGGCGGACCGATGCCGGCGTCCATGCCACCGGCCAAGTCGTCCATTTCGATACGCCGGTCTCGCGGCCCGATACGGCCTGGGTGCGCGGCGTCAACGCCCATCTGCCGTCCTCGGTCGCGGTCCGCTGGGCGATGCCGATGCCCGCCGATTTCCACGCGCGGTTCTCGGCGATCGGCCGGAGCTACCGCTATCTGCTGCTCGACCGGCCGGTCCGGCCCGCCGTCCTGCACGGTCGGGTGGGGTGGTTCCACCAGCCGCTCGACGTCGGCGCCATGGCCGAGGCGTGCGCGCACGTCGTCGGCGAGCACGACTTCTCTTCCTTCCGCGCGGCCGAATGCCAGGCAAGATCTCCGGTGAAAATCATGAAGCACGCGTCGGTGTGCCGCGAAGGGGAGTACCTCGTCTTCGACTTCACCGCGAGCGCCTTTCTCCATCACATGGTGCGCAATCTCGTCGGGGCGTTGGTCTATGTCGGGGCAGGCCGCCGGCCGCCGGAGTGGCTGAAGACCCTCCTCACCGCGCGCGACCGCCGCCAGGCCGCGCCGACCTTCGATGCCGCCGGACTCTACTTCGTCGGTCCCGAGTACGATCCGCGCTGGCGGCTGCCCGCTCCGGGCCGTATGATGCTCCCCTCTTCGTCCCCGCCGCCCCGCTGAGCATGCCCAGGACCCGTGTCAAGATCTGCGGCTTCACCCGCCCGGAGGACCTCGACGCCGCCGTCCGACTGGGCGCGGACGCGGTCGGCTTCGTCTTCTACCCGCAAAGTCCGCGCTTCGTCGCAGACGAATCCGCGGCAAACCTGGCGGCCCGGGTGCCGCCTTTCGTCACCCGTGTCGGGCTGTTCGTCAATGCCGAGCCGGCGTTCGTGCGCGAGACGCTGGCGAAGGTTCCGCTCGACCTGCTCCAGTTCCATGGCGACGAGGACGCCGCCTACTGTGCCCAGTTCGGCAAGGGCTACATCAAGGCGGCGCGGGTACGGCCCGGCCTCGATTTGCTAGAATTCGCGCGCGCTTACCCGACGGCCCGGGCGCTTCTGCTGGATGCCCATGTCGAAAGCTACGGAGGCGCGGGCCGGACGTTCGACTGGTCGCTGATCCCCCGCGGCCTGCCGTTGCCGGTCGTCATGTCGGGCGGGCTGACTCCGGAAAACGTCGGCGCTGCCATTCGGGAGATTTCTCCGTGGGCGGTCGATGTCAGCAGCGGCGTGGAGTCCGCCAAGGGCATCAAGGACACGGACAAGATGGCCGCCTTCATGGCGGCAGTGAAGCATGCAGATAAATAGCTACGACCTCCCCGACGCGCGCGGACACTTCGGCCGGTTCGGCGGGGTCTTCGTCGCCGAGACGCTGATTCCGGCGCTCGATGAGTTGAAGAAAGCCTATGAAGATGCGCGCCGGGATCCCGCGTTCCGCGCCGAGTTCGAATACGAGCTTCGGCACTACGTCGGCCGGCCGAGCCCGATCTATCATGCGCGGCGCTGGTCCGGGATCCTCGGCGGCGCGCAAATCTACCTGAAGCGCGAAGACCTCAACCACACCGGTGCGCACAAGGTGAACAACTGCATCGGCCAGGCGCTGCTCGCGCGGCGCATGGGCAAGCCGCGCGTGATCGCCGAGACCGGCGCCGGCCAGCACGGCGTCGCCACCGCGACGGTGGCGGCCCGCTACGGCATGACATGCGTGGTCTACATGGGCTCGGAGGATGTCCGGCGCCAGGCGGCCAACGTCTATCGCATGAAGCTGCTCGGTGCCGAGGTCGTGCCCGTCGAGTCCGGCTCGAAGACACTCAAGGACGCGCTCAATGAAGCGATGCGCGACTGGGTCACCAACGTTGCCCACACCTTCTACATCATCGGCACCGTGGCCGGCCCGCATCCCTATCCGATGATGGTGCGCGACTTCCAGAAGGTCATTGGCGAGGAATGCCTCGCGCAGATGCCCGAAATGGCCGGGCGCCAGCCGGACGCCGTCATCGCCTGCGTCGGCGGCGGCTCGAATGCGATGGGCATCTTCTACCCTTACATTCCGCGCGAGGAGGTGCGGCTGATCGGCGTCGAGGCGGCCGGTCACGGCATCGACACCGGAAAGCATGCCGCTTCGCTGACGGCCGGCCGACCCGGCGTGCTCCACGGCAATCGCACCTATCTGCTCCAGGACGACAACGGCCAGATCATCGAGACGCATTCCGTCTCGGCCGGCCTCGATTACCCGGGCGTCGGCCCCGAGCATGCCTGGCTCAAGGAGAGCGGCCGCGCCGAATACGTGACCATCACGGACGACGAGGCCCTGCGCGCCTTTCACGATCTCTGCCGCTACGAAGGCATCATTCCGGCGCTCGAATCGAGCCACGCGCTTGCTTATGCCGCGAAACTCGCGCCGACCCTGGGCCGGGACAAGGTGCTGCTCGTCAACCTCTCGGGCCGCGGCGACAAGGACATGCACACCGTGGCCGAAAAATCGGGGATCCATTTCTGATGTCGCGCATCGCCAACGTCTTCGACCGGCTGCGCGCCACAGGGCGCAAGGCGCTGATCCCTTTCATCACCGCGGGCGACCCCGAGCCCGGCCTGACGCTGCCACTGATGCGCGCGCTGGTCGCCGGCGGCGCCGACATCATCGAACTCGGCGTGCCGTTTTCCGACCCGATGGCCGACGGCCCGACCATCCAGCGGGCCTCCGAGCGCTCGCTCGCCTGGGGCACCAGCCTGCGCACGGTGCTGGCGATGGTGCGCGAGTTACGCAAAGAGGATGACCGCACGCCGATCGTGCTCATGGGCTATGCCAACCCGATCGAGGCCTACGGCACCGCTGATTTCGCCGCCGATGCCGCGGCCGCCGGGGTCGATGGCGTGCTCGTCGTCGACTACCCGCCCGAGGAATGCGCGGACTTCGCGCAGACGCTGAAGCGGCAGGGCATTGATCCGATCTTCCTGCTTGCGCCGACCTCGAGCGAGGGGCGCTTCGCCGAGGTGGCCCGGGCCGGCAGCGGCTACATCTATTACGTGTCACTCAAGGGCGTCACCGGCGCCGCCAACCTCGATCTCGATGAGGTCGCGCGGCGCATCCCGGCCATCCGCGAGAAAGTGGGCATGCCGGTCGGTGTCGGCTTCGGCATCCGTGACGGCGCCAGCGCCGCCCGCATCGCTGCGGTCGCCGATGCTGTCGTCATCGGTAGCCGGATCATCGAGGAAATCGAAAAGTCGGCCCCGCAGGAGGCGCCGGCCCGGGTGACCGCGTTGCTTGCCGGGATCCGTGAGGCCATGGATCGAAGCGGAGCCGTGAGGTGACAGGCGCCGTCCGCCGGGCCGTCCCAAGGACGGCGCAGTCAACGAACCGGAGCGGGCGCGGCCCGCGAACAACCGTCACCTCCCCCGCGAGGGGGAGGATGGGAGGGGGTGGGTCATGAGCTGGTTGCAGAAACTGCTGCCGCCGAAGATCAAGCGCAGCGAAGGCGCACGCAAGACGGTGCCCGAGGGCCTCTGGACCAAGTGCCCGGCCTGCGAGGCCGTGCTCTATGCGAGCGATCTGGAAAACAACCAGAACGTCTGCCCGAAGTGCGGCCATCACCACCGGCTGCGGGCGCGCGCACGCCTCGACCTCCTGCTCGACCGCGAGGGCCGCTTCGAGATCGGCGCCGAGGTCGTGCCCACCGATCCGCTCAAGTTCAGGGACAGCCGGCGCTATCCGGAGCGGCTCGCCGGCGCCAACGAGGACACGGGCGAAACCGACGCGCTGATCGTCATGCAGGGGGCGATCAAGACCGTCCCGGTCGTGGTCGCCTGCTTCGAGTTCGAGTTCATGGGCGGCTCGATGGGTTCGGTGGTGGGCGAGCGTTTCGTGCGCGGCGTGCGCCAGGCGATCGAGCAGCAGTTGCCCTTCGTCTGCATCACCGCGAGCGGCGGCGCGCGCATGCAGGAGGGCCTCTTCTCGCTGATGCAGATGGCCAAGACCACGGCCGCGGTGACGCTGCTGGCCGAGCGGCAGCTGCCGTTCATCACCGTGCTCACCGATCCGACCATGGGTGGCGTCTCGGCGAGCTTCGCCTTCGTCGGCGATGTCGTCATCGCCGAGCCGGGCGCGCTGATCGGCTTCGCCGGCCCGCGCGTGATCGAGCAGACCGTTCGCGAGAAGCTACCCGAAGGCTTCCAGCGCGCCGAGTTCCTGCTCGAGAAGGGCGCCATCGACATGATCGTCGACCGGCGCGAGCTGCGCGACAAGCTCGCTTCGCTCTTGACCCTGCTCCTGCGGTTGCCTGCAGCGGGTTGATGAACCTCGCCGACTGGCTGGCGTTCATCGAGCGCCAGCACGCGAAGCCCATCGAGCTCGGCCTTGCCCGTGTCCGGCGTGTGGCCGAGGCGCTCGGCCAGACGAAGTCCTGCCCGGTGATCCTCGTCGGCGGCACCAACGGCAAGGGTTCGACCTGCGCGATGCTCGAGCGCATCCTGCTTTCCGCGGGTTACCGGGTCGGCCTCTACACCTCGCCCCATCTGCTTGCCTACAACGAGCGCGTGCGCATAGATGGCCGTCCGGCTGCCGACGAGGCGCTCTGCCGCGGCTTCGAGCGCGTCGAGGAGGCTCGCGCGAAACTGCGGGGCTACGCCCCGTCCCTCGCTTCGCTCGGGACCGCCGCTGGGCGGCGTCCTGCGCCCGTCGGGCTGGTCAGCCGTGGTAACACGCCAGCGCCGTCGCTGACCTACTTCGAATACGGCACGCTCTGCGCCTGGGAGGTGTTCGCCGAGGCGAGGCCGGACGCAATCGTCCTCGAGGTCGGCCTCGGTGGCCGGCTCGACGCAACCAACCTTTACGATCCCGACGTCGCCATCGTCACTGCGGTCGATCTCGATCACATGGAGCTCTTGGGCCCCACGCGCGAGCACATCGGCTTCGAGAAGGCCGGCATCTTCCGCCCGGACCGGCCGGCCATCTGCGGCGACGCCGATCCGCCGCGTAGCCTCGTCGATTACGCGCGCTCGATCGGCGCCGACCTCCAGGTGCTCGGCCGCGATTTCCATTACGAGCGTCAGGACGGCCAATGGCGCTTCATCGGCCGGCGCGGCAGCCGCAGCGGACTCGCGTTCCCTGCGTTGCGGGGCGCCGGGCAACTCGCCAATGCCTCGTGTGTGCTCGCGGCACTCGACGAGTTGCGCGACAGGCTGCCGGTGGCGATGCAGGACATCCGCCGCGGGTTGCTGGAAGTGGAACTGCCGGGCCGGTTCCAGGTGCTGCCAGGACGGCCGACCATCGTGCTCGACGTCGCCCACAATCCGCAGGCCGCTTCGGCGCTGGCGGAAAATCTCGGCAGCACGGCCTTTCATCCTCGGACCTGGGCGGTGTTCGGCATGCTCCGCGACAAGGACATCGCCGGCGTGATCACGGCGATGCGCGGCAGGGTCGATCGCTGGCTTGCCGCCACGCTGCCCGGCCCACGTGGTGCGAGCGCGGCGGAACTTGCCGCCGCACTGCGGGACGCCGGGGTCGCCGGGCCGGTCGAAGAATTCCCATCGCCCGCCGAGGCCCTCGCCGCGGCGCAGGGGCGGGCGGGCCCGGATGATAGAATCGTTGTCTTCGGATCCTTCCTGACCGTCGCCGATGCCCTGTCGGTGCTCGGCCGGGGGGTCGGCTGAAAAGTACCCCGAGCGGACATGGCGCCAACCGAGACCACCATCGACGGGCAACTCGAGCTGAAAAAGCGGGCGCGGCGGCGCCTGGTCGGCGCGGCTGCCCTGGCGCTCCTCGCGGCCATCGTCCTGCCGATGGTCATGGATCACGAGCCGCGGCAGCCCGCGCAGGACATCCAGATCCGCATCCCCAGCCAGGAGTCCGGCGGCTTCGTCGCCCGCGTCGTGCCGAGGAGGACCGAGCCGACGCCCCTGCCGCCGCTGGAACCGGATGGCGGTGCCGAAGCGAAACACGAAAGCCGGCCGGAGGCCGTATCGCCCCGGAAGAGCGAGGCGGGCGCCGGCGAAAAACCGGAGGCAAAATCGGAAAAGCCGGAAAAGTCTGAGACGAAGCCGGCAGCCGCCGAGAAACCGGCATCGAGGCCGGCGGAAAAGCCCGCGGAGAAAGCCGCCGAAAAGCCGGCGGAAAAACCGGCCGAGAAGCCGGCGGCAAAGCCTCCGGCCGGCAAGTCCGAGGAAGCGAAGGCGCTTGCCGCGCTCGCCGGCGGCGAAGAGGGCAAGTGGATCGTCCAGCTCGGCGCCTACCGCGAGGAAGGCCGGGTGAAGATTCTTCAGGAAAAGATCCGCGAGATGAACATTCCCGTGTTCACGGAAAAGGTCGAGACCGCCAACGGGCCGCGCACGCGCGTGCGCGCCGGGCCGTTCAGGAACCGCGATGCCGCGGAAGCCGCGCTGGCAAAGATCCGCCGGATCGGCGTCGATGGCACGGTGTCTTCGCAATAGGCCGTGACGGAGTTCGATTACGCGGTACTCGGCATCGTCGGCGCATCGGCGATGATCGGGCTCTGGCGGGGGGCGGTCAGCGAGGTGCTCGCGCTCGTCGCCTGGGTGGCGGGTTTCTTCGCCGCGCATGAGTGGGCGGGTCCGGTGGGAGACATGTTTTCGGCCTGGATCGGCGAACCGCTCCTGCGCCATGCCGCGGGATTCGTGGCCGTGATGGTCGGGGTGCTGGTACTGTTTGCACTGAGCCGCTGGCTCGTGTCCATGATGCTCAAGGCCGTCGGCCTGGGGCCGTTGGACCGGGTGCTCGGCGGAGTGTTCGGCGTGGCGCGTGGAGCGTTGATCGTGCTCGTGGGGGTGCTCGTGGCCGGCATGACATCGTTGCCGCAGGCGCAGTGGTGGCGGCAGGCGATGCTCGCGCCGCCGCTGGAGACGGCGGCTGTGGCGATGAAGCCCTGGCTGCCCGCGGAAGTGGCGCAGAGGATTCGTTACAGGTAGGGTGAGACTGACATGTGCGGCATTCTGGGCGTGGTCGCGACCACGGCGGTGAACCAGCTTCTCTACGACGGCCTCCAGGTGCTCCAGCACCGCGGCCAGGATGCCGCGGGCATCGCCACCGAGCATGACGGCCGTTTCCACATGCACAAGGGCTCGGGCCTGGTGCGCGACGTCTTCCGCACCCGCAACATGCGTAACCTGATCGGCAACTGGGGCATCGCCCACTGCCGTTATCCGACCGCGGGCTCCGCCTACAACGCCGCCGAGGCGCAGCCCTTCTACGTCAATTCACCCTTCGGCCTGATGCTCGCGCACAACGGCAACCTGACCAATTCCGACCAGTTGAAGCGCGACATGTTCCTGCAGGATCTGCGGCACATGAACACCAACTCCGACTCGGAGGTGCTGCTCAACGTGCTCGCCCACGAACTGCAGGTGGCGGCGACCCGGTACCAGGTCGATGCCGAGACCATCTTCAAGGCCGTCGCCGGCGTGCATCGGCGCGTCAAGGGCGCCTACGCGGTGGTGGCGATGATCGCCGGCTACGGCCTGCTCGCCTTCCGCGACCCCTACGGCATCCGCCCGCTGGTGATCGGCAGGAACGAGACGGCCGAGGGCACCGAATACCTCGTCGCCTCGGAAAGCGTCGCCATCGACACCCTGGGCTTCAAGCTGCTGCGTGACGTCGAGCCCGGCGAGGCCGTGCTCATCGATCGCCGAGGCCAGTTCCTCAGCCGCCAGTGCGCCGAGCGCACCATGCATGCGCCGTGCATGTTCGAGTACGTCTATCTCGCCCGGCCCGATTCGCTGATCGATGGCATCTCGGTCTATGAGACCCGCGTCAAGATGGGCGAATTCCTTGCCGAGAAGATCCGCCACACGATGCCGCACCTGGCCATCGATTCAGTGATCCCGATTCCCGATTCGAGCCGCCACGCCGCCATGGAACTGGCCGCCCGGCTGGGCCTCCCTTACCGCGAGGGCTTCGTCAAGAACCGCTACATCGGCCGCACCTTCATCATGCCGGGTCAGGCCGTGCGCAAGAAGTCGGTGCGCCAGAAGCTCAACGCCATCGCCCAGGAATTCCGCGGCAAGAACGTGCTGCTCGTCGACGATTCCATCGTTCGCGGCACGACGAGCAAGGAGATCATCCAGATGGCGCGCGAGGCCGGGGCGAAGAAGGTCTATTTCGCCTCGGCGAGCCCGCCGGTGCGCTTCGCCAACGTCTATGGCATCGACATGCCGACCCGCTCGGAGCTGATCGCCGCCAACCGCACCGACGAGGAGATCTGCCGCGAGATCGGCGCCGATGCGCTGATCTACCAGGATCTCGATGCGCTGCGCGAAGCCGTGCGTTCGTTGAATCCGGCGCTCACCCAGTTCGACTGCTCCTGCTTCGACGGCCATTACATCACCGGCGATGTCAGCAGCGAATACCTCGACAGCATCGAGGCGGCGCGCGGCCACCCGGCGCGCGACGAGGGGGGTGGCAGTCAGCTCG
>CAZGYD010000134.1:0-46265 GCA_964530115.1 uncultured Rhodocyclaceae bacterium | reverse complement strand
GGCTGCCGTCGGTGCAGTGGCCGGCTTTGCCGGCGCGGCCGCCGGTGCGGCAGTGCTGGCGGGTGCGGTAGGGGCCGGCGCGGCGTTTTGCACCGGCGCGGTGTTGCGCTGCATGCCGAAAGAACGGCTGCCGCCCAGCCGCTTGGCCTCGGCGTCCTGGATCGACAGGCCGATGCCGATGAAAGCGGCGAACAGCGCGAGCGCGAACCTTTTCATGCGTCTTCCTCCGTTGCAAAGGGGCACGAGGCCCGATCAGATCTTGTAGCCGCGGTGCAGGGCGACGACCCCGGCCGTCAAATTAAAATATTCGACCTTTTCCAGCCCCGCGTGTTCCATCATCGCTTTCAGCGTTTCCTGGTCGGGGTGCATGCGGATCGACTCCGCGAGGTAGCGGTAGCTGTCGGCATCGCCGACGATCTTCTCGCCGAGCCAGGGCAGCACCTTGAACGAGTAGAGGTCGTAGAAAGGCGCGAGCGGCTCCCAGACCCTAGAGAACTCGAGCACCAGCAGACGGCCGCCGGTGCGCAGCACGCGGCGCATTTCGGCGAGCGCGATCTCCTTGTGCGTCATGTTGCGCAGGCCGAAGGCGACCGTGACGATGTCGAAGTGGCCGTCCGGGAACGGCAGCTTCTCGGCGTCGCACTGGGCGATCGGGGTGATGATGCCCTCGTCGAGCAGCCGGTCGCGGCCGCGCGTGAGCATCGCGTTGTTGATGTCGGTGAGCCAGACTTCGCCGGTCGGTCCGACGCGGCGGGCGAAGGCCGAGGCGAGATCGCCCGTGCCTCCGGCGACGTCGAGCACGCGGTCGCCGCTGCGCGCGCCAGAGACCTGGATGGTGAAGGCCTTCCAGAGCCGGTGGAGCCCCGCCGACATCAGGTCGTTCATCAGGTCGTACTTGTTGGCGACCGAAGAGAAGACGCCGCGCACGCGCTGCGCCTTTTCCTTTTCCTCGACGGTCTCGAAGCCGAAATGCGTGTCCGCCATGACAGCCGGCCGCCCCGGTCAATGGCTGCCGCAAGAGCCGCCGCTGCCGCAGGCGGACTTCGGCGGCTTCGTCGAGGAATCGACGTCGCGGCTCGCGCCGGCGGCTTCGAGACGGATCAGGTACGCCTGCCAGTACGACTCGTAGTTGAGGCCGAGATCGTAGAGGAGATCCCACGAATAGATGCCGGTGTCGTGGCCGTCCGAGAAGGTCGGCTTGATCGCGTAGTTGCCTACGGGCTCGACCGCCGTGATGTCGACGTTACGCTTGCCGGTCTGCAGCGTTTCCTGGCCGGGGCCGTGACCGCGCACTTCCGCGGAGGGTGAATAGACGCGCAGATATTCGAAGGGTAGCTTAAAGGTGTTGCCGTCCGTGAAGCTGACTTCCAGCAGTTTCGACTGCTTGTGCAGCTTGATCTCGGTCGGAATGGGCGTGTGTTTGTCGAGACCTGCCATGGTGGGTGTGCCGTCTACGATCTGTCGGGGGCGACTATCATAGCGCAGGCGTCAGGCACGGGCGGCTGTCACAATTCCGTCATTCCACGGCAATAGACTCGCGGGCGGTTCCATTCATTCCTAATAGGCCCATGGCTGCCAGAATCCTCGTTGTCGAAGACGAACCCGCGATCCAGACGCTGATCGCCGTCAACCTGCGCCGCGCCGGCCACGAAGTCGTCACGGCCCTCGATGCCGAATCGGCCCAGCGCCAGATCAGGGAGGCGCTGCCGGACCTGATCCTGCTCGACTGGATGCTGCCCGGCATCAGCGGCCTCGAACTTGCGCGGCGCCTGCGCGCCGATGCGCGGACCAGGCAGGTGCCGATCATCATGCTCACCGCCCGCGGCGAAGAGCGCGACAAGGTCCAGGGCCTGGAAACCGGCGCCGACGATTACGTGACCAAGCCCTTCGGCCCGCGCGAGCTTCTGGCGCGCATCCAGGCCGTGCTGCGCCGCCGGGCGCCCGAGGCGACCGACGATGCCGTCGAGCTGGGCGGGCTGCGCGTCGACCCGGTCAGCCATCGCGTCACCGCCCACGGCCGGCCCGTCTCGCTCGGCCCGACCGAGTTCCGCCTGCTGCACTTCCTGATCACCCATCCGGAGCGCGTGCATGGCCGCAGCCAGCTCCTCGACCAGGTCTGGGGCGACCACGTCTTCGTCGAGGAACGCACCGTCGATGTCCATGTACGGCGCCTGCGCGCGGCGCTGGAACCCTCGGGCCTCGACCGGCTGATCCAGACCGTGCGCGGCAGCGGCTACCGCTTCTCGGCGGAGGAGGCTTGACCGGTTCCTGGCCCTGGATCTTCGGCGTCATCGCGGCGATCGCCGTCGCGGTCGCCATCCGCAACCGCATCCAGCTGGGTCGGCTGATCCGCTGGGCCAGCGAACCGCTCGGCACGCCCGTGCCCGATGCCTCGGGACGCTGGGGCGACGCCTTCGCCGCGCTCCACAAGCGTTCCCGTACGGCCGCGGAGCAACGCGAGCAGCTCTACGAGGCGCTCGAGCGCTTCCGCCAGGCCGCCCAGGCCATGCCCGACGGCGTGGTCATCCTCGGCGACAAGTTCGTCATCGAGTGGCTGAACGGCCACGCCGAGCAACTGCTCGGCCTGGATGGCAGCCGCGACGCGGGCGCCCCGGTGCTCAACCTGATCCGCGAGCCCGATTTCGTCGGCTATCTGCAGAATGGCGAATACGGCCGGCCGCTCACCTTCAGGACGATCCGGCGGCCCGGCCTCGTCCTGCAGGCGCAGGCCGTGCCATTCAGCGAGGGGCGGACGATGCTGCTCATGCGCGACGTCACGCAGATGGAACGCCTGGAGACGATGCGCCGCGATTTCGTCGCCAACGTCTCCCACGAGCTGAAGACGCCGCTGACCGTCGTCTCCGGCTTCCTCGACACCCTCTCCGAGGGCTGGCGGGACCTTTCGGAAGACGAGATCCACCACTATCTGGCGCTCGCCAGCGAGCAGGCCGAGCGGATGCGCCGGCTCGTCGATGACCTGCTGACCCTCTCCGCGCTGGAAACCGATGCCCCGCCGGCGGACGAAGCCATCGATGTCGTGCCGCTGCTCGCCGACGTGAAGGAGGAAGCCCTGGTGCTCTCGGCCGGCCGCCACGAAATCACCCTCAGGAACGAGGGGCCGGCGTCCGTTCGCGGCAATCCGCGCGAGCTGCGCAGCGCCTTCGGCAACCTGGCGTCGAACGCCGTGCGCTATACGCCGGTCGGCGGCCGCATCGACCTCTGGTGGCGCGCCTGCGAGGATGGCGGCGCGGCCTTCGCGGTCAGCGACACCGGCATCGGCATCGAGCCGCAGCACCTGCCGCGCCTCACCGAGCGGTTCTACCGGGTGGATCGGGGCCGCTCTCGGGAGATGGGCGGCACGGGGCTTGGCCTCGCGATCGTCAAGCACGTCCTCGAGCGCCACGGCGGCCGGCTCGAAATCGAGAGCACGCCCGGCAGGGGCAGCCGGTTCACCGCGGTGCTGCCGCCGCGGCGGGTGGCGAAGGATCGGCCAGCGTGAAGGTGCAGCGCTCGAAGTTCGGGCCGCGTGCGAGCACCTCGACGAGCCGGGCATGGACCGGGCGGTCGGTGAAGATCTCGATGATGCGGCCCGGACTGAACCAGCCGGGCGGCAGCACCATGGACACGCCTTCCTTCAGTGCCGGCACGGCGGGCAGGAAATAACCCGGCACATAGGGGTCGGCCGGCGTCACGGCCACGCCCGTCTGGCGGACCGCCACGCCGGCGACGGGCCCCGGAAAGACATGGATCCCGGCTTCCAGCCGGCCATCGGCCTCCTGTGCGAGCCAAGTGATCCGGCCGAGGACGAAGTGTTCCCGTCCGGGCGGCCGCAGCGCGAGCAGCTGCCCGTGCTCGATACGCGGACCGGCCGCGTTGCGCGTCAGCCGGAAGCCGTTCAAGGATTCGTCCTGGATCTCCCAGAGATCGTGCGCATGCTCGAGCGCCGCCGTGCGCAGCCTGAGCGGCGTCGTTGGGTCGAGCTGGTGGCGCTGCATCCAGAGCCGCTCGACATCGGTGCGCGAGTAGCTGCGCGTGTGCTCTGGCTGGATGAATTCCCAGCCGCAGACGTGGAAGTAGATGGCCTCCGGACCATGGACGACGGCGAGCGTGCCGCCGGCGCGATGGCGTTCGAAGCGCCGCGGCATCGCCGCGAGGCACCAGGGCCGGTAGAGCTGCACCAGCAACCGGCCGGCCTGGGCCGCGGCACAGTCTTCGCCGAGGCCGAGGTCGGCGGGACGCTCGCCGGCCTTGAGCCGGGCGAGGAGTCGCTGGATCTCCGCACCGAGCCGCGAGGTGTCGAAGAGCCGCGCGGTGGGTGTCGAGGACAGCAGGTCTACGGGCAGCGGCCCGCGGTCGAGCGAGAGATCGATGCCGTAGCCGCGACCGCCGGCATCGGCGTCCGGCACCCTCACCGTGGTCAGGGCGGCGAGGGAGCGGCTCCAGCGCAGCAGACAGGCGAGTTCGCGTGCCGTGCGGCCGTAGGGGTTCGCGAGCGCCGCGAGCAGCACGGCGGCATAGGTTTCACGGCAGCTCGTCCGCTCGCCGGCGTTCGTGCCGACTACCCGCTCGTCGGTGATGCCGAGCGCTTCGGCCGCCGCATAGCGCTCGTGGAGATCGCTCCAGGCGCCGGGCGGAACCGGCCGGCGGGCGCGGAAATGCTCGATGACGGCTTCGCCGGCGTAATGGATGCAGCGCTGGTGGACGAGAGGTAGACGGTCCTGGACATCGGCATCCGCGGCGCCCTGCCGCGCGACCCGGGCATGGCTCCTGGCCATGAGCTGCCAGAAGGCGAGCGTCCGCGCGAAGGCTTCGGCCTCGGCGGGCGAAGAGGGCAGCGGTTTGGTCGCATAGCGCGTGGCGAGAACCTGCTGCAGGTCGGCCAGCGGTTCGCGCGCGGCCTCGAGGACCGCGAGGTGTTCCGCGGCAGGCGGCGGCGTGTCGTCGATCGCTGTCAACAGGCGGAACAGCAGGTCGTGCGCGAGGGGGACGTTGGTGAGCGGCAAGGCCCCGATGATCTCCCGGCAACGAACGCCATCCCGTGGGTCGAAAGGCGGCAGCGCGTTCATCGGGGTTCAGCGGGCCGGTTCGAAGCTCGCGCGGTCGAAGTCCGGGCCCCGGTCGACGAGTTGCATGAGCCGGATCCGCGACAAGGAGCCGCCGGCGATGTCGATGACGCGTCCGCCGCGGAAGGTGCCGGGCGGCAGGACGACGGTCGCCGCCTGACCGAGCGCCGCGATCGCCGGAAGCAGGAAGGCCGGGCGATACGGCTCGCGTTGGGCCGCGAGGTCGGCGGCGCAGGCGGCGACCGGCTCCGGACGGCCCGGCAGGAGCTGGATGCCGGCCTGCAGGCCGCCGTCTTCTGCGAGCCGCCCCCAGCGTACCGTGGCGAGCAGGAAATGCTGGGCATCCCGGGGCCGGAGGGCCAGGAGCTGGCCCTGGGCGATCCGGCCGCCTTCCGCGCCATGCGGGCGCGCGGCGAGCACGCCGGCGTGCGATTCGTCGATGACCTCCCATGTCTCGATCCGGTAGCCGTGCTCTTCGGCGTAACTGTCGAGCCTCGGCCGCGCCACGCGGCCGAACGTGGCGAGCTCGTCGCGCTCGCGGCGCAGGGCGTCGTCGTCGGCGAAGCCGGGCTGGCGGAACGGCACGCGGCCAGAAAGGAAGTAATGGATCGCATCGACACCGGCGATGATCTCGCAGCCGCCATTGACCGTCTGGCGCTCGTGGCGGCGCGGCGCACCGCCCTTGGCCCAGCGCAGATAGACGTGCCGGAGCACCTGCCCGCAAGCCGGCTGCCAGCAGTCGTCGCCGAGCTGCATCTCGATCGGCGAGCGGCCTTCCTCGAGGCCGATGAGCCGCCGCTTCAGGCTTTGCCGGAGCTCGGTGGTGTCGAGCCAGCGGCCGTCGGCGTGTTCGGCGAGACCGTAACCGGCCGGATCGGCCGAGGCGAGATCGACGCAAAGCGGCACTGCCTTGCCCGCAGGTGGTGGCGAGGTCGTGACGGCGATCTTCGCCGCCCAGCGTCGTGCCCAGCGCGCCACCCAGACGAGGTGACGCAACGGCAGTTCGTGCGGGCCGGCGGCATGGAGGAGCAGCGCCTCGGCCCAGACGCCCCTGACCGAGGTTGCCGCCCTGCCCATGAGCAGGGGATCGTCGACCGGCACCTCCTCGACGCCGGCCTGCTCGGCCGCGAGATAGAGGCTGTGCAGCGAGTGCCAGTGGCCCGCCGGCGGCCCGAAGCCGGCACGGTAGGCGTTGAACTGCGTCGCCGAAAGCGCCGCGAGCGCGCGTTCGACGAGCATCGCCCGCGTGCCCCCGGGAAGGTCCGCCTCGAGGCAGTGCCGGTAGCCGGCGACAAGGGCCTGCCAGACTTCCTGCGCCTCGTCATACGCCGCGCGTTCGGGGGGCGTGAGCGGCAGCGGCTTGCCAATGAAGCGGCGCGCGGCCTCCTCCTGGACGAGGAAGAGCGGTTTGCGCAATGCTTCGAGAATGGCGAACCGCTCGCCGGCTTCGACCGGATGGCGGTTCAGCAGGTTGATCTGGCGCAGGAAATGCGCGAGCGCCTGGACGGGGTTCGTCAATGGCGTCTGCGCGAGCCACTGGCGGCACTCGGCCACCGTGACGAACGCGGGCTGCAGGTCGTTGGTGGAACTGGGGAACTCGCCGGCACTCACGATCCGCCCTCCGTTTCGGACATCGCGGCTTCGATCGCCTCACGCAGGGCGCGAACGTCCGGCGGCTGGCGTGTTACGACGGCTGAGTTTCGGGGTGCCGCCCAGATCGGGGCCGGAAATCGGCTGTCGTCGCGCCAGCGCGGGATCACGTGCCAGTGCAGGTGCGGCACCAGGTTGCCGAGCGAGGCGAGGTTGATCTTGTCCGGCGCGACGAGGCCGCGGAGCGCCGTCTCCACGGCACAGACGACGTTCATCAAATGCCGGCGGCCGGCGGCGTCGAGATCGCTCATCTCGGCGACGTGCCCGTTCCAGATCACACGGCAATAGCCCGGAAATGCGTCACCCTCCGCGCCCTCGACGCGGACCACGCGGCATTGGCCGTCTTCCCAGACGAGCTCGCCGCCGGCCGTCTGGCAAAGGGGACAGTCGTGCATGCGGCAAGGATAACTCCAATTCAGGGGTGCATGCGGGGCCGCTCGTCGCGGACGACGAGCGAAGGTGCGGCGAATGGCGCCAGCCGTTCGAGGAAGTCGAGGACCTCGAGGGCCGGCGAATTGCGGAAGAAGCTCGCCTTGGGCGTGTCCTGCCAGATGCGGTCCGTGTAGAGCCAGATCTCATGCGGCGTGTCGCCGATGCCGTCGCCGTCGCGGTCGAAGCCTTGGTAGTCGCTCCAGTAGTTGTCGCGCCAGAGGATGGTTTCACCGACCCCGGGGGCGCTGACGCCCACCTGAGTGAGGTTGCTCTCGAAGCGGTTGCCGAGGATGCGGTGGCCGCCACGCTCGCCGTAGAAGAAGATGCCGGTGATGTTGTGGGCGAAGCGGTTGCCGCGGATGGTCAGGGCGAGTTCGTCGTTGAGCGGCGCGTCGGCCGAGAGGCCGATGGCACAGTGAACGATCTCGTTGCCTTCGACGAGCGCGTTGCCGCTGTCCTTGAACGCCAGCCCACCGCCGCCGCCGTCAAGCGCGTGGGCGACGTAATTCCCCTGCACGGCGAGTTCGGGCGAATAGAGCACGATGATGCCGGTGCCGGTCCGCAGCAACCGGTTGCCGACGACGCGCGCGCGCGGCGAAAAGACGAAATGCATGCCGTAGCGGCCGTCTTCGAGTTCGTTGCGCAGGATGGCGTTGTCCGGTGAATTGGCGAAGGTGAGGTCGCGGATGCGGCGGAAGCGGTTGCCCTCGATGACGTTGTGGCGGCCGTTCCACAGCCGCAGGCCGTCGCCGCGTTCGCCCGGCGGCAGATCCTTGCCGGTGACGCGGTTGCCGAGGATCCGGTTGCGGTTGCCCTGGCGGACGTGGATGCCGAACAGCGCATCCTCGATGACGTTGTCCTCGACGAGGTTGTCGTCGCCTTCCACCTGGATGCCTGCGTGGACCTGGTCGTGCGAGCCACCCGAGCCCACGAGCCGCAGGCCGCGCACGGTCACGCGGCCGCCGCGCAGGGTCAGCACGGTGCCGCGCTGCCGGCCGTCGATGGTGACCTTGCCGGCACCCTCGACGACCATGGGCCGGTCGATGACCGCCGGCCCCGCGTAGATCCCGGGGGCCGGGCGCAGGGTGCCGCCGGTCGGGGTCGCGTCGATCAGGGGCTGGAAGGGAGGCAGGGCCCAGGCCGGCAGGGCGAACAAAGCCATGAGCCAGACGATTCTCATGGCCGGCATTCTTCGTGCCGGACGGCCGCGACGCCTTGGCCTGGATCAAACCCCGATCAGGTGCAGCACGACCTGGCGGTGATGGCCGCGGGTCCGGTGCTCCCAGAGATAGACGCCCTGCCAGGTGCCGAGCGCCAGTTCGCCGGCGACGAGCGGAATGCCGAGCGACGTCTGCGTCAGTGCGCTGCGGATGTGGCCCGACATGTCGTCGGGGCCTTCGTTGCAATGGCGCCAGCTCGGGTCGCCGTCGGGCGCGAGGCGGCGAAAGAAGGCCTCGAGGTCGTGGCGGACGTCGGGATCGGCGTTTTCCTGGATGAGCAGGGAGGCCGAGGTGTGCCGGCAGAAGACGGTCAAGAGCCCGTCGCGAATGCCGCTTCCCCCGACGAAACGGCGGATCTCGTCGGTGATCTCGAAGAGCCCGCGGCCGCGGCTGGCGATGGTGAGGGTCTGGCTGGCTTGACGCATGGCCGCGATTTTCGCACGATGGCCCGATGAGTGACGCATCGACGGGCACCGGCGCGGGAGCGTCGGGCGCGCTGCATCTTCCGGAAACGCTCGCGGCCTGGGGCACGCCCGATTTCGCCGGGGTCTTCCGCCGCGAGCTCACGCGGGCCGGCGCCCGTGCGCTGCCGTTGCAGCAGGCGCTGACGCAGACGAGCGCGGTCTTCGGCGAAGCCATCGAGGTCATGGTCATCACCGCGACCGCCGACGAGCGCGCCATCCGCGTGCGTGCGGGCATCTTCTTCTCCGGCCTCGTCGCCGGCTGCAGCTGCGCCGACGATCCGACGCCGGTCGAACCGCAGCCCGAGTACTGCGAACTCGTGCTCACGATCGACCGGCGCAGCGCCGAGGCGGTCGTCCAACCGGACTGATGCCATGGGCATCCTCGGCGCCTCGTCGCGGTGGCTGTTGCGCCGGCTGGGCTGGACGCTCCTGGATCTGCCCGAACGCCCTCGGCGGGCCGTGGTCGTCGTCTATCCGCACACCTCGAACTGGGACTTCGTCATCGGCGTGCTTGCGCGCAGCGCGCTGGGGCTCGACGCGCGCTGGATCGGCAAGGATGCGCTCTTTCGCGGGCCGATGGGCCCGCTGATGCGCTGGCTGGGCGGCATTCCCGTCAACCGCAGGCAGCCGGCCGGCTTTGCCGACCGGATGGCGGCCGAGTTCGCCAGACACGACGAGCTTCTGCTCGCGATCACGCCCGAGGGCACGCGCAGCCGCACGCCGGGCTGGAAATCGGGCTTCTACCGCATCGCCCGCGCGGCCGGCGTGCCGGTCGTCATCGCCGCCATCGATTACGCCGGCAGGCGCATCGGCCTTCTGGCGACGCTGGAACTCACCGGCGACGAAGCGGCCGACATGGCGCGCATCGCGGCGCTCTACCGGGGCTGCCGGGGCAGGCGGCCCGAGCTCGCCTCACCGATCACGTTACGCTAATCGACCTTCTTTGGCGGCAGCCAGAGCAGCACGCCGAGCGCGAGGACGTTGAAGAGCAGCCCGAGGATCAGCCAGACGACGCCGCAGCGGTTGCGCCGGCCGGCGATGATGGCGACGGCCATCGCCGTGCCGAGCCACCAGGTCCAGAAGAGCGGGCCGATCCAGTCCATGGCGCCCATCTTACGCCGGATCAGAGCAGCACACGCTCGATGCCGCCGGCGTTCGCAGCGGCGACGTAGCGCTCGAGCCAGTCGGGGCCGAGCAGGCGGCGGGCGAGCTCGACGACGACGTAGTCGGCCTCGGCGCCGACGTCGCCGGCATAGCGCCACAGGCCCTGGAGGCAGGAGGGGCAGCTCGTCAGCAGCTTTGGCGTGTTACCGCGGCTGAGTTTCAGCGAGGCGATGCCCGCCTCGATCTCCTGCTGCTTGCGGAAGCGCACCTGGGTGGCGACGTCGGGCCGCGTCACGGCGAGCGTCCCGGCCTCGCCGCAGCAACGGTCGGAGAGCCGCACCTCGGCGCCGAGCAGCGTGGCGGCGACCCGGGTGCCGTTGTGGCGCTTCATCGGCGTGTGGCAGGGATCGTGATAGAGGTATCGACTGCCCGGCAGCTCGTCGAGGCGGATGCCTTTTTCCATCAGGTACTCGTGGATGTCGAGCAGCCGGCAGCCGGGGAAGATCTTGTCGAACTGGTAGGTCTCCAGTTGGTCGAGGCAGGTGCCGCAGGAGACGATGACGGTGCGGATGTCGAGGTAGTTGAGCGTGTTGGCGACGCGGTGGAAGAGCACGCGGTTCTGCGTCGTGATCGCTTGGCCGCGGTCCTCGTGGCCGCCGGAGGTCTGCGGGTAGCCGCAGCAGAGATAACCGGGCGGCAGCACCGTGGTCGCGCCGACGTGCCAGAGCATCGCCTGCGTGGCGAGCCCGACCTGCGAGAAGAGCCGCTCGGAGCCGCAGCCCGGGAAGTAGAAGACGGCTTCGGAATCCTCGGCGGCACGGGCCGGATCTCGGATCACCGGAATGAGCCGCGCGTCTTCGATGTCGAGGAGCGCGCGCGAGGTGCGGCTTGGCATGCCCGGCGGCATCGGCTTGTTGAGCAGGTGAATCACCTGCGCCTTGACCGGCGGCCGGCCAAGCGTCGCCGGCGGGTGACGCGTGGTCTCCTGGATCAGCCCGAAGGTGCGCGCGAGCCGGTGGCCGAGCCGCTGGGCGCGGTAGCCGATGCCGACCATGGCCGCGCGTAGCGCCTTGATCGTTGCGGGATCGCGGGCGTTGAGGAAGGCCATCGCCGCCGCGGTGCCGAGACTCGTCTTCTTCTTGCCCTGTCGTCTCAGGAAGTTGCGCATCGCGATCGAGACGTCGCCGAAGTCGATGTCCACGGGGCAGGGCTTGACGCAGCGGTGACAGACCGTGCAGTGGTCGCCGAGATCGGAGAACTCGTCGAAGTGCCGGAGCGAGACGCCGCGGCGCGTCTGCTCCTCGTAGAGGAAGGCCTCGATCAGCAGCGAGGCGCCGAGGATCTTGTTGCGCGGGGAATAGAGCAGGTTGGCCGCCGGCACGTGGGTCGAGCAGACCGGCTTGCATTTGCCGCAGCGCAGGCAGTCCTTGATCATCCCCGAGATGGCGCCGATCTCGGACTGCTCCATGATCAGCGATTCGACGCCGAGGAGCGCGAACGAGGGCGTGTAGGCGTTCCGGAGGTCGGCGCCGTCCATGAGCTTGCCGCGGTTGAATCGCCCCTGGGGATCGATGCGCCGCTTGTACTCGCGGAAGGGCCGGATCTCCTCGTCGCGCAGGAACTCGAGCTTGGTGATGCCGATGCCGTGTTCGCCCGAGATCACGCCGCCCAGGCCGCGCGCGAGTTCCATGATACGCTCGACGGCCCGGTAGGCCGACTGCAGCATTTCGTAGCGGTCGGAGTTCACCGGGATGTTGGTGTGCACGTTGCCGTCGCCGGCATGCATGTGCAGGGCGACGAACAGCCGGCTCTTCAGGACGTCGGCATGGATGGCGGTGATCGCGTCGAGGATCGGCCGATAGACGTTGCCGTCGAAGATCGCCTCGAGCAGCGGCTTGAGCTCGGTCTTCCAGGAGACGCGCACCGAGTGGTCCTGGAGCTTCTGGAAGACGGTCGCGGGCACCGGGTGCCAGCGGCGGGCCGGCACCGGCCGCGCGGGGTGCGGCAGCGGATGCCAGTGGCGCGGCTGGGCCGGCGGCTCCGGCGGTGGCCAGGCGGCGTCGAGATTGTCGGCGAGCGTCTGCCAGCGCGAGCGGACCTCGGCGATCGCCGCGAGCGCGCGGTCGCGCCGGTCGCCGATCAGTTCCTCCTTGTCGAGGCTGGCATCTCCGGCATGAAGCGGCAGATCGCCGCGCAGGAAACCGCTCAGGGCGTCGCAGAGCGCGATCTTGTTGGCGAGCGAGAGCTCGATGTTGATCCGCTCGATGCCGTCGCAGTAATCGCCCATGCGTGCGAGCGGAATGACGACGTCCTCATTGATCTTGAAGGCGTTGGTGTGGCGGGCGATCGCCGCCGTGCGTGCGCGGTCGAGCCAGAACTTCTTGCGCGCCTCCGGCGAGACGGCGATGAAGCCTTCGCCCGCGCGGGCATTGGCGATCTTCACTACCTGCGAGGCCGCGGCCATGACCGCGCGCTCGTCCTCGCCGACGATGTCGCCGATCAACACCATCTTCGGCCGGCCGTGGCTCCGGGCCTTGGTCGCATAGCCGACGGCCTTGACGTAGCGCTCGTCGAGGTGCTCGAGGCCGGCGAGGATGGCGCCGCCGGGCTTCGTCTTCATGAGCGCCATGATCTCGACGATCGCCGGCACCGCGTCCCTGACCTGGCCGAAGAACTCGAGGCAGAAGGTGCGCGCCGCCGGCGGCATGCGGTGCAGGATCCAGACCGCCGAGGTGATGATGCCGTCCGTGCCTTCCTTCTGCACGCCGGGCAGTCCGGCGAGGAACTTGTCGGTGACGTCCTTGCCCAGCCCGGCCTTGCGGAAGGCGCGGCCGGGGATCGAGAGGAATTCCTCGGAAAGCGACCGGCCTGCGTCGTCGAGCTTCCTGACGCGGAAGGTCGCCGTCTCCTGTTCGTGGATCTTGCCGAGGTTGTGGCCGATGCGCTCGACCTCGAGCCACTGGCCGTCGGGCGTGACCATGCGCCACCAGGCGAGATTGTCGAGCGCCGTGCCCCAGAGCACGGCCTTCTTGCCGCCCGCGTTCATCGCGATGTTGCCGCCGATCGTCGAGGCATCCGCCGAGGTCGGGTCGCAGGCGAAGACCAGGCCCGCCTCCTCGGCGCGCTCCATGACGCGACGGGTGACGACGCCGGCGCCGGTGCGGATCGTCGCGTAGGGGTGGTCGACGCCGGGCAGCATCCTTTGCTCGACCGCGCCCATGTCCACGAGCTTCTCGGTGTTGATGACGGCCGACTTGGGGTCGAGCGGCACGGCGCCGCCGGTGTAACCGGTGCCACCACCGCGCGGGATGATCGTCAGGCCCAGCTCGATCAGGCCGCGCACCAGCGGCGCGATCTCGGCCTCGGTGTCCGGCGCGATGACCACGAACGGATATTCGACGCGCCAGTCGGTGGCGTCGGTGACGTGCGCGACGCGCGAGAGGCCGTCGAAGAGGATGTTGTCGCAGCGCGTATGCCGGCAGAGGTGCCTCTTGACGCGCCGGCGCAGTTCGAGCGTTTCCTCGAACCAGCGCTCGAAATCGGCGACGGCCCGTTGCGCGGCGGCGAGCAGGCGCAGGACGAGTTCGTTGCCGGCGCGGCGTTTCTCGATTTCCGTCAGCCGGTGCCGCAGCGCGCCGACCAGCGCCGCGCGGCGCTCGCGGTTCGTGAGCAGGTCGTCCTCGAGATAGGGGTTGCGGCGCACGACCCAGATGTCGCCGAGCACCTCGTAGAGCATGCGCGCCGAGCGGCCCGTGACCCGCTGGCTCCGGAGCGTGTCGAGAATGCCCCAGGCGTCCTCGCCGAGCAGGCGGATGACGATCTCGCGGTCCGAGAACGACGTGTAGTTGTAGGGAATTTCCCTGAGTCTGGCGGGCATCGGCGCGGCGTCCGGCAAAGGCGCTATTCTAGGCCATTCGTTGCAGCGCAAAAACCGCGGACCTCGTGAGCCCTTCCCCGCTCTCCCGGCTGACGCGCCTGGCCGGACCGGTGCTCGTCGCGCAGATCGCCGTCGTCGGCAGCGGCGTCATCGACACCCTGATGGCCGGCCGGCTGTCGGCGGCCGATCTCGCCGCGGTCGGCATCGGTGCTTCGATCTACATCACGGTCTTCGTCACCGCGATGGGCGTGCTGCTCGCGCTCACGCCCGTCGTCGCGCAGCACTACGGCGCCGGACGCTTTGGCGAGATCGGCGAAGACGTGCGCCAGTCGGCCTGGCTCGCGCTCCTGCTCGCCATCCTCGGCACGCTGCTGCTCAGAAACCCGGAGCCTTTCGCCGCCCTCGCGCGCATGACGCCGCAGGTCGAGGCGAAGGTGCGCGCCTATCTCGACGCCGTTTCCTGGGGCATCGCGCCGGGTCTTCTCTTCCGCGTCTTCTACGGCTTCATGACCGGCATCGGCCGGCCGCGCGCGATCATGGTCTTCAACCTGGCGGGCCTCGCGGCCAAGGTGCCGCTCAACGCCTTCTTCATGTTCAGCCTCGGCATGGGCGGTGCCGGCTGCGCCGCCTCGACGGCGGTGATCTCATGGGCGACCGCGATCCTCGCCTGGGGCTGGTGCGCGCGGCGCCTGGACTGCGAGGGATTTGGCGTGTTCTCACGGCTGAGTTTCCCGAAGGCGTCCGTCATCGGCGCACTGACCCGGCTCGGGCTGCCCATCGGCATCACACTGTTCGTCGACGTCACCGCCTTCACCTTCATGGCCTTGTTCGTCGCCCGGCTCGGCCCGACCGTCTCGGCCGCGCACCAGATCGCCTCGAACCTGACCGTGCTCGTCTTCATGGTGCCGCTCTCGATCGGCCACGCGGCGCTGGTGCTCGCCGGCCAGGCGCTCGGCGCAGGCGAACCTGCCCAGGCGCGCCATGCCGGACTCGTCGGCCTCGCGGTCGGCCTGAGCCTCGCCGCCATCGTCAGCCTCGGCCTCTGGCTCGGCGCCGGGCCGCTCGCGGCGGCCTACACGCCGGATGCCGATGTCCGCGCCGTCGCGGCGGGGCTCATCGGCATCATCGCCTTCTACCACCTCGCCGACGCGCTCCAGGCGGTGGTCGTCAATGTCCTGCGCGGCTACAAGAAGACCACGGTGCCGATGATCGCCTATGCCGTTTCGCTCTGGGGCATCGGCCTTGGCGGCGGTTATGTGCTCGGCCTCACCGATCTGCTCGGCCCGGCGCGCGGCGCCGTGGGCTTCTGGATCGCGGCGAGCGCGAGCGTACTCGTGGCGGGCGCCGTCATCCTCGCCTACTTCCTGCGCATTTCCGCAACGACGATCGAGCCGCGCGGCGGCGGCCTGCGAGATTGACCGAGAACCCATCAACGCTCGGATTCGAGCCGTTTGCGCATCTCCTGCAGCCGTTCCTGCCGCTGCGCATCCACCCGCGGATACGAGAGATCGAGCGCGGCCAAGGTATCGAGGATGACCTGCGAGACGATCAGCCGCGCGTTCTTCTTGTCATCGGCGGGCACGACGTACCAGGGCGCTTCGCGGCTGCTGGTCGCGGAAAGGCAATCCTCGTAGGCGCGCATGTAGTCGTCCCAGTGGCGGCGCTGCTCGAGATCGTCGTCGCTGAACTTCCAGTTCTTGTTCGGATCGTCGATGCGTGCGATCAGACGCCGGCGCTGTTCCTCCTTCGAGACGTGGAGGAAGAACTTGACGATGCGGGTGCCGTTGCGGTGCAGATGCTGCTCGGCTTCGACGATCGACCGGTAACGGCCGGCCCAGAGCGCCTTGCCTTTCGTAACGGAATCCGGCAGCCGCTGGGCGGCGAGGATCTCCGGCCGCACGCGCACGATCAGCACCTCTTCGTAGTACGACCTGTTGAAAATGCCGATGCGGCCACGCTCGGGCAGCGCGCGGTGGGTGCGCCAGAGGAAATCGTGGTCGAGTTCTTCGGCGCTCGGGTGCTTGAAGCTATGGACCTGACAGCCCTGCGGGTTGACGCCGGACATCACGTGGCGGATCGCGCCGTCCTTGCCCGCGGCGTCCATGGCCTGGAAGATCAGCAGCAGCGCGTAGCGGTCGTGGGCATAGAGCAGTTCCTGGAGCTCGGCCAGCCGCCTGGTGCCGGCTTCGAGGCGCTCCGCGTAGGATTCCGGGGAATCGTAGAAAGGCTCGATGCGGGTCGGCCATTTGTCGAGCCGGACACGACTGCCGGGCTTCACGCGCCAGGCATCGACGTCGATCGGGAGGGGCTTCCTCGAGGCCATGGTCGGCAGACCTCCAAGCTGGGGAACCGGGTCTCATCATACGCCGCGACACCGTCGGGGGAAGCAACACGGTGATCCCGGGCGCGGGGCATGCGACGGTCACGGATAGACCGACGTGCGGGCGACGGCGCTCAGCGCAGGCCGGCCCGGTATTCCCGTTCCGCGATGAGCTGCGCCCAGGACAGCGGGCTCCAGCCGGTATCGGCGAACATACCTGCCGCCAGCGTCGCCGCGGCGGTGACGAGCGGCGGCAGGAGCAGGAGCCAGGCCGTCTCGCGCCAGCCGCGGGCGGCGATGTGTTCCTCCGGCCAGGCGGCCGGTGCCGGACGCCGCCAGGCACGCCAGAGGATGGGCAGGAAGTAGGCGGCGTTGAGCAGGCTCGAGGCCCACAGCACCCAGATCGCCCAGTCCATGTCGGCGGCGGTGGCGCCATCCATCAGCCAGGCCTTGCTCACCGCGCCGGCGGTGAGCGGCGCGCCCATCATGCCCAGCGCCGCGATCGAGAAGGCCAGCGTGGTGAGCGGCATGCGCCGCCCGGCGCCATCCATATCGCTCACCTTGTGGATGCCCAGCGTCTCGGCGTAGTTCCCGGCGCAGAAGAAGAGCGTGATCTTCATGATCCCCTGGTGCACCAAATGCCCCAGGCCGCCGACGGTGCCGAGGGGGCCGAAGAGCGCGACGCCGAGCGCGATGTAGGAGACCTGGCTCACCGTCGAGAAGGCGAGCCGCCTCTTCAGGTCGTCCTGCAACAGGGCGCGGAAGCTGCCCCAGAGGATGGTGACGGCGGCGGCGAAGGCGAGCGGGGTCAAGAGATCCAGCGACTGCGCGAATTCGACGCCATAGACCTCGTACACGACGCGCACGATGCCGAAGGCGCCGGCCTTGACCACGGCCACCGCGTGCAGCAGCGCCGAGACCGGCGCCGGCGCCACCATGGCCTGCGGCAGCCAGCCGTGCAGCGGCACCAGCGCCGCCTTGACACCGACACCGGCGACGAGCAGCAGGAAGATGATCTTCAACTGCCCGGCATGTTCCGGCCCGAGCACGGCCGCGATGCCCGCGTGGGCGAATTCGGTGTGACCGACGAGATGATGCAGCCAGACGATGCCGGTCAAGAGCAGCGTGCCGCCGGCGAGCGTGTAGGCGAGGTAGATCGTGCCGCCCTTCATCGCCTTGTCGGTGCCGCGATGCACCACCAGCGGAAAGGTGGAGAGCGTGAGCAGTTCGTAGAAGACGAAGAAGGTGAACAGGTTGGCCGCCATGGCGATGCCCATGGTGGCGGTGACGCAGAAGCTGAAGAAGCCGAAGAAGCGGCTGCGGTGCGGCGCGCCTTCGAGGTAGCCGATCGCATAGAGCGTAGTGAGCAGCCAGAGGACCGCCGAGAGCGTGACGAAGAACATGCCCAGCGCGTCGGCCTTGAAGGCGAGCTCGAGGCCCGGCAGGACCGCATAGCGCACGCCGTAATCCTCGCCGGCCGCGACGCCGGCCAGCAGCAGGCCCACCAGCGCCAGCTTGGCGAGGGCGCCAAACAGGTTCAGCGTCGTGCGCACGCCGATCCAGCCCTCCGGCAGCGCGAAGATGACGAGCCCCGGCAGGAACGAGGAGGACAGCACCGCCAGCGGCAGCAGTTCGTTTGCCGTCATGGCTTTGCTCCTACCAACTGCATCAACTCGACGCCGCGCAGTCCGAGCAGCACGCTCGCCGCGGCGAGCGCGAAGGCCGTCCATTCCAGCGTGCGCGGCACGGCGGCCAGCGGCGCCGATGCCGGCGTGAGCAAAAAGGCCTGGCGCAGCACGCGGAAGACATACACCGCCGCCAGCAGCCCGCCGGCCAGCACCACCGCGACGATCGTATAGGCGCCCTGCGCCAGCGCCGCGTCGATCAGCTGCCACTTGGCGAGGAAGCCGCTCGACGGCGGCAGGCCCATCAGCGTCATGCCGGCCAGGCCGAAGGCGAACAGCGTCACCGGCAGGCGCCCGGCGGCGCCGGAGAGCCCCGCCACCGTGTCCTGCCCGGTCGCCTTGATTAGCACGCCGGCCGCCGCGAACATCGCCGCCTTGGCGAGGCCATGGGCGAAGACCTGCATCACGCCGGCCTGCAGGGCGATGCCGCCCGCCAGCAGCGGGAAGATCAGGAACAGGTAGCCGAGCTGGGCCACCGTCGAACAGGCGATCAGCGTCTTGATCCGCCGCGCGCGGATCGCCTGCCACGATCCCCAGAGGATGGCCGCGCTGCCGAGCGAGGCCGGCAGCCAGGCGACCGTCTCGGTGAGCGGTGCGAACGGCCCGAGCCACAGGCGCAGGATCAGGTAGAACGAGGCCTTGACCACCAGCGCCGAGAGCAGCGCCGACACCGGCGCCGGTGCACCGCCGTGGGCCGGTGGCAGCCAGTAGTGAAAGGGGAAGAGCGCCGTCTTCACCATCAGTCCCGCCAGCATCAGCCCGCCGGCGATCCAGACCAGGCGCGGCGCTTCGGCCGTGACCAGCGGCGCGAGCGTGGCGATCGACACCGTGCCATAAGCGCCATAGATCAGCGCCACGCCGAGGAGATACGCGCCCGAGCCCAGCAG
The DNA here is from genome assembly GCA_964530115.1 of uncultured Rhodocyclaceae bacterium. Lineage (GTDB taxonomy): Bacteria > Pseudomonadota > Gammaproteobacteria > Burkholderiales > Rhodocyclaceae > Fen-999. Next base: position 27,563 of record CAZGYD010000134.1, on the reverse strand, counting down.
CGTCGCGAAGAGATAGCGCAGCGCCGCCGCGATCTGCTGCGGTCCGCCGCCGGCCGCGACCAGCCCCACCGCCGCGAGGCCGACGAGTTCCAGCGTGACGTAGAGGTTGAACAGGTCTGCCGAGAGGAAGAGCGCGTTGAGGCCGGCGATCAGGAAACCGGCCAGCGGCCAGAAGTGGCGGCCGGCCGGATCGTCGGCCTTGAAGTAGGTGCGGGCGTAGAGGGCCAGCGGCAACGCCACAGCCTGCGTGAGCAGCAGCATCGCCGCCGACAGACCATCCGCGGCGAGATCGATGCCCAGCGGCGCGCCCCAGCCGCCGACCTGGTGCAGCAGTGGCGTACCACCAAGCCTGACTTTTATGGCGAGCACCACGGCCAGCCACGCCTGCAACGCCAGCGCGGCCACGGCGAGGTTGCCGCCGCGCCCCGGGCCGAGCAGGAAGGCCAGCGCCGCCCAAAGGAGCGGCAGCAGGATCAGGCCGGCCAACGGGTCGAGGGTCACCGCATTCCCAGTAACAGGGTGGTGAGCGTGTCCTCGACGGCGCGGGCGTCCCCCGGAGCCAGTCGTCCCAATTCCCCCCGTACCAACCGGTGATCAAGCGTGAATAATTTGAACCGGACCACCGACGGTGCCGGCAGGCCGGCGGCGCCCAGATCGGTGATCGGACAATCCAGGGGCCAAGGCGCGTTGGCCGCCGAGGTGATCATGGCCAGCACCGAATGGCCGGCGGGCCTGTTGAAGGCACCCGCGTCGGACAGGACCAGCGCCGGTCGGTTCTTGGCGGCGTTGCGATCGGTAAAAGGGAAGGGCACCCGCAGGACGGCGAAGCGCTCAAAGCTCACGGTAGGCCTCTTCGTCGGCCGGGCTTGCCCACTCGGACAGGGTGCCCTCGACGGCGCGCAGGTATTCGAGATCGACGGGCTGGACGCGCCGGACGGTGGCCGTGCCGTCCGGGCCGACCTCCCACGCGATCAGGTCGCCCGGAGCGACGTGCAGAGCCGCCCGCACGTCCTGGGGGATGGTGGTCTGGCCCTTGGCCGTAATTTTGGCAATGGCGAGCATTATTCGTCCTCGTGTAAGGCTGTCATTACTCGCTTACTATATGGTAAGCATTCTGGCGGTTCAATCGTTGACTTCGGTGGGCAGTTCGTCGCGGCCGGTGGCGGCGTGCAGGCGGCGCAGCAACGCCAGCGCCAGCGCGGTGGCGGCGACGGCGACGACGATGCCGGTGAGCACCATGGCCTGCGGCACCGGGTCGGGGTTGTCGTGGCGCTGGGCCAGCCCGACCAGCACCAGGAAGGCGCCGCTGCCCATCAGGTTGAAGGCGAGGATGCGGCGCAGCAGTTCGCCGATCAGCAGCACGCCGGCGACGCCGAGGGCGAACAGCAGCGCGCCGGTGCAGGCGAAGAGGAGGCCCGTGGTCATAGGGTCCTCCACCCCCCGCCCCCCTCCTCGAAGGAGGGGGTGACGGCGGTTCGCCGCTGCGCGGCTCCGGGTTCTGGCTTGCGCCGCTTCGGGCGGCCGTGCGCGGCGCTCATGACAGGAAAAGAAACAGGCCGGCGAGGATCAGCCCCAGCGACAGCGTGAGGCCGGCCTCGATGGCGAGGATGAGTTGGCCCGCCACGGCGGGGGGATACAGGAGCATCGCGCCATCGGCCAGCAGCGCGGCGGCGATGGCGAGGAAGAGCAGGAAACCGGCGACGAGCCCCGCCCGCAGGGCGAGCTTCGGCCGCGCCCAGCCGGGGATGAGGCCGACCAGGTGCAGCAGCACCGCACCCGCCGCCAGCACCGCGCCGGCCTGGAAAGCGCCGCCGGGGCGGAACGCGCCGGCCCAGAGCAGATAGACCGCGAAGACGACGGCGAGCGGCACGGCAATGCGCGCCAGCGTTTGCAGCAGCAGGTTCGACTTGCACGGCATTATTGCTCTCCTCTGTTGCGGCACGGCAATGCGCGCCAGCGTTTGCAGCAGCAGGTCGGCCGGTGGCGCGACCGGCGCCCCAGTCCGGTCGCTGGCCGCCAGCAGGCCGAAGAGCGCCAGCAGCAGCACGGCGATCTCCAGCAGCGTGTCGTAGCCGCGATAGTTGAGCAGCACGGCGGTGACCGGATGTTCGACACCGCTGTCGACGAGATGCGTCACCACCGCCAGCCGCAGGTCGATGGCGGCATCCGGCAGGTCGAGCATGGCGGCGATCAAGGCCGCCGCGAAGGCGGCGCCTCCGAGGACGACAGGAAGGGCGAGCAGCCACCTCATGGTTTGCCTCCCTGCCGCCGCAATACGCCCAGCGCGTCGAGCAACAGCGCGCCGGTGAGTCCGGCGCCGATGGCCGCCTCGGCCAGGCCGATGTCGGGCGCGTCGAGCCGCGCCCAGGCCAGCGCCATCAGCAGGCCGAAGACGATGAAGAGGACGATGGCGCGGTCGAGGCGCGGCGTGGTCAGCGTGCGCACCGCGCTCCACAGCAGCGCCAGCGCCAGCAATGCATCGAAGGCGAGCATCATGCCTTCCCCCTCCCGGCCTCCCCCTCTCGGGGGAGGTGACGGATGTTCGCCGCTGCGCGGCTCCGGTTCGTTGGCTGCACCCGCCTTGGGGCGGCCCGGCGGCGGGCGTTCATTCGTCCTCCTTGCGCCACGGACGGATGCCCAGGGCATCGGCGCGGCGGGCGATGGCGTAGCCGATGCCGGCGCTGGCGGCCAGCGCCAGCGGCCAGATCAGCAGCAGCTTCAGCGCCGCCAGCCAGGTCTCGGCCTGCAGCGCCAGCCCGGCGAGCACGCAGCCCAGGCCGAGGTTGTCGGCCTTGGCCAGCGCGTGCAGCCGGCTGTATACATCGGGGAAGCGCAGCAGGCCGACAGTGCCGGCGAAGTAGAAGGCGCCGCCGACGATGAGCAGCAGCAGGCTCGTCCACTCAGTCATCGCCCTCTCTTTCCCCGTGCCAGGCACGCTTGGCGAAGGCAATGCCGGTGATCGCTGCCAGCAGCGCCAGCACCAGCGCCACGTCGATCAGCGGCGGCTGGTCGGTGGCCACCGCCAGCAGGGCGACGATGCCCACACCGGTACTGCCGAACAGCAGCGCCACCAGCATGCGGTCGGCGGCCGTCGGGCCGCGCGCCGCGGCCAGGAGCGCCACGGCGAGGTTGCCGAGCAGGAACAGCGCCAGCGGCCACTCGATGCCGGTCATGATCCGCTCCCGAACAGGCGGGCGATGCGCGCCTCCAGCGCGCGCGCTTCCGCGGCGACCGGCAGGCGCGTATCGAGCACGTGCAGGCGCAGCCGCGCCCCGTCGAGCGACACGCCCAGCGTGCCGGGCATCAGGCCCAGCGTGCCGGTCAGCAGGGCGCCCGGCAGGCCGGGCGGCAGCGCGAAGTCGAGTTCGACGATGCCCGGCCGCAGCGCCGCCCGGCCGCGCAGGGCCATGGCCGCGACCTGCGCGCCGCCACGCAGCGAGTTCAGCAGGAAGAAACCGAGAAAGCCCGGCAACCCGGCGAGCCGGAGGCCAGTCGGCGGCAGCAGGCGCAGGCTCGCCCAGGTGGCAGCAGCCACCGCCACGGCGCCGAGGATCAGGCCGTCGACTCGCCCTTCCGAGAGGGCGAACCAGATCAGCGCGAAGACGAGGGCGCGGCGCAGGGCGGTCATGGTCAATCGAAGCGCAGATTGAACAGCAAGTCCATCGCATTATCCTCGCCCGTGCGCGTGACGACGGAAAGCCGCGGCGTGAGCATGTAGGTCAGCTTGAGCACGCCGGTGCCCGTAGTCAGCCCGTGCTCGTGGGCGAGCCAGATGCGGTCGGAAAGCCGCTTGCCTACCGTGAGGATCTGGCCGGTGAGGGTGTCGCCCTCCGGCGCCTGGCGCAGCGAGATCTCGTCGATGCCGAGGCTCTGCGCGATCTGGTCGGTGATCCCTTCGCCTTCGCCGCCGAAGATCGCGCCGGCCGCAGCTAGGAGCAGCGAGGCGTCGGCACCCGCCGCGTCGGCCGGGCGGCCGAGCACGATCCACGACAGCTTCTCGGCATCCGGCAATGGCGGCTCCGAGACCAGGCGCACGACCGGCCGCTGCACGGTGCCCGTCACCGACACGCCCGCCTCGACCGGCAGGCCCTTGCGCAGCGCGAGCACGTTGAGGCCGGGATCCTCGACCGGCCCCTGGAAATTGACGATGCCGCGCTCGACGGTCAGCCGCTGGCCGTAGGCCTCGAAGCGTCCGTCGCGGGTCTCGATGCGGCCGGTGGCGACGAGCGGCGCAGCGTTGCCGCCGCGCACGCGCAACTTGCCCTCGAGTCGCGCCGTCAGCCCCGCGGCGCGCAGATGGAAGCGCTCGCCGAGATCGAGGCCGATGTCGGTATCGATCCGCAGCGCGCGCGGCGCCGGCGCTTCGCGTCCGCGCACGACCACGTCGTCGGAAAGCTTCGGCCGTCCGGCGGCGGCCTCGGCGATGAAGCCCAGATCGGCGGCGAACCGGGCGCCAAGGCGCAGCCGCGTGTCCTCGTGTTCGAGCCGGGCCACTCCCGAAGCCACGACCCAACGGTCCGGCCGCTGCGAGAGGGGGAGTTGGGTCAGCGTGGCGTCGAGCCGGGCCCGGCGGCTTTGGATGTCCGCCTCGCCGGTCACGGAAAGGCGCCCGGGTTCCGTCGGCGCCTGGCCGACGATGCGTGCGGCGCGCGCCGGCGGCTCGTGCGGGGCGAGGAAGTCGAGCCGCTCGAGCACGGCGCGCTCGTCCTCGAAACGCAGCGCGAGCTCGCCGTCCTGGAGGCGGATGCCGTGGTCGAGCAGCGCGATCGCCAGGCCGCGGCCGCGCACATGGCCGCGCAGCAGAGGCGCCGAGGGCGAACCGGCCAGCGCGGCGTCCCAGTCGATGGCGCCGACGCTGGCGACGCCGCCGCCGAGCAGCGGGCCGAACCCGGAAAGATCCGGGATGCGCCCGGTCAGATGCCCGGCGAGCGCGGCCCGGCTCAACGACAGCTCGCCTTCGGCGGCGAGCACCGCAGGCCACTCGCCATCGAGCACCAGCCGTTCGATGCGGCCGTTCCAGCCGGTATCCTGCCAATCGGCCGACTCGACCAGGCCGCCGGCGGCCGCGAGCGAGAGCTTCAGTTCGCCCGGCAGGCGGACCGTGGCGGCGAGCCGGTGCGCGGAACGCGTGCCGTCGGCGGCGAAATCGAGGCGCGGGATCTCGGCACCGGCCCGGATGCCCTCGGCGACGAGTTTCATCGACAGCGTGTCGCCCTCGAGCCGGCCCTTGCCGTCGATCCGGTCGACGCCGCGGCCTTCGGGCAGCGCGAGATGACGGGCGCGGAGATCGATGGCCAACTCCGGCCGCGCGGGAAAGCCTGCAAGCATCGCCGTCAGTTCGATCGTGCCGCCGACGCCGGGTGCGAAGTCGCGGTAGCGCGCGAGTTCCGGCACCGCGACCGCCAGTTCCAGTTTCTCCTGCGCGCTGCCCCAGCCGCCGCGTGCGGCGAGCCGGCCGTCGCCGTGCGACAGGTCGACCACACCGCGCAGCCAGGCCCGGCCGTTGGCGGCCAGGAGGTCGTTCGGACGGTCGAGGCCGGAGAATTGCAAATCGATCGTGCCCCGGAGCGGCTGGCCGGCGAGACGGCCGGAGGCGAACCGGCCATGCAGCGTGCCGGCCGGTTGCGGCTTCAGCGTGCCTTCGCCGGCAAAGGTGGCCTCGATGTCGCCATGGGGTGCCTTGGCGAGGAAGGCGGCCGGATCGAAATGGCTCAGGCCGGCCTCGAAGCGCCAGCCGTGGGGTGCGGCAAGCCCAAAGGAGCCGTTGCCCGAAAGTTCGGCGCGGCCCTGTGCGAGCCGCAGCCCCGAGACCTCAAGGGCATCGCCACGGCGGTCGAGCGTGGCCCCGATCCGCCTCGTGCCGTCGGAAAGCGTGAGGGTGGCGTGCTGCGTCCGCTCGTCGCCGGTGAAGCGGATGTGTCCGTCGAGCCGTGCGGGAAAGAGACGGCCATGGAGCGCGGCCGGGTTCAGTGCGCGCAGGGCGAGATCCGCCCGCCCCCGCGGCAGCGCGTCGCCGGCGGGCCAGCGCAGATCGAGTGCGCCGGCCACGGTGCCGCCGTCGCCGAGGCTCGTATCGAGGCCGTCGAGCACCAGGCGGCGCGTGGTTTCGTTCGATTCGATGCGCAGGCCCGAGGCGAGCCGCGCGAGCGGCAGGCCGCCGCGGTCGAGCGGCGCCGGCGCGGCGTTGTCGGCGCGCAGCCGCCCGGCGAACGTGCCCGGCGCAACGGGTGCGAGATCGATGTCGAGCGCAAGCCGCGCGCGCGGCGCGGCCGGCGCGAAGGCGCGCGGGTCGAGCCCCCGGGCCGTCAGGCGCAGCGCCGCGAGCGGTTGCGCGTCGAAAGGCGCGAGCCGGCCGTTTGCCGTGAGCGAGAAATCGTCGCCGCGGCCCTCGGCCTCGAAATCCATGTCGGCGAGCCGGCCGCCGAGCCGTGCGGAAACCGAGAGCGCCGGAGTCGATATGGTCTCGAGCTCCAGGTTCGCGGAGAGCGGGAAAGGCGCGCTGCCGGCAAGCGTTCCCTGCGCCCTCAGCCGGCCGGCGTCGAGCGTCGTTTCCAGGAAATCGAGTCGATGCGTTTCGCCGTCGCTCGCGAGGGCCGCGCGGATGTCCCGGGCGAGCACGGCGGCACCGTCACTTCCTGCACGCGCAATGGCACCGATCTCCAGCACCCCCACGCGTACCGCCAGCGGCAGGCGCAAGTCCGCTGGAAGGGCCGATTTCGCCTCGCCGGCGGTTTCGAACTCGAGCCGGCCGATGCCCAGACGGTCGATCTCCAGCCGGCCATGGAGGAGCCCGGCGGGGCTCCAGTCGATAGCCAGGTCTTCGAGAAGGTAGCGGTCCGTGCCGGCCGCGACCTCGATCCGGTCGAACGCCAGCGGGCCGAGCAGCCGGCCGCGAACGCCCTCGATACGGACCGTGCCGCCGCTCGCGTGCGCAGCCAGGCCGGCCGCGGCTTCGAGTCCGGCCTGCGTCAGCAGCAGCCACGAGAGGCCACCCACCAGGGCGAGCACGATCAGCGCCGGGATCGACAGCACGAGGCCGCGCAGGAGCGCGAAGAGACGGCGCAGGAAGGTGGTGGCCATCAGAACGCCACCATCAGGGAAAAGTGCAGCTGCCACTGTGGATCGCGCCCGCGGTGGGCGCGGCCGCGCGCGACATCGAGCGCGAGCGGCCCGGCCGGGCTCTTCCAGCGCACGCCGACGCCGGTGCCCACGGCCGCTTCGAGACCGCGCCAGTCGTCGGCCGCGTCGCCCGCATCGACGAAGGCGGCGATCCCCCACTTTCCGGGGGCCATGTCGTTGGGCGCCAGCCAGTGCGTGTATTCGACGCTGGCGGCGGCGAGGGCGCGGCCGCCGACCACGGCGCCACCTTCGCGCACACCGAGGCTCTGGTAGGCATAGCCGCGTACCGACTGGGCGCCGCCGGCGCGGAACAGGTACTCCTGCGGTATGCCAAAGCGTGAGCCGGAGAGCGTGTAGCCCAGCTCCCCGCGCAGCGTCAGCACGTCATCAGTGCCGGGCCAGGAGAGGGGCCACCACTGCTGGACGCGCAGGTAGGCGCGGGCGAAGTCGCGGTCGGAAACGATGCGGCGCGTGGCGCCGCCCAGGCGCACTTCGAACACGTTGCCGCGGTGCGGGTCGAGCGCATCGTCGGCGGCGCGGCGGATCCAGCGCCAGTCGAGCGCCAGCGTCCGGTAGGTGTCGGCCGGCGCGCCGTCGGGACGGCGCTCTTCCCGCTGCCATTCGAGGCCCAGCCGCGTCTCGATCAGCTTCTCGGTACGGCTGCGCGCCACGCTCAGGGCCTGACGCGTCGTCGCCAGGCCCTCGATGTCGCTCGCCTCGATGCGTCCCGCGAACGCCGGCCGGTAGCCGCGCGCATCCGGCAGCAGCGCGAGGTCGGCGAACGCCGACTGACGCAGCTGCTCGTAGCGCAGCCCCGTGTGCAGGGTCCAGGCGCGGCCGAACAGGTCGTGGTGGCGGAAGTGAGCCTCGCCGCGCGCGCCGGTGTTGGTGCTGTAGCCGGCGCCGAAGCCGACCTGCTTCGATGGCGACTCGGCGAGCGTCACCCGCACCGGCGCAACCGCCTCGCCCTCCGAGGCCGCCTGATCGGTGAGCGCCTCGACCGTCACCGAGTTGAACCAGGGCGTGTTCTGGAGGCGGGACTGGAAACTCAGCAGCCGTGAGCGCCGATAGGGCTGCCCCGGCGCGAACGTCGCCAGCTGCTCGACGACTTCTGCATCGTAGCGCTTGAGCCCCTCGATCCGGAGCGGGCCGAAGTGCCAGGCCGGCCCCGAGTCGATCGCGAGTTCGAGACGGGCCAGCGCGCGTTCGGGATCGACCTCCGCGCGCGTGGCCTCGTAGCGGGCCGTGGCGTAGTCCTCCTCGGCGACCGCGGCGAGCAGTGCCTTCTTGGCTTTTTCCCAGTCCTCCGAGCGGAACGGCGATCCGGCCGGTAGCGACCAGCCGGCGTGCAGCGTGGTGCGCCGTTCCTCGAGCGCTGGCTCCGCGGCGCCGAGGTGGCCGGTGAAGGTGATGCGAACTTCCCCGACCTGTGTCTGCGGTCCCGGGGTGACGATGATGCGCAGTGCCTCCGGCGCGTCGGTTCGCAGGTCGATCGCGGGCGAGAAGTAGCCTTCGGTCGCGAGCAGCTCGGCGATCTCGCGGGGCAACCGCCGGGCCAATGCCGCCCGTTCCGTGGCGTCGCCCGGCTTCTCCGGCAGATCGAGGTGCCGGCGCAGGAATTCGTCGAGCGGCGCAGGGGCCTCCAGTCCGACGCCGGCGGCGCCAGCGCCGCTCATCGCCGTCAGCAGCAATACGGCCGCGAGAAGCGTTCGTGCGCCGGTCATCGCGCCGGTGGGTCGGCAGGCTGGGATGCCTCCCGGCGCGGGCCGGGCCCTTCTTCGGCGACCGAATATCGCACCCGGTCCGGCGCGTTGGCCCCGCCGGTCATCACGAAGCTCATCGCCTCCTCGAGCGTCCAGTCGGTCGTCACCACCTCGTCGAGGGGCACGATCTCGATGTAGCCCGAGGTCGGATTCGGCGAGGTCGGCACATAGACAGCGGCGAGCTCGCGGCCGGTGGTCTCGTCGTGCAGCACCTTGGTGACAAAGCCGACGGCTTTCATCTCCGGCGTCGGGAAGCTGATCAGCACGACGCGCTGGCCGGTCGCCGGTGGCTTGCGCATCGACTGCAGGAAACGCTTGGTGCCGCCGTAGATCGTCTGAACGAGCGGCAACCGTTCCAGCAGCGATTCGACGCGCGCGATGAGGCGCCGGCCGATGACCTGCGAGGCAAAGAGGCCGATGCCGTAGAGCGTCGCCAGCGTCAGCAGCACCGCGAGCAGCTTCTGCATCGCCGAGTCGGTGAGCACCGAGGCGAGCGAGGGCGACAGCGGGGCGATGGCGCGGGCCACGGCGCGCAAGGCCGGGTTGCCGGCGCTGGCGAGCAGGTTGAGCAGGAAGTCGAAGACGAGCCAGGTAACCCACAGCGGGGCCACGGTGAAGAAGCCGATCAGCAGGTAGCGGCCGAAGTGGGCGCCCTTTCGCGCCGGGCCGTCGTGTCCGGGTGTGCTCATGTCAGTTCTTCGATCTTGCGCGCGGCCTTCACCGCCTGTTCGAGCGCATGGCGCAGGGCGCTCGCGGAGCGCAGCCGCGCGTCCATCACGCCGACCGGGATGCGCCCGAGCGCGCCGGCTTCGAGCCAGTGTACCTTGAGGGCCTCGTAGGCCGACAGCATGTCCCGCCATGCCGACTCGCGGACGTCGGCGGTCGCCGGCGCTTCCGGATCGAGCGCCGCGAGCAGCGCCAGGACCTGGCGGCGGAAGGCCGCTGCGGTCTCGTCGTCCGCCGGCGTCTCGCCCGCCTCGGCGGCTGCTTCGCCGGCTTCGGCGGCGAAATCGGCCGCCGATTCGTAATAGCGCGCCAGGCGCAGCAGCTCGGGCAGGCGGACCGCGTTTTCCCGGGTCATGCCCGAACGGTTCAGGCGGACGATGAAATCGGCGATCGCTTCGTTGAGCCGCGACACGGCGAGCCGCTGCTGCGCCAGGGCCGGGTCCGCCGCGCCGGCATCCACGGCCACCGTCCGTACCGTCGCCAGGGCCAGGCTGCCGAGATGCCGGATCTCGCGCGAGAGGGCGTCGAGCGCCAGGGTCGGCACGGCGAGCACCGTCCGGTCGAGATGGCGCGGCCGGCCCAGTTCCTCCCCGGCCGTGCGGAAGCGCCCCTCGAGGAAACGGGTGAGTCCGTCGGCGAGCGGCCAGATCAACGCGACGCCGAGCACGTTGAACAGGGTGTGGAACAGGGCCAGCTTCGCCGCCGGCGCTTCCTCGAGGCCCAGCCATTCGCGCAGCGTGCCCAGGAAGGTGATGAGCCAGGGCAGGAGCAGCAGGGCGACGATGCCGGTGAGCAGGTTGAAGAAGATGTGCGCCGCCGCGGCGCGCTTGGCGCTGGGCGTGGCGCCGAGCGCGGCGATCAGCGCCGTGACCGTGGTACCGATGTTGGCGCCGATGACCACGGCCGCGGCGCCCTGTGGGGTCAGGAGCCCGCCCTGGGCAGCAGTGAGCGCCACGGCGAGCGAGGCGGACGAGGACTGCATCAGCACCGTGAGCACGATGCCGATCAACACCAGCGTCAGGATCTCGACGGGGCCGGTGCCGTCCGGCAGCCGGAAGTCGGTCGGCAGGCCGGAGAAGGTGTTTTTCAGCATGTCGATGCCGAGGAAGAGTATCCCGAAGCCCGCGAGCGCCGTGCCGAGCGCGCCGCGCCGGCTGCCTTCGCCGGTGAGGCGCAGGATCATGCCGAGGCCGACGAGCGGCAGCGCCAGCGCCTCGATCTTGAACTTGAGGCCGACGAGCGCCACCAGCCAGCCGGTCATGGTCGTGCCGACGTTGGCGCCGAAGAGTACCCAGAGCGCCTGCGAGAGATTGAGCAGGCCGGCGTTGACGAAGCCGATCGTCGCGACCGTGACGGCGCTCGAGGACTGCACCAGGGCCGTCACAGCGATGCCCGAGGCCAGGCCCCGCAGACGGGTCTTCGTCGAACTCGCGAGGATGCGCTCGAGCGCCGGGCCGGCCGCGAGCCTGAGGCCGTCGGTCATCAGCCCCATGCCGAGCAGAAACAGGCCGACGCCGCCGAGGAGGCCGCCGATCAGGGCGAGCGTCACGGCAGCCCTTCCTCGCCGGGGCGCGGGTCGGGAACGACCAGCACGTCGCCCTGCGCTTCCGCGAGCACGTGCTTGGTGACGCTGCCGAGCAGCAGCTCCTCGGCGAGGTGGCTGCCGTGTTTGCCGACGACGATCAGGTCGCAGTCGTATTCCTGTTCCATGGCGAGGATCTGCGTGGTCGGCTCGCCGTGGATCACGCGCGCCACGTAATCGGCGGGCGCCAGCCCGGCGGCCGCGGCCAGTTCATGCATCTGCGCCCGGCGCTTTTCGCTGCCGGCGGCGACGTACTGGCGGATGACGGCATCGTCCACGCCGGCGAAGGACAGCTTGCCTTCGTAGGGCAGTTCGAAGGCGTGGAGCAGCACGAGATCGGCCCCGGGCGCGAGCCAGCGGGCGAGGCGGATCGAATCGCGCGAGGCCGGCGAGAAGTCGACCGCGACGAGCACGCTGCGGTAATCGTCGTGCGGCGGCTGGCGGACCACCAGCACCGGGTGGCGGCCCGACTTGCGCAGGAGCCGCGCCGCCGTGGAGCCGAGCATCGCATGGCGCAGGAAGGACTCACCACGGGCGCCGAGGACGATGAGGCCGGCGTCGAGCGCGTCGGCCTCGCCGGCGATGACCGCGACCGGATGCCCGGCGACGAAGCGTGTTCGCGCCTGGAGGCAGACATGGCCTGCCGGGTCGCCGGCCAGGCGGTCGAGCTGCTCGCGGGCACGGGCCTCGAGCGCCGCCTTGGTCGCCGAGACATCGGTGCCGAACAGTTCGCGGAGGGCGTCGAGGGTGTCGAGCGCCATCGCGTGCAGCACGTGCAGCTCACTGCCCGTGGCGGCCGCGATGCGGAAGGCGCGCTCGACGGCGTGCCGTGCGGGCGCCGAGAGGTCGGTGGCGGCGAGAATGTTCCGCGGGGGCGTCATTTCGTTTCCTCCCTGGAGGGCGGTTCGATCACGGGCTGGTAGTTCCAGTCGCGAATGTCCTGCAGCGTCTGCTCGATGTCTTCGCGCGGCACGTGGAGCATGGCCAGCGCCGTCGCGCCGAGCCGAAGGCTGGCTTCGATCGTTTCGGGGTAGGCGTGGGCTGCGCCGGCGGCGACCAGGGCCGCGCTGGCCTTCAGATCACGGGCACGGGCGATCACGGGCATGACCGGATTATGGCGGCGCAGGGCGGCCACCGCACGCAGCGCGACGTCATGGGCATCGACCGTGACGATCGCGAGTTCGGCCTGCTCGGCCCGCGCCGCGGCGAGCAGCTCGGGGTCGGCGATGTCTCCGTAAAGGACGGCGTGGCCATCCGTGCGGCCCTGCCGGACGCGCTGCGGGTCGGTGTCGAAGGCGACGAAAGGAATGCCGCTCGACTCGAGCAGCACCGCGACGGCATGGCCGACGCGGCCGTAGCCGCCGATCAGCACCCGGGGCGGCGGCAGGCCGGAAAGTTCCGGCGTGGCGGCGGGTGTCTCCGCTGCGGCCGGCGCGAGCCGGCCGGCGATCGCGCCGTTGTGGCGGATGATGAAGGGGCCGGCGATCATCGACAGCAGCACGGCGGCGAGGACGATCTGGCCGGCGTGCGGATCGATGACCTTCGCGTCGAGGCCGATGGCCAAGAGCGCGAAGCCGAATTCGCCGCCCACCGCAAGGAGCAGCGCGGTGCGCCAGGCGGTCTCGGTGTTGAGGCCGGCAGCGCGCACGATCGGCGCGACGATGGCGATCTTGGCCGCCAGGAGCAGGAGGGCGCCGAGCAGCGCCCAGTGCCAGATGCCGGGCAGGGAGGCCGGGTCGATCAGCATGCCGATGCCGACGAAGAAGAGGCCCAGCAGCACGTCGCGGAACGGCCGGATGCTCGATTCGACCTGGTGGCGGAACTCGGTCTCGCCGAGCATCATGCCGGCGAGGAAAGCACCGAAGGCGAGCGAGAGGCCCAGGCTGCGCGTCGTCCAGGCGGCGGCGAGCACGACCAGCAGCACCGTCAGGGTGAACAGTTCTGCGGACCGGCGTCGGGCGACGAGGTGGAACAGCGGGCCCAAGGCCCAGCGGCCGACGTAGAAGACCAGCGCGAAAGCCACCACCGCCTTCGCCAGCGCCCAGGCGAGCTCGCCGGCCGGATGCCCGGCACCGCCCGCGGCGCCGAGGACCGGAATCACGACCAGCAGCGGCACCGCGGTGACGTCCTGGAACACGGAGATCGCCAGGCCGAGCCGGCCGTGCGGGGTGCCGTCCTCGCCTTGGTCTGCGAGCTGGCGGCCGATGATGGTCGAGGACGACTGCGCGAATACCGCGCCGACGACGAAGGCGGCGGCTGCATCCATGCCGGCGAGCCAGAGCAGGGCGCCCACCACGAGCGCCGTCAGCGCGACCTGGGCGGTGCCCAGCCCGAGCACCTGGTGGCGCATGGCGGCGAGCTGCGGCAGCGCATAGTTGAGGCCGATCGAAAACAGCAGGAACACCACCCCGAACTCGGCCAGCGCATCGAATTCAGGGACATGGACGGTCGGCCCGGCCGTGTGCGGCCCGAGGATCACGCCGACCAGCAGATAGCCAAGGACCGAAGGGATGCGCAGCCGCGAGAACGCGGCCACCACGGCCACGGCGACGGCGAGGAGGAGGATGATCTGCAGCAGGTGGCCCATGTCCTTCGGTCGCCGCCGGGGGTCACGGGCGGGAAAGGGGGGTCGGTGCGGGCACGGCGTGTCTTTCTGGTAGGGATCGGTACCCCATTCTGCCGGAACCGGTCAGCCGCCGGCATGTTACGGCGGCTGACCAGCCCACCAGCCCGCCAACCAGCGGGCGCAGGACGCCGCTGTGCGGCGGCAAAGGGCGCAGGACGCCACGAAGTGGCGGTCCCGAGCGAAGCGAGAGATGGGGCGCAGCCCCACAAGTGGCGGTCCCGAGCGAAGCGAGGGATGGGGCATTGCCCCACAGTTTCGAGTGGCCGTCTGGTCAGGGCACCAACAGCACGTCGCAGGGCGCCTGATGGAGCACGTTCTGCGTCACGCTGCCGAGCAACCGCTCGGAGAACGCGCCGCCGCCGTGGCGGCCGACGGCGACCAGGTCGGCGCCCGTCACGCGCGCCTGCTCGGCGAGCACCGCAGGCGGGAAACCGGAGAGGATGCGGCTCGCCAAAGGCGGCGCCAGGCCTTCGATGATCCCGCGCATCTTTTCTTCGGCGCGCGCCGCTTCCTCGCGGCGATAGCGCCCGATGTCCTCGTCGCTGGCGCCGGCGAGCCGCATGCGGCCTTCGAAGGGCACCATGGGCGCGTGGCAGAGGGTCAGGCGCGCCTCTGGGAAGAGGCTGCGTGCGGCCTGCGCGGCGCGCAGCGCGTTGTCGGAAAAGTCGGTGCCGACGAGGATGTTCGCGTAGTCGCCGCCGGCCGGCCGGCGCACCAGAAGCACCGGCTGACGGGCGCTTTCGAGCAGTTTGAGCGCCGTGCCGCCGATCATCAGCGCATCGCCCAGCCAGTTCTCGCCGTGCTCGCCCACCACCAGCAGCCTTGCTTCGCATTGCGCGGCAAAAGCGGCGATCTCCGACGCGGCGCGCCCGGTCCGTGTTTCCGCGAGAACCTCGATGCCATGCCGGTTGCCCAGTTCGCGCGCGAGCCCGGAGAGGCGGTCGCGCGCGGCGAGCACCGGCTCGCGGTCGGCCCAGTGCTCGCGCTGGTAGAGGCTGCGGATCGTCGCCCAGGCGCCGTCGTTGAAGACGTGGAGCAGCCACAGCGGCGCCTGCCAACGCTTTGCGAGCCGCGCGGCCCGATCGACGGCGAGGTTCGCTCCGGCCGAGAAGTCGGTCGCGGCGACGATGGCGCCGGCGGTGTTCGTCGTGTTCATTTCCTTCCTCCGTCGATGGCGAAAGCGATTCGTGACCGTCGATGAGCACATCTAAACAGGATGACCGCCGCCAGCCGCGAAAGTTTCACGATGGCAAGCCCGGGCCGTTCATCGCCATGAGCAGCGCGGCGTAGCGCAGCCCCTTGCCTGCCGCCATCCAGAGCGTGCAGGCGAGCCACGGCAGGCGCAGCCAGCCGGCGGCGGCGCAGAGCGCGTCACCGACGACCGGCGCCCAGGCGAAGATCAGGATCGGTGCACCGTGGCGTGTCACCACGGCTGACCAGCCCGTAGGGCGCAGGACGCCACGAAGTGGCGGTCCCGAGCGAAGCGAGGGATGGGGCGACGCCCCACAGTTTCGGGGCAAGGTCTTCTCGGGCAGCAGGCGCGCCATCGCGTAGGTGGTCATGCCCCCGAGCGTGTTGCCGATCGTCGCCAAGGCCAGCGCCGGCACGGCATGTTCGGGATGGAAGCTCACCAGCGCGAAGAACGCCGCTTCCGAGCCGCCGGGCAGCAGCGTCGCGGCGAGGAAGCTGGAGACGAAGAGCCCGAAGAGGCCGGCCTCGGGGCTGGCGAGGAATTCCATGGGCCGATGTTACCTGCTAGGCTTGCCGCTTTCGTGGTTTCCGCGCCCGGCCATGCATCCCGATTACCTTGAAAAGATCCTCAACGCCCGCGTCTACGATGTTGCCATCGAGACACCGCTCGAATTCGCGCCCAACATTTCGGCGCGCACCGGCAACCGCGTGCTGCTCAAGCGCGAGGACATGCAGCCGGTGTTCTCGTTCAAGCTGCGCGGCGCCTACAACAAGATGGCGCACCTCTCGCCTGCACAGAAGAAGCGCGGCGTGATCGCCGCCTCGGCCGGCAACCACGCGCAGGGCGTGGCGCTCTCGGCGCGCCGGCTCGGCTGCAAGGCGATCATCGTCATGCCGGTGACGACGCCGCAGATCAAGATCGACGCCGTGAAGAAGCATGGCGACGGCATGGTCGAGGTGGTGCTCGCCGGCGAATCCTACGACGAGGCCTACGCGCATGCGCTCGAGATGGAGAAGAAGCAGAAGCTCACCTTTGTACATCCCTACGACGATCCCGACGTCATTGCCGGCCAGGGCACCATCGCCATGGAGATGCTGCGCCAGCATCCCGAGCCGATCGATGCGGTGTTCTGCTGCATCGGCGGCGGCGGCCTGATCTCGGGCGTCGCCGCCTACGTCAAGCGGCTGCGGCCGCAGACCCGGGTCATCGGCGTCGAGGCGGCGGATGCCGACGCCATGGCCCGCTCGCTCGCCGCCGGCAAGCGCGTGCGGCTCGAGCAGGTCGGCCTCTTCGCCGACGGCGCGGCCGTGAAATACGTCGGCGCCGAGACCTTCCGGCTCTGCCAGCAGTACGTCGACGAGGTCGTGCTGGTCGACACCGACGCGATCTGCGCCGCGATCAAGGACGTCTTCGAAGACACGCGCTCGATCCTCGAGCCCGCGGGCGCGCTGGCGGTCGCGGGCGCCAAGGCCTGGGCCAAGGCGACCCGCGCGCACGGCAAGACGCTCGTCGCGGTCGCCTCGGGCGCCAACATGAACTTCGACCGCCTGCGCTTCGTCGCCGAGCGCGCCGAGGTCGGCGAGCAGCGCGAGGCCGTGCTCGCGGTGACGATCCCCGAGAAACCCGGCAGCTTCAAGAAGTTCTGCGGCCTGATCGGCAAACGCTCGATCACCGAGTTCAACTACCGCTACGCCGATCCGCAACAGGCGCACGTCTTCGCCGGCATCCAGGTCGCCGACCGCGCCGAGTCGCTGCGGCTCGTCGAGTCGTTGCGCCGCCACGGCCTGCCGACGCTCGACCTCACCGACGACGAGATGGCGAAGCTGCACGTGCGCCACATGGTCGGCGGCCGCGCGCCGGGTCTTACCGACGAGTTGCTCTACCGCTTCGAATTTCCCGAACGGCCCGGCGCGCTGATGAACTTCCTCGAGCATATGAGCCGCGGCTGGAACATCTCGCTGTTCCACTACCGCAACCACGGTGCCGACTACGGCCGCGTGCTCGTCGGCATGCAGGTGCCCGCCGCGGACAAGCAGGAGTTCCGCGCTTTCCTCAAGAACCTCGGCTACCGCTACTGGGACGAGACGAAGAACCCGGCCTACCGGCTCTTCCTCGCCTGACTCAGCGGAAGTCGCGCACGCCGCTCTCGGTGACGATGAGATCGAGGCGCACGTCGTGCGGCTGCGGCCACACCGTCGGCGCACGTGCGAGTTCGAAGCCGACGCCGATCGCCAGCGGCCTTGGCGAAAGCGCGGCGAGCGTGCGGTCGAAATAGCCGCCGCCGTAGCCGATCCGGTAACCCGCGTCGTCGAAGGCGACGAGCGGCAGCAGCACGATGTCGGGCGGCGGAGATTCGGGCGTGTCGGGAATCGGGATGCCGTGACGGTCGGCGGTCATCGGCGAGCCGGGCTGCCACTGCCGGAAATGCATCGGTGCCGCCTCCTCGACGACGATCGGCTGGCAGGCGCGCCAGCCCGAGGCGACGAGGCCGGTGACGAGCGGCCGGCAGTCGAACTCTCGGCGCATCGGCCAGCAGAAGGCGATGGAGCGCGGGTCACATACGGCGAGGAGCCTGGCCAAGTGGCCTTCGATCGCCCTTGAAGCGCGTTCGTGCGATTCGGCGGGCATGGCCAGCCGGGCGGCGATCCGCTCCCTGCGCAGGCGGCTGCGCAAGGACGCCGGATCAGAGGCCGAATCGTGCGGCTGATCCGCCGCGGGTCCGCCTTTCCGTGACATGGCCCTGTGCTAGGCTTAAAAAATTCCGTTGAGGCACTATACGATGAGAATCCTTTTCGCGGCCCTGCTCCTGCTCTTCGGCACGAGCGCCGCCTTCCCACGGGACGATGGCGCCATCGAGCGCTTCGTCGCCGCGCGCGATGCCTTCCGCGCCGGCGAGCGGATGAAGCTGGCGCGGCTCGCCGACAGCCTTGCCGGCAGCGAATACGCGCCGTGGGTCAGGCACTGGCAGCTCAGGCTGCAACTCGAAGAGAACGACGACCAGGGCGTGCGCGAATTCCTCGAGCGCGAAAAGGGTTTCTACGTCGCCGAGAAGCTCCGCGGCGAATGGCTGCGCTGGCTCGGCCGGCGCAAGGACTGGGCGACGATTCGGGAAGAGCTGCCGCGCCTCGTCCAGCCGGACCAGGAGATCGCCTGCTACGGCCTCTCGGCCCGTCTGGAGCTCCAGCAGGACGATACCGCGCTCGAAGAGGCCCTGCCGCTCTGGTTCAATGCCGCCGATCTGCCCGAGGCCTGCCAGCCGCTCATGGAGCGGCTGCTCGCCGACGGCCGCGTCACGGTTGACGACGTCTGGGCGCGGCTGCGCCGGCTCGTCGAGGCGCGGCGCATCGGGGCCGCCAAGGCGCTGACCCGGTATCTGCCGGCCGGCGAGGCGCCGGATGCCCGCAGGCTCGATCTGGCGCTCGACAACCCGGCCGCCCATCTGGCGAAACTGCCGTCGAACTTCGCGGCGAGCCGTGCGGGACGCGAGCTGGCGATCCTCGCCATCGCGCGCCTTGCGCGCAACGACCCCGCGGCCGCTGCGGAACGGTGGCGGAAGATCGAGCCGAAATTCGGCGAAGCCGATCGCGCCTGGGGATGGGGGCAAATCGCCCACCAGGCGGCGCTCCGGCATCAGGTCGAGGCGCTCGAGTGGTACGCGCTCGCCGGCGGCATTCCCATGACCGAGGAACAGCAGGCCTGGCATGTCCGCGCCGCGCTGCGCGCGGGGGACTGGGTGCGCGTCGAATGGGCGATCGGCCGGATGTCACCGAAACTCGCTGCCCAGCCGGAATGGACGTATTGGCTCGGCCGCGCCTACGCTGCGCAGGGGCGCAGTGACGACGCACGGACGCAGTATCAGAAGATCGCCGGACAACCCAACTTCTATGGCAACCTCGCCGACGAGGAACTGGGGCGGAGAATCGCACCGCCGCCGAAGGCGCCGGCGCCGACCGCGGCCGAACTCGCCGGTGCCGAAACCCATCCCGGGCTCCGGCGCGCGCTCGCGCTGCTGCGCGTGCCACACGGAGATTTGCGCATCGAGGGCGTGCGCGAGTGGGTCTGGCACCTGCGGGGCATGGACGACCGGCAACTGCTCGCCGCCGCCGAGTTCGCGCGCCGGGAAGGCGTCTGGGACCGGGCGATCAATACCGCCGACCGGACGGCGGCCCAGCACGACTATGGCTTGCGCTATCTGGCTCCGTACCGGGAAAAGGTCTCGGAGAAGGCGCGCGAGCTCGCCCTTGACCCGGGATGGGTCTATGGCCTGATGCGCCAGGAGAGCCGCTTCGTCATGAATGCGCGTTCGTCGGCGGGTGCGCAGGGACTCATGCAGCTCATGCCGGCGACGGCGCACTGGGTGGCGAAGAAGATCGGCCTCGCCGATTACCGCGCCGACCGGGTTACCGAGCTTGACACCAACGTGACGCTCGGCACGAGCTATCTGAAGATGGTGCTCGAGGCGCTCGACGGCCACCCCGTGCTCGCTTCGGCGGCCTACAACGCCGGGCCGGGCCGGGCGAAGAAATGGCGTGCCGAACAGCCGCTCGAAGGCGCGATCTATGCCGAGACCATCCCGTTCAATGAAACCCGCGACTATGTGAAGAAGGTCATGAGCAACACCGTCTATTACGCGGCGCTGTTCGAAAACCGGCCGCAGTCGCTCAAGCGGCGGCTCGGTGTCATCCGGCCGGCGGCAGCGACCGAAATCGCAGCCCGGGAAGAACTGCCATGATCGGCGACGTGCTCCTCATCGGTGGCTACGGCTTCGTCGGCAGCCATCTCGCTGCCGTCCTTGCAGCGCGGGGGATGAGGCTCAGGGTGGCGGCTCGCCGCTATGAGCGGGCCAAGCATCTCGCGGTGCTGCCGACCGCGGAGATCATCGAGGCCGATGTCCATGACGATGCGGCCCTTACCCGGCTGTGCGCCGGACAGGATGCGGTGGTCAATCTCGTCGGCATCCTCAAGGGCGGCCGCGGAGAGCCTTACGGCCCCGGGTTCGCGCGGGTCCATGTCGAACTGCCGGGCCGTATCGCGCGGGCGGCTAGGGCGGCGGGCGTCCGGCGGCTCGTCCATGTCTCGGCGCTCAAGGCATCGGCCGATGCCCCTTCGGGTTATCTGCGTTCCAAGGCCGCGGGGGAGGCGGCCGTGCGTGCGGAATTTCCGGCAGCCACGATCCTGCGGCCTTCGGTGATCTTCGGCCGGGGCGATTCCTTCCTCACCATGTTCGCGCGCCTGCTGAAAATCGCGCCCTTCGTGCCGCTCGCCTCGGCCGAGGCGCTGTTCCAGCCGGTCTGGGTCGGCGACGTGGCGCGTGTCGCCGCCGAGGCGCTGGTCCGCCCGGAAGCCGAGGGGCAGACCTATGAACTTTGCGGGCCGAGCGTCTGGACGCTCGCCGAACTGGTCGAGTACGCGGGCCGGGTTTCGGGCCATCCGCGCGCCGTGTTCGGGCTGTCGCCGGCACTGTCGTGGCTGCAGGCGTTCGCCATGGAAATGCTCGGCGGACCGATGACGCGCGACAACTTGGCGTCGATGAGCGTGCCGAACGTCTGCGGGGAGGGCTGCGCCCTGCCGTTTTGCATCGTGCCGCGGGCGCTCGAGGACGTGGCGCCCGATTACCTGGCGCGACCGAGTCGATAGACGGCGATGCTGCCGAGGAAGTTGTGCTCCTCGGTGATCTCGCGGCCGGCGTCGAACACCTTGCGCTCGCGCACGATGATGCCGCGTTCGGCGCAGAAGGCGTCGAAATCGGCGATGGTGAAGAAGCGCACGTTGGGTGTGTCGTACCACTGGTGCGGCAGGCTTTCGGAAACCGGCATGCGGCCGTTGAGGATGGCCTGCCGGTGCTTCCAGTAGCCGAAGTTCGGGAAGCTGACCACCGCCTCGCGGCCGACGCGCAGCATCTCGTGGATGATGCGCTCGGTGTGGCGCATCGCCTGGAGCGTCAGTGACAGGATCACGTGGTGGAAGGCGCCGTCCTCGAAGTCCTTGAGCCCCTCTTCGAGGTCGCCCTGGATGACGTTGATGCCGTTCCGGATCGCGGCGAGCACCTTGGCATCGTCGATCTCCACGCCCCAGCCGCGCACGCCGCGGGTCTCGATCAGGCCCTTGAGCAGCGAGCCGTCGCCGCAGCCGAGATCGAGCACGCGCTCGCCGGGCTGGACCCAGCCGGCGATCACGTCGAAGTCGGGGCGCCCGAGCGCCAGCGCAGTCTCGGTCATGTGCGCACGTTCTCCAGGTAGGCGCGGATCACGGCGTGGTAATGCGCGTCATGCATGAGGAAGGAGTCGTGGCCGTGGCGGCTCTTGATCTCGGCGTAAGCGACGTCCTGGCCGTTGTGCACCAGCGCATCGACGATCTCGCGCGAGCGCTCGGGCGAAAAGCGCCAATCGGTCGAGAACGAGACGACCAGAAATTTCGCCTTGGCCCGCGCCAGTGCGGCCTGGAGGCTGCCGCCCGTCTCGGCGGCCGGATCGAAGTAGTCGAGCGCCTTGGTCATGCGCAGGTAGGTGTCGGCGTCGAACCATTCGGCGAACTTGTCGCCCTGATAATTGAGGTAGGACTCCACCTCGAACTCGACGCCGAAGGTGTAGCGGCCGCTGCCGGCGCGCCGCTTGCGGCCGAATTTCTCGGCCATCTGGTCGTCCGAGAGATAGGTGATGTGGCCGAGCATGCGCGCCAGCCGCAGCCCCCTGACGGGGCGCCGGCCGGCCTGGTACTCGGGGTCGGTGAGGATCGCCTGACGGGCGACCTCGTTGAAGGCGATGTTCTCGGCGGTCAGGTTCGGCGCCGCGGCGATCACCAGCGCATGACGCACGCGCTGCGGGTACTGCATCGTCCATTGCAGCGCCTGCATGCCGCCGAGGCTGCCGCCGACGGTCGCCGCCCACTGGTCGATGCCAAGGTGGTCGGCAAGCCTCGCCTGGGCATCGACCCAGTCAGGCACCGTGACCACCGGGAAATCCGCCCCCCAGCGCTGGCCGGTCGCCGGATTGATCGAGGCGGGCCCCGTCGAGCCGTGGCAGCCGCCGAGGTTGTTTACGCCGACGACGAAGAAGCGCTCGGTGTCGATCGGCTTGCCGGGGCCGATCATGTTGTCCCACCAGCCGACGTTCTTCGGGTTGTCGGCATAGTGGCCGGCGACGTGATGATGCCCCGACAGCGCATGGCAGACGAGGATCGCGTTGGTCCGCGCCGCGTTGAGCGTGCCGTAGGTTTCATACACGAGCTCGAAGCCCGGCAGCGTCTCGCCGCAGGCGAGCAGCAGCGGCGCCGGAAACTGCGCGCGCTGCGGGGTGACGATGCCGACGCTGCCGGGCTGCCGTGACATGCGCAGGATTATAAGGTCGCCGTGCCGGCGTGCCGCCGCGGCTGAGTTTCAGGCGTTGAGCCGCTCGACCAGTTCGCGCAGCCGGTCGGGCTCGTCGCAGCGCAGGATGCGCGCGACCTTGGCCGCCAGCTGTTCGGCATCCGACATCACCACCTGCTGTTTGACCTCGAGGATCAGCGAGGGGTGCATGGAGAACTGCCGGAGCCCCATGCCGATCAAGAGCCGCGTCATCGCCGGGTCGCCGGCCATCTCGCCGCAGACGGCCACGGGCACGTCCATGCGTGAGCCGGCGGCGATGGTCTGGGCGATGAGCCGCAGGATGGCCGGGTGCAGCGGATCGTAGAGGTGGGCGACCGACTCGTCGGTGCGGTCGATCGCCAGCGCATACTGGATCAGGTCGTTGGTGCCGATCGAGAGGAACTGCAGGCGCTTGACGAAGGCGCCGAGTGTGAGCGCCGCGGCGGGAATCTCGATCATGCCGCCGACCGGCATGTGCTCGTCGAACTTGTGCCGCGTGTCCCGGAGCTGCTCCTTGGCCTGGCGGATCATCGCCAGCGTCTGTTCGATCTCCGAGACGTGCGCGAGCATGGGGATCAGCAGGCGGATCTTGCCGTAGTAGCCGGCGCGCAGGATCGCGCGCAGCTGGGTGAGGAACATCTGCGGCTCGGCAAGGCAGTAGCGGATCGCCCGCAGGCCGAGCGCCGGGTTCGGCGCCTGGCGCTCGCCGCCCGTCAGCGCACCGGCGTTCTTGTCGGCGCCGATGTCGAGCGTGCGGATGGTCACCGGCCGGCCGCCCATGGCCTTGGCGACGGCCTTGTAGGCTTCGTACTGCTCGTCCTCGTCGGGCAGGTCGTCGCGGTTCATGAACAGGAATTCGGTGCGGAACAGGCCGATGCCCTCGGCGCCGACCTCGCGGACCTGCTCGATGTCCTGCGGCAGTTCGATGTTGGCGTAGAGGGCGACCTCCTCGCCGTCGAGTGTCGCCGAGCGCGCGGTCTTCAGCCGCTTGAGCTTGGAGCGCTCGAGCTCGAGCTCGCGCTTCCTGAGCCGGTATTCCTCGAGGACGCGGGCGTCCGGCTCGACGATGAGCACACCGCGGCTGCCATCGACGACGAGCAGGTCGTCCTCGCGCACCAGCGCCCGGGCGTGGTGCAGGCCGACGACGGCGGGGATGGCGAGGCTGCGGGCGACGATCGCGGTGTGCGAGGTGGCGCCGCCGAGGTCGGTGACGAAGCCGCCGATCCTGAGGTTCTTGAACTGGATCGTGTCAGCCGGGGAGAGATCGTGGGCGACGATGATCAGCTCTTCGTCGCGGCCGCGCCGGGTGAGCTTGCGCGCCTTGCCCATCAGGGCCTTGACCACGCGTTCGACGACCTGGACGACGTCGTGCTTGCGCTCGCGCAGGTAGCTGTCCTCGATCTCCTCGAACTGGGCGACCAGCTGCTCCATCTGCTGGACCACCGCCCATTCGGCGTTGCAGCGGCGGCTTCGGATCAGGTCTTTGGGCAGCTCGGAGATCAGCGGATCGTCGAGGAGCATCGCGTGGATGTCGACGAAGGCCGCCACCTCGGTCGGCGTGCCGGGCTGGGTCGCCTCGCCGCGCAGCGCCGTCAGCTCGGTGCGCACGGTGGCGATGGCACGGTCGAAGCGCTCGATCTCGGCCGGGATGTCTTTTTCGCGGACGCGGTAGTGGGCGACTTCGAGGGTCGCGTGCGAAACGAGGTGGGCGCGGCCGATGGCGATGCCGCCGGAGACGGCGAGGCCGTGGATCGTGAAGCTCATTCGGGCTCCCCGAAGCGGTCGGCGACCAGCGCGCGGATCGCTTCGAGCGCTTCGTCGGCGCGCTCGCCCTCGCAGTCGACGACGACCTTCGAGCCTTTGCCGGCAGCGAGCATCATCACGCCCATGATGCTCTTGGCATTGATGCGCCGGCCGTTACGCTCCATCCAGACTTCGCAGGGAAAGCCGCCGGCGACCTGGGTGAGTTTGGCCGAGGCCCGCGCGTGCAGGCCGAGCTTGTTCACGATCTCGAGCTCCGCTTTCGGCATCCGCAGGCCCTCAGCGGTGCATCTGGATGACGCCGTCACGGCCACCGGCCAGGGCCTTGGCGATCAGGGTGTCCATGTCGCGGTCGCGGTAGGTCAGGGCGCGCAGGAGCATCGGCAGATTGACGCCGGCGATGCCTTCGACGCGGCCGGGCTTGAGCAGCTTCATCGCCAGGTTGGCCGGCGTGGCGCCGAAGACGTCGGTAAGGATGAGCACGCCATCGCCGTCGTCGACCAGCCGGATCATGCGTTCGGCGAGCGGAAGCACGTCGAGCGGATCGTCCTGGGCGGCGATGCCGATCTGCGCGAGCAGCGGCGGCCGCTTGTTGAGCACGTGGCAGGCGCACTGGATCAGCGATTCGCCGTAGGTCGCGTGGGTGACGAGGAAGAGACCGATCATGGCGCCGATTCTAGCTTGACGCGCGCGCCCATGGCGTCGGTGAGCTCGATCCTGCCTTCGGCGCCGATGCGCATCACCTGCGTGACGGCGAGCTTTTCGGCGAGCCGCCGCCAGCCATCGCCGGCGATGAAGAGCGGCTTGCTCACCACGTCAGACCACATGCCGGCGCGATTGCCGCCGAATCCCGGTGGGATCAGCACGGTCACCGCCTGCGTGCCGGTCGCCGGCCGGCCGCTTCGCGGATCGATCAGGTGGCAGTAGCGCGTGCCTTCGAGCTCGAAGTAGCGCTGATAGTCGCCCGAGGTGCCGATGGCCTCGCCGTCATGGAGTTCGAGCGTGGCGATGGGCGCGGTGCCGCGCGGGTGCTGGATGCCGACGCGCCAGGGCGTGCCGCCCTTGCTGCCCAGCGCCATGACGTTGCCGCCGATGTTGATGAGCGCGTTGGCGATGTCTTTTTCCTTGAGCTTGGCCGCGGCGCGGTCGAGTGCGACGCCCTTGAGGTAGCCGCCGAAATCGAGCGCCACCGCGGGGTTCGTCGAGGTCACGGTCGTGTCCTCGAGGTGCAGGTCGGCGATCGAGGGCTTCGCGCGCACGAGCGCCGCGAGTGCTTCCTGATCGGGCAGGACCGGCCGGAACTCGTCGCCCTGGAAGCCCCAGAGCGCGATGAGCCGACCGATGCCCGGATCGAAAAGATACTCGCCCTTCGCCGCGGCTTCCTGCGCCTCGCGGATGAAGCTGGCGAGTTCGCGCGTGACCGCGTGCGGCCGGCCGGCGGCGATCGCGTCGTTGAGGGCGGTGAGCTCCGAGGGCTGCCAGGCGTGATAGGTCCGGTGCAGTCGGTCGAACTCGCGCAACACCTCGCCGACAGCCGCACGAGCCTTCGCCTCGGGCTCGCCCCAGACGAGCACCTCGACGCGCGTGCCGAAGACGAAGGCTTCCTGCGAATGGAGGGAGGGGCGTCCGCAGGCCGCGAGCACGAACGCCAGGAGTGCGAGGAGGAATCTTGTCATCGGGAGAACGCCCGTCCGCGAAACTGTGGGGCTTCGCCCCATCCCTCGCTTCGCTCGAGACCGCCGCTACGCGGCGTCCTGCGCCCTTCAGGCTGGTCAGCCGTGGTAACACGCCGGCACGACCGCCGGAAGCGATGCCGGGCGCCGCGGCCGCCGGGCGCCCGGAAAAGCAGCGCCGCCGCCGTCAGAGTCTGTGAAAAAATTCGTCGCGAGCGCCGCCAAGACGCGGCGCGAGCGAGCGAAAGGCAAGACATATCATGCAGATAAGCGCAGCCTTGAGCGAGCGAGCAACAAAGTATTGGCAAGCGCAGCAGAATTTTTCACTGGCTCTCAGTCGCCGACCTTGAGCTTGCCGCTGCCTCCCTTACCGAGCCCGCCCTTGACCTGCTGCGCCTTGTAGTTGCGCAGCGCCCGGACCATCTGGTTGTAGGCGTCCATGAAGGCGCCGGCGATCACCTTGCCCTGCGGCGAGTTGGCATAGCCGCCGAGCGTGCCGCCGGCGCGGCTGCCGAAGAGGCCGACGAAGCCGCCCCAGTCGGTCTTGCTGGCGCTGCCCTCGGCCGCGGCGATCTGCACGCCGGAGCGGTTGTCCACGAGGGTCAGCATGGCCGCGGCCTCGCGCGTCTTGGTGCCGGCGCCGACCGTGGATACCACGGCGCCCGCGGGGCCCTTGATCAAGCCGCCGACCGCGCCGCCCAGACCGCCCGTGTTCGATTCCGAGAAGATCACCTCGGGCGTCATCGAGTAGTCCGAGGCGACCATCTGGCCTTTCTGGAAGCCGCTACCGGCGCGCATCTCGCCGCTGTCTTCGAGCGCCCGCTCACGCTTCATCGCCGCCATGCCCGCGGCGCTGCGCTCGACGACGACGAAGCAGTTGCTCTGCTGGATCAGCAGTCGCAGCAGGTTGGCGGTCGGCGGCAGCTTGTAGGTGCCCGTGACCATCGTGTACCAGCCGGAAGAGACGTTCTCGACCAGCGAGACGGTGCCCATCGGCTCGTCGCATTTTTCCAGCTGGGTGTTCTCGCCGCTCGCGGAGGCGCCGGCGGCGCCGCCCGTGGCGACCGTCGAGGCGCCGCCTTCCGAGCCCATCTTCACGGGGCTGCTCAGACAGCCCGTGAGCAGCAGCGCCGCGGCGACGGCCGTGACACGCATCGAAACCAGGTCTTTCATTGCCATCCTCCGTCGGTTGTCCCGGTTCCCATCCTAGCCGATCCTCACGCGGCCGTCATCGCGGGCGTTTCGCGGTCGCTCCGCTCCAGTTCGATCGCCGCGGCGATGAGCGCCAGGCGGGCGACGACGCCGTAGGCGTAGAAGCGGTTGGGCGGCGCGTCCGGCGCCTGGGCGCGGTCGGGCAGCGTGCAGCCGGTCTCGAAAGCGAGCGGCTCGAAGCGCATGCCCGGGGCGTTGAGGTTCTCGTCGACGCCCCGCTGGGTATTGACGCGGTAGAAGCCGCCGACGACGTAGCGGTCGATCATGTACACGACCGGCTCGGCCGTGCCGGCGGTGACGGTCTCGACCGTCGGCACGCCTTCCTGGATGATCACCTCGGTGACCTGCAGGCCCTCCTTGACCACCGCCATCTTGTTGCTCTGGCGGCGCGAGAGCTCCTTGACCTCGGCGGCGTCCCGGACGGTAATGATGCCCATGCCGTAGGTGCCGGCGTCGGCCTTGACGATGACGAAGGACTCGGCGTCGACGCCGAGCCCTTCGTCATCGTCAAGGCCGACGCCGGCACCTACGGCATGGGCATCATGACCGTCCGGGACGCCGCCG
>CAZGYD010000133.1:0-1348 GCA_964530115.1 uncultured Rhodocyclaceae bacterium | reverse complement strand
TCTTGGCAGAGAGTCAATATCCAGGCAAGGATAACTGGCGTTCACAGCCTATTGCAATTGCCAGAGATAATGACAGCGGGATAATTGCCCGCTCTTCCGGCGCGGAACTCGATAAACTCTCTTTTTTGCGCCAACCTTTTTGACTGACATTACCCGGTATTGGGAAAAATCCCCACAGGTAAAACGGGCCAGCGCGAAAACGGTAATTTCCAAAATATGGGCGAAAGTGGGAGATTGCGCCTTTCACGTTTTCAATCACCCAATAACGCGGCTGCACTTCGTCAATTATCCGCTTGCAAGCCAAGACAATTGACATATCGGGAGCGTTGCCAGTTTTAGACCAGGGCATAAACTCACGGGCAAATTCATCACATGGCGGGCTTGCCCATATCAAATCAGGGCGCGGAAGATTGGCGGGATAATGCCAGTCACGCACGTCGGCAGTGAAGTCGCACTCAAAGCGCGGGTCATAATCGAGTGTTATAACCCGCCATCCTCGCTCTTCCATTGCTCTGCTTGCGCCTTTTAGTCCGGCGCACAAATCTAGTACTATCATGCCTCATGCCTGACCAAAAGAGATTAAAGCGGATTCTGGCGCCGCAACGTGCTGCTTGGGGCGGCGATTAGTAAGCAGCCATTTGCCCCATACGGCTCTGGCAGTTTGCTTGCTGCACTCCCCGCGCTCCATGATTTCGCTGACGATGTTGGCCTCGTTGTTGTCCGAGAACGGGCTGATGTTTTCCCTGGCTGCTATTTCGGCAGCCAGGGAGTAAAGAAATTTATGGCGAGCGTTGTTGTTCATTCTTCTGCTCACCTTCTTTGTTCGCCTGCTTTTGCAACGCGGATAGAGACGGACGGCTCACCTTCCTTGCGGAACGACAGCAATTCAGGATGAGCGGCTGCGTAACCATCGAGAGCCTTTGTATCCCAGGAGACACGACCTTTGGAAAAGACGGCATGGAGGAGTGAGCCTTTGACGCTTGCGCCATGAGCGATGACGGCCTGCCTGATTTCGGCTTCCAGTGCGGCGATGTTTTCATTTACCGCTTTGGTCTTGTCTGCAAACTCGGCTTCGATTTCAGCCATACGCGCCTTGATTTCGGCGGTATAGATTTCATCGAGCAGGGCTTGCTTTTCAAGCATGGCCGCGTCTCGCTGAGACTGATACTCTGCTAACCGGTCTAACTTCTGTTTGATTTCGTTTTCGTTCATGATACCCTTTCCTTTACCGCCAGCCTTTCTCGGCCAGTTCTTGCCCCGCCTGGGTAAGGCGGTAGTTCGGATTTCCTGGCTCTGCGCCCTCGTGCTGTTCGGCCAGGTCGAGATACTCCAGTTCGCGCAACAATTG
>CAZGYD010000132.1:0-13231 GCA_964530115.1 uncultured Rhodocyclaceae bacterium | reverse complement strand
ATGAGGTGGCAGGCCTGGGTGGGTGCGCGCCGAGGGCGGTGTTTCGGCTGGTGTGGGCGGCGCACGGGGGAGAGCAGCTGCGTGGGGAACTGGGGCCCGGAATTTTCCGGGATGAAGATCGCGACTGGCATGCGGAGCTCGACGCCTCCGGGCTCGGCGATGTTGGGCCCGAGGGCGGTCTTGCCAAGCGTCGGACAGCCGGCAATGACGATCATGTCGCCCGGCTGGAGGCCGGCGGTCAGCTTGTCGAGATCGGTGAAGCCGGTGGGAATGCCGGTGATCTCGGAAGGGTTCTCCGTGTCGTAGAGTTCCTGGATGCGGTCGACCACGTCGCCCAACAGCGGCGTGATGGCGCGGAAACCCTGCACCGATTTCGCGCCCGCCTCGGCGATCTCGAAGACCTTCTGCTCCGCCTCGTCGAGGAGCTGCTTGGCGTCGCGGCCGGCGGGATTGAGCGCGGAGGCAGCGATCTCGTCGCCGACGGCGACGAGCTTCCGGAGGATCGCGCGCTCATGGACGATCTCGGCATAGCGGCGGATGTTGGCGGCCGAGGGCGTGGCGTTGGCGATCTCGCCGAGGTAGGCGAGGCCGCCGGTCTGCTCGACCTCGTTGGCCTTGTCGATCGACTCGAAGACGGTGACGACGTCGGCAGGCTTGCCCATCTCGACCAGCTTGCGGATGTGCCCGAAGATGCGCCGGTGATCGTCGCGGTAGAAATCGGCCTCGGAAACGATGTCGGCGATGCGGTCCCAGGCCGAATTGTCGAGCAGCAGCCCGCCGATCAGCGACTGCTCCGCCTCGATCGAGTGGGGCGGCAGCTTGAGTGCGGCAACCTGCGGGTCGGTGTTCTGGGGCGCGTTGATGAGGCGGGGCAAAGGCATGTGCGTTCTCCTCAGGGCGCGAAGTCTACCCCCGCCCCTCCGCGCTGGCGAGAGGACAAGCTGTGTGAAGCCGGTGGAGAACTTGTGGGTAAACTGTGGGCATGAAGCCCGCCGCCGTCCGCGAACTCTTCGCCCGCCTTGCCGCGGCCGATCCCGAACCGGAAACCGAGCTGCATTACGCGACGCCCTACCAGCTGCTCGTCGCGGTGATCCTCTCGGCCCAGGCGACCGACAAGGGCGTCAATCGCGCCACCGGCCCGCTCTTCCGCGATGCGCCGACGCCGGCGGCCATCCTCGCGCTCGGCGAGGAAAAGCTCGCCGACTACATCCGCACGATCGGCCTCTACAAGACCAAGGCGAAGAACGTCATCGCCATGACGCGGCAGCTATTGGAGAAGCACGGCGGCGAGGTGCCCCGCGAGCGCGCAGCGCTCGAGGCCCTGCCGGGCGTCGGCCGCAAGACGGCGAACGTCATCCTCAACATCGTCTTCGCAGAGCCGACCATCGCGGTCGACACGCACATCTTCCGCCTCGCCAACCGTACCGGGCTCGCGCCCGGCAAGGACGTCAAGGCCGTCGAGGCGAAGCTCATGAAGGTCGTGCCTGAACAATACCGACGGCATGCCCACCACTGGCTGATCCTGCACGGCCGCTACGTCTGCAAGGCACGGCGGCCCGAATGCTGGCGCTGCCCGATCGCCGACCTCTGCGGCTCTCCGGACAAGTCGCCGACGCCGTAAGCACGCCATGTTCACACCCAGCCGCGAACAGGTCCGCCGCTTCCTCATCGAGGCCTGGCAGAAGCGCCGCGAAAAGCGGCCGGCGACTCCGCTGGAGACGATGGCCGCCGACATCATTGCGCTGCATCCCGAATACCACGCGCTGCTCGAAGGCGGCGACGAGGCGCTCACGCGCGAATGGACGCCCGAACAGGGCGAGACAAACCCCTTCCTGCACCTGTCGCTGCATCTGGCCATCGCCGAGCAGCTTTCGATCGACCAGCCGCCTGGCATCCGCGCGATTTTCGAGCGACTCGCAGCCCGCCACGGCGACGCCCACCCGGCGCTGCACGAGATTCTCGACTGCCTCGGCGAGACGGTCTGGCGCGCCAACCGGGACAACGCGCCGCCGGACGGAGGCGCGTATCTGGAATGCCTGAAGCGGGCGGCGTCCCGCGACGGCTGAGTTTCGCGCGGGAACGAACCAGGGAAACGCTGAAGAAAGCCGCAAGCGGGATGCAGCGCGAGGCGCCCGGAGCGCAGGAACCTAGACATAACCGGTCGTTAGGCGAGGTTCCGAGCACCGCGCAACACAGCGATGCGCCCGCACAGCAATTTATTCAGCGTTTCCCTAGCCGCCCTGCAAGGGCGGCGCGACCTTGAGCACTTCGTCGATCGTGGTGAGCCCCTGCGCGACCTTGCGCGCGCCGGAGATGCGCAGCGGCTTCATGCCGTCGCGCACGGCCTGCTCGCGCAGGCGCGCGAGGTCGGCCTCACCGGTGACGAGCCGTTTCAGCTCCGGCGTCATGAGCATGATCTCGTAGAGTCCGACGCGACCCTGATAGCCGGTCATCCGGCAGTCGAGGCAGCCGACCGGGTGATGGAGCGCCTGCGGCAGGCTCGCCTTCCACGGCGACACCAGCGCGTTCCAGGCCTCCTCGTCCTCGGCGCGCATGTGGCCGGCCCGCTTGCACTTCGGGCAAAGCGTGCGCACCAGCCGCTGGGCCATGACGCCAAGCAGCGTCGATTGCAGCAGGTAGGCGGGAACCCCGAGGTCCAGAAGCCGCGTCACGGCGGTCGGCGCATCGTTGGTGTGCAGCGTCGAGAGCACCAGGTGGCCGGTCAGCGCCGCCTGGATGGCCATCTCGGCGGTCTCGAGGTCGCGGATCTCGCCGACCATGATGATGTCCGGATCCTGGCGCATCAGCGCGCGGATGCCCGAGGCGAAGCTCATGCCCGTCTCGGCGACCATCTGCACCTGATTGAAGGCCGGCTCGATCATCTCGATCGGGTCTTCGAGCGTACAGACGTTCACCTCGGGCGTGGCCAGTTCCTTGAGCGTCGAATAGAGCGTCGTCGTCTTGCCCGAACCGGTCGGGCCGGTGACGAGGACGATGCCGTTCGGCTGCGTGGTCATCTGCCGCCAGCGGGCAATGTCGTCGTCGGAGAAGCCAAGGTCGGCGAAGTCGCGCACCAGCACCTCGGGATCGAAGATGCGCATCACCAGCTTTTCGCCGAAGGCCGTCGGCAGCGTGGACAGTCGCAGCTCGACCTCCTGGCCCGAGGGCGTGCGTGTCTTGATGCGGCCGTCCTGCGGCCGGCGCTTTTCGACCACGTCCATGCGCCCGAGGATCTTGATCCGGCTGGTCATGGCGTTCAGGACCGGCATCGGGATCTGATAGACCTGATGCAGCACGCCGTCAATGCGGAAGCGGACGATGCCCATGTCGCGCCGCGGTTCGACGTGGATGTCGGAGGCGCGCTGCTCGAAGGCGTACTGCCAGAGCCAGTCGACGATCTGCACGACGTGCTGGTCGTTGGCATCGAGCGCGCCCTTGGCCTTGCCCAGTTCGACGAGCTGCTCGAAGTTGGAAATGCCCGAGCCGGCGATGTCGCCGCGGCCCAGCGCGCCCTTGACCGACTTGGCCAGGTTGTAGAACTCGACCTGGTAGCGCGCGATGTCGTCGGGGTTGGCGATCACGCGGCGGATACGCTTTCGCAGGATCGGCTCCAGCTCCGTCTCCCAGGCGCGCACGAAGGGCTCGGCGGTCGCGACCACGACCTCGGCCGGACGCACTTCGACCGGCAGGATGCGGAAGCGCGTCGCGTAGGCGCTCGACATCACCTCGGTGACGGCGGCGAAGTTGATCTTCAGCGGGTCGATGTGCAGGTACTCGAGGCCGCTCCAGCGCGCGAGCCATTCCGAGAGGGCATCGAGATCGAGCAGCCGGTGCGGCGGCGCGAGCGACTTCCAGCGCTGCTCGGCGATCACCGCCAGTGGATGGATGTCGCCGCGGAAATAGCGGCGCTCCTGCTTGAACCTGCCGGCTGCCTCGGCACCGACCAGGCCGTCGGCGACCAGCGCATCGACGACCTCGACGAGGGTCAGGCGCCGGTCCGTGCGCACCGCGGTTGCAGAGTTGTCGCTCATCGTCCCTCCCTGAAGGCAGCGGCGATTCTACCCGCGGGACGATGCTGGCTTCATGGCCGGCGCGCCTCGTTTTTCGCCTTGCCCCACCAGACCCAGACGTAATGGCCGCCCGAAATCAGCACCAGGGTAAAGACGACGACGAAGAGCAGCGGCAGCCATGCGGCCGCGTCGACCAGCTTCCCCGCCTGCGCCATCACCAGCGTCAGTACCGCGAACTCGAGAAAGGTGTTGGCCTTGGACAGCCGCGTCGGCGCCATCTCGACATGGCCGACGACGAAACGGTAGGCGATCGCGCCGGCGACGATCACCGCATCGCGCAGCACGATCACCACCGCGAGCCAGATCGGCAACAGTTCCTGCGCCGCGAGCAGGATGGCGACGATCATCATGGTCATCTTGTCGGCCACGGGATCGAGCACGGCGCCGAACTGCGAGATCTGATCGAGCCGCCGGGCGAGGAAGCCGTCGAGCCAGTCACCGATCGCCGCGATCATGAACACGGTAAAGGCGAGCGCGTAATCATGGTCGAGCAGCAGGTAGGCAACGACCGGGATCAGCAGGACCCGCACGACGGTGATCAGGTTGGGGATCGTAAACATCGCTGCCAATGATGCCCCGCGGCAAGACGTCGATCAATGCCTCAGAGGGTCAGCGCCTCGCGCCAGGCCGCGAGCTTGCGCTCGAAGCTCCAGCCCGCGTTGGCGGGGCTGGTCGAGGGCAGGATGCGCGTCTCGTAGCCGAGCGCCGCCAGCCGCGGCGCGAAGCGGCCGGCCGTGCGGCCGTTGAAGCAGACACGGCGTATGACCACGGCTGAGTTTCGCAGCCGCGCGAAATCGTTGGCCTCGGCATTGCGGATCGCCGCATCGAGGCTGCCGTTGCGCTCGCACGAGGCATAGACGTCCCAGATGGCGATGCCCGCGGCGATCACGGCCGCCTGCTTCGCCGCGTAATCCATCTCCTGGAGCGGCTTTCCGATCACGGCGCCGAGGATGCGCCAGAACTGGTTCTGCCGGTGGGCGTAGTACTGGCGGGCAGCGAGCGACGCCTCGGAGGGAAACGAGCCGAGGATGAGGACACGCGCGCCGGGCCCGACGATGGGCGGCAGGCCGAAGAGCCGGCCCGCCCCGCTCACTTGACGATCAGCAGGCTTTCGTCCCAACGGCCGTGCTTTTCGAAGCCGAGCAGGTTGGCCGCGGTCGCGGCGATGTTCGACAGCCCCGCCTTCTCCGTCTGCCGCAGGCCGAGATGACCGCCGCTGACGTTGTCGTAGAGGATCAGCGGTACCGGGTTCAGCGTGTGCGCGGTCTTGGCCTTGAAGCTGCCGTCCGGATTGGTGAGCGGCTGGCCGGACTTCTTGTCGAGCTCGAACATCTCGTCGGCATTGCCGTGGTCCGCCGTCACCAGCGCCACGCCGCCGGCGGCGTCGATCGCCGGCAGCAGGCGCGAGAGCGCGAGGTCGACCGCCTCGATGGCCATGGTCGCCGCGCGGAAGTTCCCGGTGTGGCCGACCATGTCGCCGTTGGCGAAGTTGCAGCGCAGGAAGCGGTAGCGGCCTTCGGCGAGCGCGGCGATCATCGCGTCGGCGATCTCGGCCGACTTCATCCACGGCCGCTGCTCAAAGGGCACGACGTCGCTCGGCACCTCGAGCCAGGTCTCGCCCTCGA
The DNA here is from genome assembly GCA_964530115.1 of uncultured Rhodocyclaceae bacterium. Lineage (GTDB taxonomy): Bacteria > Pseudomonadota > Gammaproteobacteria > Burkholderiales > Rhodocyclaceae > Fen-999. The sequence continues at coordinate 7,536 of CAZGYD010000132.1, read as the reverse complement.
GCCGGCCCGAGCGGTTGCCGTTCCAGAAATAGGTGACGTGGCCGAACTTCTGCGTCTCCGAGCAGGCGAACTGCCCGATGCCCGACTTCGAGAACCATTCGCTCGAGGTGTCGCGGATCGCCGGCGGATCGACGAGGAAGCGCTTCGGCAGCTTCAGGTCGCCGTCGTACTGGAGCATGCCGGCATAGGTGACCTTCGGATGGCGCACACGGTCGAACTTGTCGAAGGAGGACTCCTCGAAGGCGCGCGTGATCTCGATCGCGCGGTCGCCGCGGAAGTTGAAGAACACCACCGCATCGCCGTCCTCGATCGTGCCGACCGGTTGGCCGCCCTCGGCGATCACGAAGGGTGGCAGGTCCTGGTCGATGGTGCCGGGACAGCGGCGGCGCAAGGTCTCGATGGCGGCCGTGCAGTCGGGGAACTGCTCGCCCTCGCCAAGCACATGGGTGCGCCAGCCCTTTTCGACCATCGACCAGTTGGCCTCGTAGCGGTCCATGGTGATCGCCTGGCGACCGCCGCCGGAAGCGATGCGGGCATCGAAGCCGCCGTCGTTCAGGCCCGCGAGGAAGGCCTCGAACGGGCCGACGTAATCGAGCGCGCTGGTTTCCGGCACATCGCGGCCATCGAGCAGCGCGTGGATGCGCACCGCGCGGATACCCTCCTGCTTCGCGCGCGCCACCAGCGCCTTCAGGTGGTCGATGTGGCTGTGGACGTTGCCGTCGGAAAGGAGGCCGATGAAATGGATCGTGCTGCGGCCGGCCTTTGCGCCCTCGACGATCTCGCGCCAGGCGCGGCCCGACCAGATCGAGCCGGAACTGATGGCACCGGAAACGAGCGCCGCGCCCTGGGCATAGACCTGCCCGGCGCCGATCGCGTTGTGGCCGACCTCGGAATTGCCCATGTCGTCGTCCGAGGGCATGCCCACCGCCGTGCCGTGGGCGCGCAGGCGGACGTTGGGATAGCGGGCGAACAGGCGGTCGAGCGTCGGCTTGCGCGCCGCGGCGACGGCGCTGCCGACATCGGTCTTCGCCAGACCGACGCCGTCCATGACGATGACGACGACAGGGCCTTTGATGCCGGAAAACGAAGAAAGTCTGGAAAGCATCGGGGTTGAGAGCCAATCGATGGGCAGAGCGCGAATTTTCGCATTTTGCGGCGCAAAACGGGGCACCGGAGACGCGGTCGCCTGAACGGCAGCGGCGGATGGCCCACGAAAGATCGCCGGTGTTGCGACTTGTCGCCGCATCATGATGGTCTAAGATCGAAGCAAAAGGAATTCTTCCCGATTCGCCAATCCTGATATTGACTCTGGACGTGCATCCAGGGTTTATAAGTCTGCCGGTTTTCGATATCCATACTGGAGGTATGGAGGTAGATGGACGGCTTCAGGATAGGCGAACTGGCGCGGCTGGCCGGCGTCCCCGTCGACACCATCCGCTATTACGAGCGGACGGGGTTGATCGCACCGCCGCCGCGCACGCCCTCCGGCTATCGCGCCTATCCCGCGCAGGCCCTGGCCCGGTTGCTGATGGTCCGCCGGGCCAAAGAGCTCGGCTTCACGCTTTCCGAGATCGGCGAACTGCTTGATCTTTATAATCACCGTGGTTCGCCCTGCCGGCACATCCACTGCCGGGCGGTCGCGAAGCTCGAGGAAATCGAAGGCCGCATCCTCGAACTCCACCGGATCAAGGACGAGCTGAAGTCGCTGGTCGGCGGCTGCTCACCGAACACGCCGGTCCACGAGTGCCCGGTGCTCGCCTCCATCGCCCCCGCCGGCGGCATCGCCGCGCTCTTGACCTCGGCCCCCGACGAGCGATGACGCCGCCCTACCGGCCGGTCGCTCCGGTCCCGACGCTCGACATCTCGCAACTGACGCTGGACACCGTCCAGACGCTGATGGTCGCGCTCGACACCGAAGGGCGCATCATCATGATCAACCGCGCCGGCTGCGAACTGCTCGGTTACGCAGAAGAGGAACTGCTCGGGAGGAACTGGTTCGAGACCTGCTTGCCGCAGCCGGAGGGCGTCGAGGCGGTCCTGCCCGTCTTCCGCCGCATCGTCGCCGGTGAGCTTCCCCAAGCCGAATATTTCGAGAACCACGTACGCTGCCGGGACGGCCGCGAGCGGCTGATCGCCTGGCACAACGCCTGTCTGCGCGACGACGGCGGCATCCTCGTCGGCACGCTCTCCTCCGGCGTCGATGTCACCGAACGGCGGGCCGCCGAGGCCGAACTCCGCAAGCTCTCGCTCGCCGTCGAACAAAGCCCGGCGGCCATCTTCATCACCGACACCGCGGGCCGTATCGAATACCTCAACGAGGCCTTCACGCGCATCACCGGTTATCGGGCGGACGAGGCCATCGGCCGCAACCCCGGTTTCCTCAATTCCGGCCGGACGCCACCGGAAACCTACCGCTCGATGCGCGGCGCCCTCGCCGCGGGCCGGCACTGGAACGGCGAATTCATCAACCGGCGCAAGGACGGCGGAGAGTTCATCGCCAGCGCCACGGTCAGCCCACTGCGCCAGGCCGACGGCACGGTCAGCCACTATGTCGCCATCGAGGAGGACATCACCGAACGCAAGCGGATCGCCGAGGAACTCGACCTCTACCGCCGGCATCTCGAGGATCTCGTCGCCAGCCGGACCGAGGAACTGGAAGCAGCACGGGCGCGTGCCGAAGCTGCGAATAGCGCCAAGAGTGCCTTCCTCGCCAACATGAGCCACGAGATCCGCACGCCGCTCAACGCCATCATCGGCCTCACCCACATGCTGCGGCGCCGGATCAGCGACCCCGAGCAGCTCGGCTGGCTCGGCAAGATCGACGCCGCCGGCCAGCACCTGCTCTCCGTGATCAACGATATCCTCGACCTCGCCAAGATCGAGGCCGGCAAGCTCGAACTGGCGGAGGAGGACTTCATCCTCGGCGCCATCCTCGATCAGGTGCATTCCCTGATCCAGCCGGGCGCACAGACCAAGGGCCTGGACGTGCGCATCGACTGCGCGCACCTGTCGCTGCCGCTGCGCGGCGATGCGACGAGGGTAAGGCAGGCGCTGCTCAACTACGCGGCCAACGCGGTCAAGTTCACCGAGCGGGGCAGCATCCGGCTGCACGCCCGGCCGCTCGAAGCGGACGACGACGGCATCCACCTGCGCTTCGAGGTCGAGGATACGGGCATCGGCATCGCGCCCGAAGTCGCGGCGCGGCTGTTTTCCGCCTTCGAACAGGCCGACGCCTCGAACACCCGCCGCCACGGCGGCACCGGCCTGGGACTGGCCATCACCCGCCGCCTCGCCCGTCTGATGGGCGGCGACGCCGGCGTGCGCAGCGCACCGGGTCAGGGCAGCACGTTCTGGTTCACCGCCCGCCTGCGTCCGGGCCGGCCGATGGCGGCGCCGGCCGAGGACTCGCGGGCGGCCGAGGCACTCGCCGAGCTCGCCCGCCGCGGCTTCCGCCTGCTGCTCGCCGAGGACAACGAAATCAACCGTGAAGTCGCGCTCGTGCTGCTCCACGACGTCGGCCTCGACGTCGACACGGTCGCCGACGGCGCAGCCGCCGTGGCTCGCATGGAAGCCAAAGCCTACGACCTGATCCTCATGGACGTGCAGATGCCGGTACTCGACGGCCTCGCCGCCACTCGGGCAATCCGCGCCCTGCCCAACGGTGCGACGGTGCCGATCCTGGCCATGACCGCCAGCGCCTTCGAGGCCGACCGGCGCGCCTGCCTCGATGCGGGTATGAACGACTTCGTCGCCAAGCCGGTCGATCCCGACACGCTCTATGCGACGCTGCTGAAATGGCTGCCTCATGGCGGCCGGTTGGAAGGAGGACGATACTGAAAAACCTCACCATCGCAAAACGTCTCTGGCTTTGGGCCGCGTTCGCCACCGCCATTTTCTACGTCGCGGCGGCGCTGGCCTGGTTCGGCCTTGCTGCCGCCCGCGACAGCCTGAAGCGCGTCCATGACGAACGCATGGTTCCCGTGATGAAGATGACACGCCTGCGCGAAGTGCTGGGCCACCAGCGCACGGAGCTCCTGCTGGCCTTGCAACACGACCCCAGGGGAACGTTCGCTGCCGTCCATGATCACCCGCTGCGCCTGCACCTCGGACGGATCGAGGATTACGCCGCGGCCGCCGACCGGCTCGTCGCCGAACTGGAAGAAGGCTTGCGCGGTGGAACGGAGAAGGCGGCGTTCGGCGTCTTCCGGTCGCGCCTGGGAGAATGGCGCGCCAAGGCTGGGGCCGTTGCGGCCGCGCTCGACCGCGGCGAATTCACGCCCGCCGTCGCCTCGGCGCTGCTTTCCGCGGGCCGCATCGAGTTCCAGGGAATGATCGACGCCCTGGAAGCGCTGGCGGAACGCGAAACCGACGCCGCCCGTGACGAATTCCTCGCGGCGGAACAACGCTACAACCAGGTGAGGATGCTGCTCATCGCCCTGATCGCCGCCGGCGCGGTCTTCGGCACGCTTATCGGCTTTTCCGCCATGCGCCGCCTTCATGCCGGACTCGCGGAAGCCGATCGCGTCGCCCGGAGCATCGCCGAGGGCGATCTCTCGCAGACCGTCGCCGTGACCGGCAACGACGAAATCAGCGGCCTGCTGCGCCAAATGGGCGCGATGCGCGACAACCTCCATCGACTCGTCGCGGCGATCGGTGCCGAAAGCGCCCGCCTGCACCGACAGGCGGAGGATCTTTCCCGTGCCGCCGCCACCGGTTCCGACGTCGCCGGCCGGCAGTCGGAGGCCACCGCCGGCATGGCGGCCGCCGTCGAACAGCTGTCGGTCTCGATCGATCAGGTCGAGGAGCATGCCGGCGACGTCCGCCGGATCGCGCAGGAATCCGCGGCACAGTCCATCGACAGCGCCGGCGTGATCGAGGAGGCCGCCGGCGAGATCCATCGCATCGCCGAAGCGGTGAAGGCAACGGCGGAAGACATCCGTAATCTCGAAAGTCTCTCCGGGCGGATCTCGGGCATCGTCGGCATCATCCGCGAGATCGCCGAGCAGACCAATCTCTTGGCCCTCAACGCCGCAATCGAGGCGGCACGGGCCGGCGAGCAGGGCCGCGGCTTCGCCGTGGTCGCCGACGAAGTGCGCAAGCTCGCGGAACGCACCGCGGCCTCGACCGGCGAAATCGCCACCCTCATCGAACAGGTCCGGCAGGGCTCCGAAACGGCGGTGGCCGGCATGGAGAAGGCCGTGCTCCGTGTCGAGGACGGGCTGCGGCTGGCCTCCGGCGCCGGTGCGTCGATGGAACGCATCCGGACCTCCGCTGGCGGCGTGACCGGCGCCATCGACGGCATCGGCCTGACGCTGAAGGAACAGGCGACCACGGCTCGCGACATTGCGGCACGCGTCGAGAGTGTCTCGCAGGGAACGGAAGAGCTCGCGGCCAACGCCCAGCGGATCGCGGCAGCCGCGGCGGAACTGGCCGACGTCGCCGAGCGGATGAACGGGCTCACGGGCCGCTTCAGGCTGGCCTGAGAACCGCCCGCCCCCGCATCGCCGGAGACCGGGCCGGGTTGCCGGCGAAACTCAGCCGTCGTAACACGCCGGCAGGGCGGCGATTTGCCAGTATTTGCGGGTAAATGGGCCGGAGTGGCCAAGCCACCCCGGCGCACCGGCTCACTTCGCGCTCATCGACAGCATCAGGTCGTTGATCCGCCGGACGAAGGTCGCCGGATCGTCGAGGCTGCCGCCCTCGGCGAGCAGCGCCTGATCGAAGAGCACCGCGGCCCAGTCGTCGAATTTCGCCTCCTCGTGCTTCAGGCGAAGCACGACGGGATGCTTCGGATTGATTTCGAGGATCGGCTTCATGTCCGGCGCCTTCTGCCCCGCAGCCTTGAGGATGCGCGCGAGATTGCCGCTCATGTCGTACTCGTCCGCGACCAGGCAGGCCGGGCTGTCGGTGAGCCGGTGCGTGACCCGCACTTCCTTGACGCGCTCGCCGAGCGATTTGGCGATCTTCTCGGTTAGCTCCTTGAACTCCCCGGCCGCCGACTCCTGTTCCTTCTTCTCCGCCTCGTCCTCGAGCTTGCCGAGATCGAGCCCGCCCTTGGCGACCGAGACGAGCGGCTTGCCTTCGAACTCGGTGAGGTGGGCGACGACCCATTCGTCGACGCGGTCGGAGAGCAGCAGCACCTCGATGCCCTTCTTGCGGAAGATTTCGAGGTGCGGACTGTTCTTCGCCGCGTTGAACGTCTCGGCGGTGACGTAGTAGATCTTCTCCTGGCCCTCCTTCATGCGCGAGACGTAGTCGGCGAGCGAGACGCTCTCCTCGGCCGTATCGGCATGCGTCGAGGCGAAGCGCAGCAGGCCGGCGATCTTGTCCTTGTTGGCGAAGTCCTCGCCGATACCCTCCTTGAGCACCTTGCCGAATTCCTTCCAGAACTTGGCGTACTTCTCCTTGTCGTTCTCGGCCAGATCGGCGAGCAGGCCGAGCACCTTGGCCGTGCAGCCCTTGCGGATGGCCTCGATGTCCTTCGATTCCTGGAGGATCTCGCGCGAGACATTGAGCGGCAGGTCGGCGGAATCGACGACGCCGCGCACGAAGCGCAGATAGAGCGGCATCAGCTGCTCGGCGTCGTCCATGATGAAGACGCGGCGCACATAGAGCTTGATGCCGTGGCGGGCATGCCGGTCCCAGAGATCGAACGGCGCATGCGCGGGGATGTAGAGCAGCTGGGTATATTCGGTCCGCCCCTCGACGCGGCTGTGCGTCCAGGCCAAGGGCTCGTCGTAGTCGTGGCCGACGTGCTTGTAGAAGGACTTGTACTCCTCCTCGGTGATCTCGCTCTTCGGCCGCGCCCAGAGGGCCGAGGCCTGGTTGACGGTTTCCCATTCGTCGGTCGCGACCTGAGCCTTCTTCTCCTCGTCCCACTTTTCGGCCCGCATGCGGATCGGCTGGACGATGTGGTCGGAATACTTGCGAATGATGGACTTGAGCTTCCACGACGACAGCAGGTCGTCCTGGCCTTCGCGCAGGTGCAGGGTGATCTCGGTGCCGCGCGTCGGCTTGTCGACCATTTCGACGGAGAACTCGCCGGCGCCATCGGACTCCCAGCGCACGCCCTGGTTCGCCGCCTCGCCGGCGCGGCGGGTGAGCACCGTGACCCGGTCGGCGACGATGAACGAGGAATAGAAGCCGACGCCGAACTGGCCGATCAGGTGCGCGTCCTTCTGCTGGTCGCCCGTGAGCGCGGCGAAGAATTCGCGCGTGCCCGACTTGGCGATGGTGCCGAGGTTGGCGATCACCTCGTCGCGGTTCATGCCGATGCCGTTGTCGCGGACGGTGATGGTCTTCGCCGCGGCATCGAACTCGACCTGGATCGCGAAGTCGCTGTCGTTCTCGAACAGCGACGGGTTGTGCAGGGCCTCGAAGCGCAGCTTGTCGCAGGCATCCGAGGCGTTCGAGATCAGCTCGCGCAGGAAGATCTCGCGGTTGGAATAGAGGGAATGGATCATCAGGTGAAGCAGCTGCTTCACCTCGGCCTGGAAGCCCAGGGTCTCCTTGGTGGTCGTGTCAGCGGTCATGAAA
>CAZGYD010000131.1:0-27470 GCA_964530115.1 uncultured Rhodocyclaceae bacterium | reverse complement strand
CCACCTCGACCAAGACCGAGCGTGAAGTCGGGAGGGACGCCCGCTTGTCCTCGCCGGCGACGGCCTTGACCAGCAGTGTCTTTCCGGTACCCGGCGTGCCGACCATGAGCCCGCCGGGCTGAATGCGGCCGCCGAGCTTCTGGAACTTCGACGGATCCCGCAGGAAGTCGACGAGCCCGGCGACTTCCTCCTTCGCCTCTTCGCAGCCGGCGACGTCGGCGAAGGTGACCGTGTTGCTCGATTCGTCGAGCATGCGCGCCTTGCTCTTGCCGAAGGAAAACGCGCCGCCGCGTCCCCCGCCCTGCATCTGGCGCATGAAGAAGATCCAGACGCCGATCAGGAGCAGCATCGGGAACCAGGAGACGAAAATGTTCATCAGGAACGACTGTTCCTCTTCCGGCTTGGCGACGACCTTGACGTTGTACTTGAGCAGGTCGGAGACGAGCCAGAGATCGGCCGGCGCATAGGAGGTGATCTTCTTGCCCTCGACCGTCGTCGCATCGAGCGTGCGGCCCTGGATCACGACCTTGGCGATGCGGCCCTGCCGCACCTCCTCGAGGAACTGCGAATAGTCCATCGATGCCTGCGCGGCCTGCCGGGTGTTGAACTGGTTGAAGACCGTCATCAGCACGATGCCGATCACCATCCAGATCGCGAGGTTTTTGAACAGATTATTCAAGGGCTTGTCTCTCTTCGTCGTGGGTGACCCATTCTAGAGCCGATTCATCGGCCCTGCAAACCGTCGTTCAAACCATGAGCCCGCGCGCCAGCAGGTAGGTTTCGGCGCTCCTGTCGCGCGACGCCGCGGGTTTTCTGACCATCAATCTGTCGAAAGATTCCGCGATCGCCCGGCGCAGTTCCATGAATCCGGCGCCCTGGAACACCTTGATCAGCATGTCGCCGCCGGGTTTCAGGTGAGCCCGCGCGAAATCGAGCGCCAGTTCGGCCAGATGCATGGCCCGCGCATCGTCCGACACCGCGATGCCGGAAATATTGGGGGCCATGTCCGACAATACAAGATCGACCGGCCGACCACCGAGCGCGGCCTCGATCTCCTTCAGCGTGGCCTCCTCGCGGAAATCACCGCGAATGAAGGTCACGCCGGCGAGCGCCGGCATGTCGAGCAGGTCGACGGCCACTACCGTGCCGCCGGGCTGGATGCGCCGGATCGCGTACTGGCACCAGCTTCCGGGGGCCGCGCCGAGATCGACGACGGTCATGCCCGGCTTCAGCAGGTGGTCCTTTTCGTCGATTTCGATCAGCTTGAACGCGGCCCGCGATCGCCAGCCTTCCGCCTTCGCCCGGCGCACCCAGGGATCGTTGACGTGCTCGTGCATCCACGCCTTGCTCTTCTTGTGGCTGCGGGTCTGCCGCGTCATCGCGCTACAATCCTCCAATGATCGAACTGACCGCCGAACGGCGCCGGGCGCTGCGCGCTGCCGCCCATCATCTGCATCCCCTGGTCACCGTGGCCGGCAACGGTCTCACCGAAGCGGTACTCGCGGAAATCGACCGGTCGCTGAAAGCCCACGAGCTGATCAAGGTGAAGCTGGCCGGCATCGAACGCGCCGGGCGCGAATCGCTCCTCACGGAAATCTGTACCCGGCTCGACTGCGCGCCGGTGCAGCACATCGGCAACATCCTCGTCCTCTGGCGGGAGCGGCCCGCCGGCGAACCACGAAACTCAGCCGTCGTAACACGCCAGCCGCGCCGGCCAAAGACCAAGAAGGAAGCCGCTGCGGCGCTGGAGAAGGCTCCCCGGCGCCGGGCTAGACGTACCTGACGTCGAGGATCTCGTATTCGCGCCGTCCGCCGGGCGTCTGCACCTCGACGACGTCGCCGGCGAACTTGCCGATCAGGGCCCGGGCGACTGGAGAATTGAGCGAGATCTTGTTTACTTTCAGGTCGGCCTCGTCGTCGCCGACGATCTGATAGCTGACCTTCTGGCCGCTGTCCATGTCCTCGAGGTCCACGGTGGCGCCGAACACCACCCGGCCGTCGGCATCGAGCGCCGCGGGGTCGATGATCTGGGCGTTGGCCAGCTTGCCCTCGATTTCGGCGATGCGACCCTCGATGAAGCCCTGGCGCTCCTTGGCCGCATCGTATTCGGCGTTCTCCGACAGATCGCCATGGGAGCGCGCCTCGGCGATCGCTGCGACGACGGCCGGCCGCTCGACAGTCTTCAGGCGCTTGAGCTCTTCGCGCAGCTGCTCCGCGCCGCGCAGGGTGATCGGAACCTTGCTCATTTCAGCTCGGTATGCAGACGTTGCAGGGCGTAGGTCTCGAGCCCCGCGTGGCGCATGCCCTCGCAGGCGGCGAGCCCGCCCTCGACGGTAGTGTAGAGCGTGACCTTCTGCGCCAGCGCCGAAGTCCGGATCGAGCGGGAATCGGCGATCGCCGTGCGCTTTTCGTCGACCGTGTTGATGATCAGCGCGATCTCGTTGTTCTTGATCATGTCGACCACGTGCGGTCGCCCCTCGTTGACCTTGTTCACCGGCGTGACGGGAATGCCGGCCTCGGCGATCGCCGCCGCCGTGCCGCGCGTGGCCAAGAGCGTGAAGCCCAGCTCGTGCAGCTGCCGTGCCGCCACGACCGCTTTCGCCTTGTCGGCCGGCTTGACACTGATGAATGCCTTGCCCGTCTTCGGCAGGCGGGTGCCCGAGGCGATCTGCGACTTGACGAAGGCCTCGCCGAACGTGCGCCCGACGCCCATCACTTCGCCGGTCGATTTCATTTCGGGGCCAAGGATGGTGTCGACGCCCGGGAACTTGATGAAGGGGAAAACGGCTTCCTTGACCGAGAAATACGGCGGCACCACCTCCTTCGTCACACCCTGCGAGGCCAGGCTCCTGCCGGCCATGCAGCGCGCGGCGATCTTCGCCAGCGGCAAGCCGGTCGCCTTGGAGACGAAGGGCACGGTCCGCGAGGCGCGCGGGTTCACTTCGAGCACGTAGACGGTCGCGTCGGCGCCGCGGCCCTGGATGGCGAACTGGACGTTCATCAGGCCGACGACGTTGAGGCCCCGGGCCATCAGCTCGGTCTGCCGGCGCAATTCGTCCTGGAGTTCTTCGCACAACGAATAGGGCGGCAGCGAACATGCCGAATCGCCGGAATGGACGCCGGCCTGCTCAATGTGCTCCATGATGCCGCCGATGATCACCTGCGTGCCGTCGGAGAGCGCATCGACGTCGACCTCCGTGGCGTCGTTGAGAAAGCGGTCGAGCAGCACCGGCGAATCGTTGGAGACCTTGATCGCCTCGCGCATGTAGCGTTCGAGATCCTTCTGCTCGTGCACGATCTCCATGGCCCGGCCGCCGAGCACATAGGACGGCCGGACGACCAGCGGATAGCCGATTTCCGCGGCCATGCCGATCGCCTGCTCCTCGGTGCGTGCCGTGCGATTGGGCGGCTGCCGGAGGCCGAGGTCTTGCAGCAGCTTCTGGAAGCGTTCGCGGTCCTCGGCGGCATCGATCATCGACGGCGAGGTACCGATGATCGGCACGCCGTTGGCCTCCAGCGCCAGCGCCAGCTTGAGCGGCGTCTGGCCGCCGAATTGGACGATGACGCCGTGTGGCTTCTCGACATGAACGATCTCCAGGACATCCTCGAGCGTCAGCGGCTCGAAGTAGAGCCGGTCGGAGGTGTCGTAGTCGGTCGAGACGGTCTCCGGGTTGCAGTTGACCATGATGGTTTCAAAGCCATCCTCGCGCATCGCCAGCGCCGCATGCACGCAGCAGTAGTCGAACTCGATGCCCTGGCCGATGCGGTTCGGGCCGCCGCCGAGAACCATGATCTTCTTGCGCTCGCTGGGCTGCGCCTCGCATTCCTCCTCGTAGGTCGAGTACATGTAGGCCGTCGCGGTCGCGAACTCCGCGGCGCAGGTATCGACACGCTTGTACACGGGCCGCACGCCGAGCAGGTGCCGGTAGGCACGCAGCGCCGTCTCGTCGGTCTTGAGCAGATGGGCGAGCCGGCGGTCGGAGAAGCCCTTGCGCTTGAGGAAGCGCATTTCGGCCGCATCGATCGAGCCGAGCGAGCGCTTTTCCAGATCGAGTTCGATGTCGACGATCTCCTTGATCTGGGTGAGGAACCAGGGATCGATGCGTGTCAGCTCGTAGAGCCGCTCGACCGTCATGCCGACGGCGAAGGCATCGGCGACGTACCAGAGCCGCTCCGGCGAAGGCCGGGCGAGCTGCTCGGCGATCTGCTCGGGATCGACGCTCTTGAGATTGAAGCCATCGACACCGACCTCGAGGCCGCGCAGTGCCTTCTGCAGCGACTCCTGGAAGGTGCGGCCGATCGCCATCACCTCGCCGACCGATTTCATCTGCGTGGTCAGCGTCGAATCCGCGAGCGGGAACTTCTCGAAGGCGAAGCGCGGCACCTTGGTCACGACATAGTCGATCGCCGGCTCGAATGACGCCGGTGTCGCACCGCCGGTGATCTCGTTGGCGAGCTCGTCGAGGGTGTAGCCGACCGCCAGCTTCGCCGCGACCTTGGCGATCGGGAAGCCGGTCGCCTTCGAGGCAAGCGCCGACGAGCGCGAAACGCGCGGGTTCATCTCGATGACGATCATGCGCCCGTCGGCCGGATTGATCGCGAACTGGACGTTCGAACCGCCGGTGTCGACGCCGATTTCGCGCAGCACGGCGATCGAGGCGTCGCGCATGATCTGGTATTCCTTGTCCGTCAGCGTCTGCGCCGGCGCCACGGTGATCGAATCGCCGGTATGGACGCCCATCGGATCGAGGTTTTCGATCGAGCAGACGATGATGCAGTTGTCGTGGCGGTCGCGCACGACTTCCATCTCGAATTCCTTCCAGCCAAGCAGCGATTCCTCGATCAGCAGTTCCTTGGTCGGCGAGGCTTCGAGGCCACGCTTGCAGATGGCGACGAACTCTTCCTGGTTGTAGGCAATGCCGCCGCCGGAGCCGCCGAGCGTGAAAGAGGGGCGGATGATCGCCGGGAAGCCGATCGCGCTCTGCACCTGGAGCGCCTCTTCCATGCTGTGGGCGATGCCCGAGCGCGCCGAGCCGAGGCCGATCCGCGTCATCGCCTGCTTGAACTTCTCGCGGTCCTCGGCCTTGTCGATCGCCTCCTTCGTCGCGCCGATCATTTCGACGCCATATTTTTCGAGGACGCCGTGCTTGGCCAGATCGAGCGCGCAGTTCAACGCCGTCTGGCCGCCCATGGTCGGCAGCAGCGCGTCCGGCCGCTCGCGGGCGATGATGTTCTCCAGGACCTGCCAGGTGATCGGTTCGATGTAGGTGACATCGGCCATCTCCGGATCGGTCATGATCGTCGCCGGGTTGGAGTTGACCAGGATGACCTTGTAGCCTTCCTGGCGCAGGGCCTTGCAGGCCTGGGCGCCCGAATAGTCGAACTCGCAGGCCTGGCCGATGATGATCGGACCGGCGCCGATGATCAGGATGCTGTGAATGTCGGTGCGCTTGGGCATGTTATTTCTGCGCCATCATTGCGATGAAGCGGTCGAACAGATAGGACACGTCGTGCGGCCCGGGGCTCGCTTCCGGATGGCCCTGGAAGCAAAGCGCCGGCCGGTCCGTCCAGGCCATGCCCTGGAGGCTGCCATCGAACAGCGAAACGTGGGTCACGCGGACGTTGCCCGGCAGGGTCGCCGGATCGACGGCGAAGCCGTGGTTCTGGCTGGTGATCAGCACCTGTCCGCTGTCCAGGTCCTTGACCGGATGGTTGGCGCCGTGGTGCCCGAACTTCATCTTCAGCGTCCGGCCGCCGGCGGCGAGGCCCATCAGCTGGTGGCCGAGGCAGATGCCGAAGGCCGGCAGGCGGCGGTCGAGGAACTCGCGGATCGCCGCGATCGCGTAATCGCACGGCTCCGGATCGCCCGGACCATTGGAGAGGAAGACGCCGTCCGGATTCATCGCCAGCACGTCGGCGGCCGGCGTCGTCGCCGGCACCACGGTCAGCCGGCAGCCGCGGCTGGCGAGCATGCGCAAGATGTTGCGCTTGACGCCGAAGTCGTAGGCGACGACGTGGAATCGCGGCTTCTCGGTTGCCTGGTAGCCCTTGCCCAGCGCCCATTCGCCCTCGGCCCATTCATAGGGCTGAGGTGTGGTCACGACCTTGGCCAGATCCATGCCGGCAAGGCCCGGGAAAGCTTTCGCCTTGGCGATGGCCTCGTCGGCATCGGGATTTTCGCCCGTCAGCAGACAACCGGCCTGCGCGCCCTTCTCACGCAGGATGCGAGTGAGTTTCCGGGTGTCGATGTCGGCGATGGCGACGACGTTCTCGGACTTCAGGTAGGCATCAAGCGTCTGCTCGGCGCGGAAGTTGGAGGCGACCAGCGAAAGATCGCGGATCACCAGGCCGGCCGCATGCACGCGCGCGGCCTCGCAGTCCTCGCGATTGACGCCGACGTTGCCGATGTGCGGATACGTCAGCGTGACGATCTGGCGCGTGTAGGACGGATCCGTGAGGATTTCCTGGTAGCCCGACATCGCGGTGTTGAAGACCACCTCGCCGACACTCTCGCCGAGGGCTCCGATGCCGGAGCCCCTGAAAACGGTTCCGTCTGCGAGTGCGAGGAGGGCAGGCGGGAACTTGCGCACGATCGGGCTCCTGGATGACGAGGCGACTGGGACACAGGGCGGGCGCGGTGATGCCAATGCCCGACCTGACAAATTTTTGAATTATATCGTGCGGCGGCGCAGCAGACAATGCCGCACTGCGTTTCAACGCAGACCGAGGACGTCCTGCATGTCGAACAGGCCGCCGGCCCGGCCGTAGAGGAAACGCGCCGCGCGCAAGCTGCCCAGCGCATAGGGCATGCGGCTTGCGGCCTTGTGGGTGATCTCGACGCGCTCGCCCGTGCCGGCGAAGAGCACAGTGTGATCGCCGACGATGTCACCGCCGCGCACCGTGGCGAAGCCGATCTGGGTCGCCGGGCGCTCGCCGGTGTGGCCCTCGCGGCCATAGACCGCGCATTCGTCGAGCGAGCGGCCGAGCGCCGCGGCGACCACCTCGCCCATGCGCAAAGCCGTGCCGGAGGGCGCATCGACCTTGTGGCGGTGGTGCGCCTCGATGATTTCGACGTCGTAGCCGTCGTCGAGGATGCGGGCGGCGACGTCGAGCAGTTTGAAGACGAGATTGACGCCCACGGCCATGTTGGGCGCGAAGACGATCGGGATGTCGCGCGCCGCCTCCTGGATGGCCTGCTTCTGCCGCGCGTCCATTCCCGTCGTGCCGATCACCATGGCCACCTTCAGCCGGCGGCAGATCTCCAGATGCCGGAGGGTGCCTTCGGGCCGGGTGAAGTCGATCAGGCAGTCGGCTTTCGCCAGCACCGATTCGACCGCCTCGCTGACCGGAACGCCGCAGGGCATGCCGACGAGCTCACCGGCATCCTTGCCGATGGCCGGACTGCCCGGAACGTCGACCGCGCCGGCGAGGATGGCGTCGGGCGCCTTCAGCACGGCTTCGATCAGCGTGCGCCCCATGCGCCCACCGGCGCCGGCGATGGCAATGCGAATCCTTTCCATGATGCTCCCAAGTATCTATCTGTCGCCGCCGGAGGATCCGGCCGCCTTCGCCGGGGCGATCTCGATCACCCGCACGGCCGGCCTGCCGGCCTCGGTCCCGGCGGGTGAACCGGCACCGCCGGCCGCGGCGACGACGTCGCCCTCCACCCGCGCCAACTTGCCGTCCTGGAAGAACACCGCGAGATGCCGCTGCTCGACCTCCGCGGGATTGCCACCCGGAACGAAACGATAGACATAGTCCCAGCGGTCGGCATGGAACATGTCGGCGATGAGCGGCGTGCCGAGCATGAAACGCACCTGGTCCTTCGTGAGCCCCGGCTTCAGACTCGAAACCATCTCCTGGGTCACCAGGTTGCCCTGGCGGATGTCGATGCGGTGCGGTGTCAGCCACGCCCCGCCGCTTCCGGAACACCCCGCCACCAGCGGAAGAACGGCGAACAGGGCGAGGGAATATGGCTTCATTCGGGCGCGTGATCGGAAGGCTGGGGGGCGTGCCGTGAGGCTCCAGGCGGTCGTCACGTGTTGCCAACGACCGGCGCGAAAACTATATCATAGGCGCCCGGCCCGGCTCGCCATGACCGGCCCCGACCATCCACGACCGCGCGCCATGTCCAGATCAGACGAACTCCGCAGCATCGGGCTCAAGGCCACGATCCCGCGCATCAAGATCCTCGAACTGTTCCAGAAGGCGCAGCACACCGGCAAGCGCCACATGACGGCGGAAGACGTCCAGCACCTGCTCGCTGCGGAAGACGTCGATCTCGGGCTTGCCACGGTCTACCGGGTGCTCACCCAGTTCGAGCAGGCCGGTCTGCTCTCCCGCCACTTCTTCGAATCGGGACGCGCCGTCTTCGAGCTCAACGAAGGCGGCCATCACGACCATCTCGTCTGCCTGCAGTGCGGCAAGGTCGAGGAGTTCTTCGATCCCGCGATCGAGAAGCGGCAGACGAAGATCGCCGAGGAGCGCGGCTTCAAGGTCGTCGAACACGCGCTCTACCTCTATGCAGACTGCACCAAGGCAGACTGTCCGAACCGGAAGAAATCCTGAGTGCTCGAAGCTTTCACGACCGCCACCGTTCTCGTCGCCCTGGCCGAGATCGGTGACAAGACCCAGTTGCTCTCCTTCGTCCTCGCCGCGCGCTTGCGTCGCCCCTGGCCGATCATCGCCGGCATCTTCGTCGCCACCCTCGCCAACCACCTGTTCGCCGGCTATGTCGGCGCCTGGCTGGCGACGCTGATCTCGCCGGCCTGGCTGCCGTGGCTCACGGGCGCGGTGTTCGTCGTCTTCGGCCTGTGGACGCTGCACCCCGACTCGCTGGACGACGACCCGAAGCTGCACAAGGCCGGGGCCTTCGTCACCACGGTCATCGCCTTTTTCATCGCCGAGATGGGCGACAAGACCCAGCTCGCCACGGTGGCGCTCGCCGCACGCTTCGATGCGCTGGCGGCGGTCGTCCTCGGCACGACCATCGGCATGATGATCGCCAACGTTCCCGCCGTCATCGTCGGCGACCGGCTGGCGGAAAAGCTGCCGCTGACCACGATCCGCTGGATCGCGGCCGGCGTGTTCGTCGTCACCGGCATCCTGACGATGATCGGCGCACCGCGGCCGGCGCTGTAGCTCCGGCTGGCGTATTACGACGGCTGAGTTTCAACGCGAGACCGGCTACGTGCCGAAACCGAGCATCTCCCGCGCATGCCGGCGCGTGGTCTCGGTGATCTTCACGCCGCCCAGCATCCGCGCGATCTCCTCGATGCGGCCGGCGCGGTCGAGGACGGTGACGCGGCTCAGCGTCCGGCCATCGCGCGTCTCCTTGGCGATCGACCATTGCCAGTCGGCCTGTGCCGCGACCTGCGGCAGATGGGTGACACAGAGCACCTGGCGCTGCCGGCCCAGTTCCCGGAGCATCCGGCCGACGATCTCGGCGACCCGTCCGCCGATGCCGACATCGACCTCGTCGAAGATCAAGGTCGGCGCCACGCCGGCACTGCTGGCGATCACCTGGATCGCCAGACCGATGCGCGAGAGTTCGCCCCCCGAGGCCACCTTGGCGAGCGGCCTCGGTGGCTGGCCAGGGTTGGCGGTGACCAGGAATTCGACTGTTTCCGAACCATGGACGGAGCCTTCGGGCAGCGCCTTCAGGGCCACCTCGAAACGGCCGCCCGGCATCGCCAGCTGCTGCATGCCCTCGGTGACCGCCGCGGACAAGGCCGCTGCGCCCTCACCGCGGCGCGCCGACAGGCGCTTGGCCGCCCTCTCGTACTCGGCCCGTGCCGCCTTCTCCTTTTCCGCCAACGCCGCCGGATCCGCCGACAGCGCGATTTCCCCGAGCTTCGCCTCACAGCGGGCGAGCACCCCGGGAAGCTCCTCGGGCGTCACCCTATGCTTGCGCGCGAGCGTCGTCACCGCGCCAATGCGCGCTTCGAGCTCGGCCAGCCGCCCGGGCTCGGGGTCGATGCGGTCGCGGTAGCGTGCGAGCGCGTGGGTCGCCTCGGCAACCTGGATGCGCGCCGCGTCGATCAACTCCAGCGGTTCCTTCAAGGCGGAATCGTATTCCGTGAGCGTGGCAAGCCGCGACTCGGCGGCATCGAGCCGCGCCGAGGCGGCAGCCTCGTCCTCGTCGAGAAAGGCGAGCGCCGCGGCGACGCCTTCGATCAGGGTCGCGGCATGCGCGAGCCGCCGGTGCTCCTGGTTCTCCTCGACCCAGCGCGCCGCATCGAAATCCAGGGCGCGCAGTTCCTGCACCTGCCACTCGAGCATTTCCCGCTCGCGCGCGAGCGTCGCACTGTCGCGCTCGGCGTGCTCGCGCGCCTGAGCAAGCGCCCGCCAGGCGCGGAACTTTTCCGCCACCTCGGCCGCGAGCTCGATGGCGCCGCTCTGCGCATCGAGCAACGCGCGCTGCGCGTCGCTGCGCAGCAGTGCGTGATAGGCGTGCTGCCCGTGGATGTCGGCGAGGAATTCCCCGGCCTGGCGCAGCTGCGCCTGGGTCGCCGGAGAGCCGTTGATGGTCGCCCGCGAGCGTCCGCCCGCGTCGACGATCCGCCTCATCAGGCAGGTCTCCTCGGCGTCGAAGTCGTTGTCGCGCAGCCAGGTTTCCAGTCCGCCGCCCGGCGCCACCTCGAACTCGGCCGAGACCTCGGCGCGCTCCGCGCCCTGGCGGACCACCGAAGCATCGGCCCGCTCGCCGAGCGCCAGCGAGAGCGCATCGACGAGGATGGATTTGCCGGCGCCGGTCTCACCGGTGAGCGCGCCGAAGCCAGCGCCGAACTCCAGTTCGAGCCGGTCGACGATGACGAAATCGCGGATGTACAGCCTGCGCAGCACGGCTCAATGCCTCGGCGCCTCGCTCCAGCGGAGCTTCTCCCGCAGCATGGCGTAGTAGTTGTAGCCGGGCGGATGCAACAGCGTAACGACGTGGGGCGAGCGCGCGATGTGGATGCCATCGCCCGGCAGCGCGTCACAGCGCGCCTGGCCATCGACATGGACGCGGCCGGGATTGGGCGACAGCAGCGTGATCTCGATCCGGCAGCCGTCGCCGATGGTGATCGGCCGGTTCGACAGCGCATGCGGACACAGCGGCACGAGCGCGATGCCGGCGAGCCCGGGATGCAGGATCGGGCCGTTGGCCGAGAGCGCATAGGCCGTCGAGCCGGTCGGCGTCGAGACGATGATGCCGTCTGCACGGAGCACGTAGAGGAACTGTCCGTCGACCTCGACCTTCATCTCGATCATGCGGCCGAGATCGCCCTTGTTGGCCACGACCTCGTTGAAGGCCAGGTTGCGGAAGATGGAGCGGCCTTCGCGAACGATCTCCACGTCGAGCAGCACACGCGGCTCGGCGGTAAACTTTCCCGCGAGCAGATCGGCCATGGCCGCGAGCATGTCGTCGCGGGCGATGTCGGTCATGAACCCCAGGCGGCCGAGATTGACGCCGGCGAGCGGCACGCCGGATTCGGCGAGCCTGCGGCCCGCATAGAGCATGGTGCCGTCCCCGCCGAGGACGATGGCCACATCGGCCTCGCGGCCGATCTCGGCATAGCCCGCCGGTTCGCAGCGGCCCGGAGGCACCGTGCCGGCGATGGCCTCTTCCACCAACACACGCACCCCCGATTCCCGAAGGAACTTCGCCAGCACCGGCAGCGACTCGATCACCTCCGGGCTGTCGACCTTGCCGATCAGGCCGGCCGTGCGTATCGTTTTGCGGAACGGGTTCGCCATGACCGCCGATTTAACCATATCCCGGAACCGCACCGGATTCCCCGATAAAATTCCGCCATGCTCGACCGTCGCGCCCAGACCCTGCTCAAGACCCTGATCGAACGCTACATCGCGGAAGGTCAGCCGGTCGGCTCGCGGACGCTGTCCCGCTACTCCGGCCTCGAGCTTTCGCCGGCGACGATCCGCAACGTCATGTCCGATCTCGAGGAAATGGGCTTCATCGCCAGCCCGCACACCTCGGCCGGGCGCGTGCCGACGCCCAAGGGCTACCGCCTGTTCGTCGACACCCTGCTCACGGTCAAGCCGCTGGCGAGCGAGGAAATCAGTGGCCTGCGCGAGGCGATCCATCCGGACCAGCCGCAGCGCGTGATCAGCCAGGCTTCCCAACTGCTTTCCCAGCTCACCCACTTTGCCGGCGTCGTCGTCGCCCCCCGGCGCCAGATGCCGAAGATCCGCCAGATCGAATTCCTCGGCCTCTCCGACACGCGCGTGCTGCTGATCATCGTCACCACCGAGGGCGACGTGCAAAACCGCATCCTGTTCACCCAGCGCCCGTACACGCAGTCGGAACTGACCATGGCGGCCAACATGCTCAACGAGCATTTCGCCGGCCACGACTTCGAGCAGATCCGCGCCCGTCTGCAGGATGAACTCCGCCAGCTGCGCGCCGACATGATGGAACTGATGAGCGCCGCGCTCGACGCCGGCACCGAAGCGGTCAGCGATGCCGCCGGACAGTACGTGATCAGCGGCGAGAAGAACCTGCTCGGCGTCGAGGAGCTTTCCTCGAACATGGACCGCCTGCGTGCGCTGTTCGATCTGTTCGAGAAGAAGACCGGCCTGATGCAACTGCTCGACCTTTCCAGCCGCGCCGACGGCGTGCAGGTCTTCATCGGCGGCGAATCGGGCGTCGCCCTCCTCGACGAATGCAGCGTCGTCGCCGCGCCCTACGAGGTCGACGGCCAGGTCGTCGGCACCGTTGGCGTCATCGGCCCGACGCGCATGGCCTACGAACGCGTGATCCCCATCGTCGACATCACGGCCAAGCTGCTCTCCTCGGCGCTGGCGGCGCCATGAACGCCGTCCGCCGGGCCGTCCCAAGGACGGCGCAGCCAACACGCCGGAGCGGGCGCCGCCCGCGAACGACCGTCACCTCCCCCGCGAGGGGGAGGCCGGGAGGGGGAGGGCCCTGTCCCGGCGAAGGGCCGCCCCGAGCCGGGACGACACGCGCCGAAGGCGCGAACCGCAACGAGCTTCGATCGGAGCACCCCGTAATCTGTCCGAGCGCAGCGAGGCACGCGGGCTCCTCCCCCGCGAGGGGGAGGCCGGAAGGGGGAGGGCCATGACCCGGGCCATCCTGCTGGTCAACCTCGGCACGCCGGATGCGCCGGACGCCCCGGCGCTGCGCCGCTACCTCGCCGAATTCCTCGGCGACCGGCGCGTGGTCGACCTGCCGCGGCTCCTCTGGTGGCCGATCCTGCACGGCATCATCCTGCGCACGCGGCCGGCGAAGTCGGCGGAGAAATACGCGAAGATCTGGACCCCGGAGGGCTCGCCGCTCAAGGTGCATACCGAAAGGCAGGCGAAGCTCCTCAAGGGCCTGATCGGCCATCGCGGCATCCGTGACGTGACCGTCGCCTGGGCGATGCGCTACGGCCAGCCGTCCATCGCCGCCGCGCTCGACCGGCTGCGGGACGAAGGCGTGCGCCGCATCGTCGTCCTGCCGCTTTACCCGCAGTATGCCGGCAGCACCACCGGCAGCACGAAGGACGCGGTCGCGGCCTGGCAGCGCCGCAATTCCGGCGCGCCGGAGATCGTCGAGATCGCCGATTACCACGACCATCCGGGCTATATCGGCGCGCTCGCCCAGAGCGTGCGCGACCACTGGCGGAAAAACGGCCGGCCGGACCGGCTGGTCATGAGCTTCCACGGTATCCCGAAACGTGCCGTCGAGCGCGGCGACCCCTACGAAACTCAGTGTTCGCGAAGCGCCAGCCTGCTCGCGCGCGCGCTGAACCTCGCCGAGGGGGAATGGCAGCTCACCTTCCAGTCCCGCTTCGGCGCCGCCGAGTGGCTTAAGCCCTACACCCAGCCGACGCTGGAAGCGCTCGCGCGCGAAGGCGCGAAGGTGGTCGACGTGATCTGCCCCGGCTTCGCCGCCGACTGCCTGGAGACGCTCGAGGAGATCGACATGGAGTGCCGCGCCGCCTTCCTCGCCGCCGGCGGCCGCGAGTTCCGCTACATTCCCTGCCTCAACGAGCGGCCGGACTGGATCGAGGCGCTCGCCGACCTCGTGCTGCCGAAACTCGACGTCTGAGCGCATGCAGATCACCGTCGCCGAACTGATCGTCCGCTTCATGGAGCGGCTGGGCATCCGCAACATCTACGGCATGCCCGGCTCGCACATCCTGCCGGTCTACGACCGGCTCTTCGACTCGTCGATCCGCACCGTGCTGGTCAAGCACGAGCAGGGCGCGGCCTTCATGGCCTGCGGCGAGGCGCGCGCGACCCGCGGCATCGCCGCCTGCATCACCACCGCGGGGCCGGGCGCGACCAACCTCGTCACCGGCATCGCCAATGCCTACGCCGACAAGCTGCCGGTGCTCGTCATCACCGGCGAAACCTCGACCTTCATCTTCGGCAAGGGCGGCCTCCAGGAGGCTTCCGGCGAAGGCGGCGCCATCGACCAGTCCGACATCTTCCGCGGCATCACCCGCTACCACCGCATCGTCGAGCGCACCGACTACCTCCAGCAGGTGCTGCGCCAGGCCGCGCGCATCCTGCTCTCGGCCAACGGCGTGCGCGGCCCGGTGCTGCTCTCGCTGCCCTACAACATCCAGAAGGAGCCGGTCGACGAAGCGCTCCTGGACGACATCCGTTTCACCATCGACCAGGCGCCCCTGTGCAACCGCTACGCCGCGACGGCCGAGATGGCGCGCATGCTGCGCGAGGCGCGCCACCCGGTGATCGTCGCCGGCCACGGCTGCTTCCTCTCCGGCGCGGCGCAGGCGCTGGAAACGCTTGGCGAGCGGCACGCCGTGCGCGTCGCCACGACGCTCAAGGGCAAGGGCCTGATCGCCGAGGGCAGCCCCCGCGCGCTCGGCTGCCTCGGCGTCACCTCGGACGGCAGCGCCTACCGGCACATCGTCGAGCATGCCGACCTGCTGATCGTGCTCGGCGCCGGCTTCAACGAGCGTACCAGCCACCTCTGGGACCGGCGGTTGATGGACGGCAAGCGCGTAATCCAGGTCGACCACGATCCCGCGCAACTGGAAAAGGTGTTCAAGGCCGATCTCGCCATCCATGGCGACATCCGCGCGGTGCTCGAGGACCTGCTCGACCATCTCGCCGACACGCCGGCGCGGGACGCCCCGCCGCTGCCGCCGCCCGAAATCAGGCCGCGTTTCACCGTCGTCCATCAGCTCTTCGAACGGCTCGTCGAGCGGCTGCCCGAGGCGCTGATCTTCGACGACAACATCATCCTCGCCCAGACCTACCTGCGCGCCTCGCCGCGACACCGCTACTTCCCGAACACCGGTGTCTCCTCGCTCGGCCACGCGATTCCCGCGGCCATCGGCGCGCGCTGCGCGGTCGACGCGCCAGCCTTCGCCATCCTCGGCGACGGCGGCTTCCAGATGTGCTGCATGGAGCTGATGACGGCGGTCAATTACCGCGTGCCCGTCAATGTCGTCATGATCAACAACGGCACGCTCGGCCTCATCCGCAAGAACCAGTTCCAGCTCTACCGCGAGCGCTACATCGACTGCGACTTCGTCAATCCCGATTACGCGCTGCTGGCGAAGTCCTTCGGCATCGCCCACTGGCGCATCGAGCGCAGCGAAGACGTCGACGCCCTGTTCGAGCGCGCCGACCTCGCGGGCGGCATCAACCTCATCGAGGTCATGTGGGACAAGAACGTCTTCCCGGCCTACAAGTCGGACCGGTGAAAAAAAACGGTTTCCTCATCCTCATTCCGGTCGCCGACCGGCCGCGCCACATCCGCGCCTGCCTCGACAGCCTGAAGGCGACGCTTTCCCGCTTTCCCTACGACGGCGCGATCACCGTGCTGCTCGCCGACGACAGCGCCGATCCCGCCAACGTCGCCGCCAACCGCGAGATCGCGGCGCGCTACGGCGACGCCGGCTTCGAGGTCGTCCACTTCGACCCCGACGAGCAGTACGCGCTCGCCGCGCCGCGGATGGCGGAACTTCCGGGCGTGCTCGGCAGTGCGCCGCGCGAGCGCTTCGGCCACAAGGGCCAGGGCGTGATGCGCAACATCGCCTACCTCAAAGTGGCGCAGATGTTGAGCACCCATTCGAGACTCAGGCACGGTAACACGCCGATCATCTGGTCGATCGACAGCGACCAGGAGTTCCGCGTCGATGTCGCCGAAAACGACGGCTATGTCGTCGATTACTTCAACGGCCTCGAGGCCGTCTTCGCGCGCACCGACGCGCTGGTCGTCACCGGCAAGGTGGTCGGCGACCCGCCGGTTTCGCCCGCGGTGATGACCGCGAACTTCCTCGCCGACGTGCTCGCCTTCCTGCGCGGCATGGCCGACGCCGACCCGCATGCCCCGTGCAGTCACCATGCGCACCATTCCCGGAACGGCGACGCGGCCTACCACGACATGGCCGACCTGTTCGGCTTCGCGGCGAAAGAGGCCTTCGACTACCCCTGCCCGCTCGTTGGGCCGCACGGCGAGGCCGACTGCTTCGCCGACTTCGCGGCGCGCGCCAACAGCTTCTTCTACGGCGAGCACCCGACCCGCGTCTCGCGCTACGAGCCGATCCCGCTGTTCGATTCCATCCAGCCCGCGCGCACCGTCTATGCCGGCAACTACGCCTTCCGCGCCGAAGCGCTGCGCTACTTCATCCCCTTCGCGCCGCTGCGGCTGCGCATGTCCGGGCCGACGCTCGGGCGCATGCTGCGCGCCGAACTCGGGCCGCGCTTCGTCTCGGCCAACCTGCCGATGCTCCACCGGCGCACGGTCGAGCGCGGCGGGCAGTCCGAGTTCCGCCCGGGCATCGCCACCGAGGCGCGGCGCATCGACCTCGGCGGCGAGTTCGAGCGCCAGTTCCAGGGCGACGTCATGCTCTTCACCATCGAGCGGCTCGCGGCAGACGGCTTTCCACGCGAGGCCGTGGCCGAGGAGACGATCGCCGCAACGCTCGCCGCCGTGCGCGGCGAAATGCTCGGCCGCTACCAGGCGCGCCACCGCGACATCCTCGCCCGGCTCGCCGGCGTTGGCGCGATCCTCGAAGATCCGCGGCAATGGTGGCACCGCGCGCCCGCGCACGCGGCGGCGCTCGATCTCCTTCGCGTCTTCGCCGACAACGTCGAACGCAACTTCGGCGAGGACGCGCCCGGTTACCGGAAGATCGCCGACGAGACGACGTGGCGCGGGTGGCGCGATGAACTCTTCGCCGCGATCCGCGGCTACCGCGACGACCGCCGCCGCTGGGAGGCCGGGGTGTGGCCGGCCTGAGGGACTGGCTGCACCGGCGGCGGCACCCGCGGCGCTTCGCCCTGCTCGACGGCCTGCTCGCCAACGCGGCGCTGACGCCGGAGGCGATGCGCGAACATCACCGCCGCGCGCTCGAGGCCATCATCGCCTTCGCCGCGGAGAACACCGATTACTACGCCGAGCGCTTCGGTAGCGAGCGCGAGCTCGTCCGGCTGCCGGTCCTGACCAAGGACGACGTGCGCGCCAACCTCGAACGCCTGCTCGCGCGCGGCGCCGACCGCAGCAGTATCCACCTCGGCCACACGGGCGGCTCGACGGGCAGGCCGCTCGCCTTCTGGTGGGACGAGGAAAAGCACGAACTCATGCGCGCCGGCATGATGCGGAGCTACATGGCCAGCGGCTGGCGGCCCGGCGAGCCCATCCTCAATTTCTGGGGCGCGCGCCAGGACATCCGCGCCGGCGGCCTGAAAAAACGCTGGGGCGCATGGGTCACCGGCGAGCAGACCCTCGACGCCCGCGACTACGACGAAGCGACGCTCGAGGCCTGGGCCGGGCTGATCCGGCGCCGGCGGCCGGTGCTGCTGCAGGGCTATGCCTCCATCCTCGCGGCGCTCGCGCGCCACGTCATCGACCGGCGCATCGCCCTGCCCGACAGCCTGCGCGGCGTCTATTCGACCGCAGAGATGCTCGACGACGGCCAGCGCGAAGTCATGTCGCGCGCCTTCGGCTGCCGCGTGTTCAACCAGTACGGCTGCCGCGAGATCCCCAACATCGCCTGCGAATGTCCGCGCGGCAACCTGCACGTGTTCACCGACATGGTCCATCTCGAATCGCTGCCCGGCGAGGACGGCGAGGACCGGCTGATCGTCACCTCGCTG
Source organism: uncultured Rhodocyclaceae bacterium (assembly GCA_964530115.1). Lineage (GTDB taxonomy): Bacteria > Pseudomonadota > Gammaproteobacteria > Burkholderiales > Rhodocyclaceae > Fen-999. The sequence continues at coordinate 9,386 of CAZGYD010000131.1, read as the reverse complement.
ACCAACCGGCTGATGCCGATGATCCGCTACGAGGTCGGCGATTCCGGCCGGCTCATGGACGGCGAATGCGACTGTGGCTGGCCGTTTCCGCTCATGGAGATGGGCCTGTGCCGCAAAAACGACCTGATCCGCACGGCGGCCGGGCGCCACGTCCACCCGTCGTTCTTCAACGGCCTGCTCTACGGGCTGACCACGATCCGCCAGTACCGCTTCGCCCAGACCGCGCCGGACCGGCTGGTGCTCGAAGTCGTCGCGCCCGCGCCGCTGCCCGCCGACACCATCGCCGCGATGCAGGCGAAGATCCGCGACAAGGCCGGCGCCGAAATGGCATTGGAGGTGTGTTACCTCGAGGCCATCGCCCCGACCGCCTCGGGCAAGCGGCGCTTCGTCGTCCGCGAATGGGAATAGGGCGCCGGCTGGCGTGTCACCACGGCTGAGTTTCAAAGGGGAATGCCGAGGGACCATGGCCCTGGGGGCATCGACGTTGTTTCCAGGAGCGCGGCGGCTTACGCTGTGAATACTGACCGGCAGAGGAATACGCAATGGCCTCGCTCGAACGCATCCGCACGGACGGCTTCCGCCGCTGGTACGAGCGGCAGCTGATCGAGTGCCACGCCTGGCTGGTGAGCTGGTTCCTCGGCCTCATCGTCCTCGTCGCCGGGCTGGAGCTCTTCGGCGCGGGCGCGACGCGGATCATGGGGCTTGGCCTGCTCGCCGCCGGCCTGATCGTCGTCGCCTACAGCTGGGCGCGCTACCGGGCCATGCTCGCGACCGCGGAGCGGCTCGGCGAGCAGGCCGTCTGCCCCGGCTGCGGCAGCTACGCGCGCTTCCGCGTGCTCGCGACCTGCCCCGCGGCGCTGCCGGACGGCGGCGACCCGGCCATCGAGACCGCCAGGAACGACCTCTGGCTGCGCGCGCAGTGCCGCGACTGCGGCCGGGAATGGCTGATCCGCTGAGCGACGCACGGACGTTGAAACCGGGCGCCCCGCCCCTATATCGGCAGCAACTGATATACGGAGCCCACCATGAGCGACCCCCTGATCGTCGTCTGCCCGCATTGCCACGCACCGAACCGCGTGCCGGCCGGGCGCCTCGCCGAAGGGCCGACCTGCGGCCGCTGCAAGGGCGCGCTGTTTTCCGGCGCCCCGGTCGAACTCGACGAGGCGACCTTCGAGAAGCACGTCGGCCGCTCCGACCTGCCGGTGGTGGTCGACTTCTGGGCGCCCTGGTGCGGCCCGTGCCGGATGATGGCGCCGGCCTTCGCCCAGGCCGCGCGCATGCTCGAGCCGCACTACCGGCTCGCCAAGGTCAATACCGAGGAAGCGCAGGGCCTCGCGGCGCGCTTCGGCATCCGCAGCATCCCCACCGTGGCGGTCTTCAAGGGCGGTCGCGAGATCGCGCGCCAGGCCGGTGCCATGGATGCGGGCACGCTGACACGCTGGATCCGCTCGGTGGCCTGATGCCGGGGCGGTAGAATTCCGCCCATGCCAGTTTCCCTCCTCGAACGCAGCCGGGCCGCCGTCTGGCACCCCTGCACGCAGATGAAGCAGCACGAGACGGGCGCGTTGCCGCTCCTGCCCGTCGTCCGCGGCGAAGGCCCGTGGCTCGTCGGCGAGGATGGCCGGCGCTGGCTCGACGGCATCAGCTCCTGGTGGGTGAATCTCTTCGGCCACTGCAACCCGCGCATCAACGCGGCGATCCGCGACCAGCTCGGGACGCTCGAGCACGTAATCCTCGCCGGCTGCACCCACGCGCCGGTGGTCGAGCTCTCCGAGCGGCTTTCGGCGCTCACTGGCGGCGCGCTCGGCCACTGCTTCTACGCCTCCGACGGCGCCTCGGCGACCGAGATCGCCCTCAAGATGTCGGCGCACTACTGGCGCAACACCGGCCGGCCCGGGAAGAACCGCTTCCTCTGCCTCGCCGGCGGCTACCACGGCGAGACCGTCGGCGCGCTCGGCGTCACCGACATCGCCATCTTCCGCGACGCCTACGCGCCGCTCGTGCGCGCGGCCACGGTGCTGCCCTCGCCCGATGCGCGCCTGGGGCCGGACGCCACGCGCAAGGCCCTCGACGCGCTCGCAGCGCATCTCGCTGCGCACCACGGCGAGACGGCGGCGCTGATCGTCGAGCCGCTCGTGCAGTGCGCGGCCGGCATGGCGATGCACGGGGCGGACTACCTGCAGGGCGCCCGCGAGCTCTGCGACCGCTACGGCGTGCATCTCGTCTGCGACGAGATCGCCGTCGGCTTCGGCCGCACCGGCAGCTTCTTCGCCCACGAGCAGGCCGGCATCCGACCCGACTTCCTCTGCCTCTCGAAGGGCATCACCGGCGGCTACCTGCCGCTCTCGGTGGTAATGACGACGGACGCGATCTACCGGGCGTTCTACGACGACGAGACGGCCAAGGGCTTCCTGCATTCGCACTCGTACACGGGCAACCCGCTCGCCTGCCGCGCCGCGCTCGCGGTGCTCGACATCTTCGAGGAGGACGACGTGCTCGCCGCCAACCAGCAACGTTCGGCGCGCCTCGACGCGGGGCTCGCGCCGCTCGCCGGTCATCCGGCGGTCCGCCACTACCGGCGGCGCGGCATGATCTTCGCGTTCGACGTCGATGCGGATCCCGGCTTCGGCCGCCGCTTCCACCGCGCCGCGCTCGAGCGCGGCGTGCTGCTGCGGCCGATCGGCAACACCGTCTATTTCATGCCGCCCTACATCCTCGACGACGGCGGGATCGAGCTCCTCTGCCGCGTCGCCGGCGAGTCGCTGGAGGCGGCGCTGCCAGCATGACCTGGGAACACGAACTCGAGGAGCTTCGCGCGCAGGGCCTCTTGCGCCGGCGGCGGCTCGCGGGCGCGCCCTGCGGGCCGGAGACGGTCATCGACGGAAAGCCCGTGCTCTCCTTCGCCAGCAACGACTACCTCGGCCTCGCCGCGGACCCGCGGCTCGTCGAGGCGCTGGCCGAGGGCGCGCGCCGCTGGGGCGTCGGCGCCGGCGCCTCCGAATATCTCGGCGGCCATTTCGAGCCGCACCGGCAGCTCGAGGAACGGCTCGCCGCCTTCGTCGGCGCAAAGCGCGCGCTCCACTTCGCCACCGGCTTCATGGCCAACCTCGGCATCCTGCCAGCGCTCGCGGGCCGCGGCGACGTCATCTTCGCCGACCGCCTCAACCACGCCTCGCTGATCGACGGCGTGCGCCTGTCGGCCGCCTTCAGCCACCGCTACCCGCATCTCGACCTCGGCGTGCTCGAAGGGCAGCTCGCCGCCAACCGCGGCCGCAAGCGCTTCATCGTCACCGACGCGGTGTTCAGCATGGACGGCGACATCGCGCCGCTGCCCCGGCTGCTCGCGCTGGCCGAGGCGCACGACACCTGGCTCGTGGTCGACGACGCGCACGGTCTCGGCGTGCTCGGGCCGCAGGGCCGGGGCACCGCCGCGCACTTCGGCCTGAAACCCGGCGGCCGGCTGATCCTCATGGGCACGCTGGGCAAGGCGGCCGGCGTGGCCGGCGCCTTCGTCGCCGGAGACGCCGCGGTCATCGACTGGCTCGAACAGAGCGCGCGCACGGCGATCTACACCACCGGCGTGCCGCCATCACTGAGTTTCACGCTGACGCGGAGCCTCGAACTGATCGAGGCCGCCGACGAGCGCCGCGCGCATCTGCGCGCGCTCGTCCTTCGGCTGCGCGCGGGACTCGCGCCGCTCGCCGAACGCGCGGGCTGGCGGCTGCCGGCCTCGGAGACGGCGATCCAGCCCGTGATCATCGGCGACAACGCCAAGACGCTCGCGCTCGCCGAAGCGCTCTTCGCGCGCGGCGTCTGGGCGCCGGCGATCCGCCCGCCGACGGTGCCCGCGGGCGAAGCGCGGCTCAGGATCTCGCTCACCGCCGCGCACACCGCGGCGCACGTCGACCGGCTCCTCGCCGCGCTCGCGGAGTGCGCCGCTTGAAGCGGCTCGCCTTCCTGACCGGCTGGGGCTACGACGCGCGCATCTGGTCCCCCGTCGCCGAGCGGCTCGCAGGCCGCTTCGAGATCTCCTTCGACGGCGAGGTGCCGACCGGCGCCATCGTCTGCGGCTGGTCGCTCGGCGCCATGCGCGCGCTGGCGTTGGCGGCTTCGGCGATGCCGGAGAGGCTCGTCCTCGTCGCCGCGACGCCGCGCTTCGTCCAGGGGCCCGGCTGGCCGCACGGCCAGCCACCCGAACTGCTGCAAGGGTTCGCCGAGGCGCTCCGCGCCGATCCGGCCGCCCTGCTGCGCCGCTTCAACGCGCTGATCCACCAGGGCGACGCGAACGCCCGCGCGCTCACGCGGCAGACGGCCGCGGCGCTCGCCGAGCCGGACACCGCGCGGCTCCAGCCGGGCCTCGCCGAGCTTGCCGGGGCCGACCTGCGAAACTCAGCCGTCGTGACACGCCAGCCGGCTCTGGTCATCCATGGCGAACGCGACCCGCTGATGCCGCCCGCCGCCGGACGCTGGCTCGCCGACCATCTGCCCGCGGCCCGGTTCGAGCTCTTCGCCGGCGCCGCGCACGCGCCCTTCCTGTCCGACCCGGACCGCTTCGCCCGGCTTGTCGTCGAGTTCGCCCATGGCTAGCCGCCTCGTCCGCCGCTCGTTCGACCGCGCGGCTGAAACCTACGATACGGCCGCGACGCTGCAGCGCCAGGTCTGCCGGCTACTCTTCGAGGCCATCGCCGATGCCGCGCCGCGGCGCATCCTCGACGCCGGCTGCGGCACGGGCCACGCGCTCGGCCTGCTCACCGAACGCTGGCCGGACGCGGAGATCGTCCCGGCCGACTTCGCGCCGGCGATGCTCGTGGCCGCCGGCGGCGCCGGCGTCTGCGCCGACATCGAGGCGCTGCCCTTCGCGCCGGCCACGTTCGACCTCTACTGGTCGAGCCTGACCTTCCAGTGGTGCGACGCGGCGCGCGCGGCGCGCGAGGCCGCGCGCGTGCTCGCGCCGGGCGGCCGGTTCGCCGTGAGCAGCCTCGCGCCGGGCACGCTCGCGGAACTCGAAGCGGCCTTTGCCGGTGTCGACGCCCATCGCCACGTGCTCGAATTCGCGGAGGCGGAAGCCCTGGCCGACGTCTGCGCCGCCGCAGGTCTCGACGGCATCCGCGTGGAGCGGCGGCCGCTGTGCCTCCATTACCCCGATCTTCCGGCCCTCCTGCGCGCGCTCAAGGCGCTCGGCGCGAACCAGGTCGGCCACGGCGGCCGCCGGCCGGGGTTGATGGGCAAACGGGCCTGGGCGGAAGTCGTGGCCCGCTATGAAGCCCGGCGCGGCCCCGCCGGCCTGCCCGCCACTTTCGAGGTCGTGCTATGCCTGGCCCAAAAGCCTTCTTCGTGACCGGCACCGACACGGAGGTCGGCAAGACCTTCGCCGCCTGCGCGCTGCTCCACGCGGCGGCCGCGCGCGGACTCACGACGCTGGCGATGAAACCGGTCGCCGCCGGCTTCGACGCCGACGGTCGCAACGAGGACGTCGAGCGGCTCGTCGCCGCGAGCACGATCGAGGCGCCGCGCGAGCTCGTCAACCCCTTCGGCTTCGCCGCGGCCGTGGCGCCGCACATCGCCGCGGCGCAGGAAGGCCGGGCGATCGAACCCGGCACGATCCTCGACGCCTACCGACAGCTCGCGCCGCGCGCGGACTTCCTGCTCGTCGAGGGGGTCGGCGGCTTCCGCGTGCCGCTCGCCGCGGGCTTCGACACGGCGGATCTCGCCGTCGCGCTCGGCCTGCCGGTGATCCTCGTCGTCGGCCTGCGGCTCGGCTGCCTGAACCACGCGCTGCTCACCGCCGAGGCGATCCGCGCGCGGGGCCTCGCCCTCGCCGGCTGGATCGCCAACAGCATCGACCCCGCCATGCCGTTCCGGGACGAGAACATCGCCACCCTGCGCCAGGCGCTTCCCGCCCCCCTGCTCGGCACCCTGCCCTGGCGCCCGGACGGCGACGCAAAAACCGCAAGTTTTTCCCTTTCACTGCCGTAATACCTCCATTGAACCGGCAATAAACTGGTTCGATCATGTGAGCCCGCCCGGGCGAATCCAGCCACGGAGAACCGGACCAATGAAAATCTGGGTGAAACTGACCGCCGCCATCTGGTTGATGCTGGTCGTGTTCTGGACCGCGCTCATCCTCTGGGAAAGCCGCGTCAATCGCCAGACCGCAATCGACCAGGCCCGCAATTTCTCGCAGTCGATGCACGAGGCCACGCTCGCCGGCCTCACCGGCATGATGATCACCGGTACCATCAACCAGCGCGAGGTCTTCCTCGACCAGATCAAGCAGCTCGCGGTCATCCGCGACCTCTCGGTGATCCGCGGCGAGGCCGTGAGCAAGATCTTCGGCCCGGGCACGGCCAAGGACAACCAGCCGAGCGACGCGATCGAGGCTCGGGCCCTGGCTGCCGGCGAGGAGTTCATCGAGGTCCAGGAGGACGCCTCGGGGGAATACCTGCGTGTCGTCCGGCCGACCCGGGCGTCGAAGAACTATCTGGGCAAGGACTGCATCCAGTGCCACCAGGTGCCCGAAGGCACGGTGCTCGGCGTGGTGAGCATGAAGATCTCGCTCGACCAGGTGAATGCCGCCGTCAGCAGCCAGCGCATGAAATCGCTCGTCGCTGCCGTGCTGCTCAGCATTCCGCTCCTGGCCTTCATCTATCTCTTCATCCGCAACGTCGTGACCAAGCCGCTCGAACAGATGGTCGCGGGCCTGCGCAACATCGCCCAGGGCGAGGGCGACCTCACCCAGCGGCTCGAAGTGCGCAGCAACGACGAGATCGGCCAGGCGGCCGGTGTCTTCAACGACATGATGGCCAACCTGGCCACGCTGGTCCGCCGGGTCGGCAATTCCGCGGGCCAGGTCTCGGCCGCGGCCAAGGAGGTCGTCGACAGCGCCGGCCAGGTCGCGGCCGGTTCCCGTCATCAGAGCGAGGCTTCGGCCCAGGCCGCGGATGCCGTCGAGCGGGTGCTCAGGGCGATCGCCTCGATCGCCGAGAGCACCGAGGAAGTGCACCAGCAGTCGCGCGAAAGCCAGTCCCGTTCCGAGGCCGGCAACGTCAGCCTGTCGCGGCTGATCGGCGAGATCAGCGTCGTCGAGACGACGGTCCAGGAGATCGCCGGCGCGGTCCATGAATTCGTCGACAGCACCCAGGCGATCACGCGCATCACCCGCGAAGTCAAGGACATTGCCGAACAGACCAACCTGCTCGCGCTCAACGCCGCCATCGAGGCGGCCCGCGCCGGCGAGCAGGGCCGCGGCTTCGCCGTCGTCGCCGACGAGGTGCGCAAGCTCGCAGAAAAATCCGCCGGTTCGGCCAACGAGATCGACACCATCACACGCACCCTCTCGGAGCGCTCCGACGCCGTCCAGCGTTCGCTCGAAAGCGGGCTCGATCATCTCGCGGCGAGCCAGAGCTCGCTCGAAGAAGTCGCCGAGGTTCTCGGCGAGGCGAGCGGCTCGGTGGGCCGGGTGGGCCAGGGGCTCGACGCCATCGCCGAAGCGACCGAGGCGCAGCGGCGCGTGAGCGGCGAGGTGGCAGCCAGCATCGAATCGATCGCCAGCGCCGCGCGCCAGAACGAAAGCGTCGTCGCCCAGACCAGGGACGCCGCCGAACGTCTGGAAAAGCTCGCCGAAAACCTCCAGGCGGCCGTCGCCCGGTTCCGGACCTGAGGACCTGACCCGAATCATTTTTCTTTCGCCGGGGGCTTGAAATGCGGCATCCCGCCCCTATCTCGGGCATGGTTTATCGCTCGAGGATCTATTTCCCATGCACGATCGCGACCAAGAAGCCCCAGCCCTTTCCGAATCATCGGCCGCCGGGACGACCGCTCCGGCCGATCCGGCCGGTCAGCCGGAAACCGTGCCGAGCCTCGAGGAGTTGCTCAAGGCCGCCGAGCTGAAGGCCGAAGAGCACCACGACGCCTGGCTGCGCGCCAAGGCCGAGACCGAGAACGTCCGCCGCCGCGCCCAGGAGGACATCGCCAAGGCCGCCAAGTTCGCCGCCGAAAAGTTCGCCGGCGAGATGCTCGCGGTCAAGGACAGCCTGGAGGCGGCGCTCGCCAACCCGAACCAGGACGCCGAAGCCCTGAAGGCCGGCGTCGAACTGACGCTCAAGCAGCTCGTTTCCGCCTTCGAGCGCTCGAACGTCACCGAAATCAACCCGCTCGGCGAAAAGTTCGATCCGCACCGGCACCAGGCGATCAGTCAGGTCGAGGCCGACGGCGAGCCGAACCGGGTCATCAACGTGCTGCAGAAGGGCTACGCCCTGCACGACCGCATCCTGCGTCCGGCGCTGGTGGTCGTCTCCAAGGCGAAACTCAGCGGCGGTGACACGCCGGCAGCTTGAACGCCGGCGGAACACCCCCATTTCCACGGCAGGCCAGTTTTTCAGGAAATTCTCACAAGGACAGACACATGGGCAAGATCATCGGCATCGACCTCGGCACCACCAACTCTTGCGTCGCCATCATGGAAGGCGGCAAGCCCAAGGTCATCGAAAACTCGGAAGGCGCGCGGACCACGCCTTCGATCGTCGCCTACACCGATGACGGCGAGATCTTGGTCGGCGCGCCGGCCAAGCGTCAGGCGGTCACCAACGCCAAGAACACGCTGTTCGCGGTCAAGCGCCTGATCGGCCGCCGCTTCGAGGAAAAGGAAGTGCAAAAGGACATCGATCTGATGCCCTACAAGATCGTCAGCGCCGACAACGGCGACGCCTGGGTGGAAGTACGCGGCAAGAAGATGGCGCCGCCGCAGATCTCCGCCGAGGTGCTGAAGAAGATGAAGAAGACCGCCGAAGACTACCTCGGCGAGGAAGTCACCGAGGCGGTGATCACCGTGCCCGCCTACTTCAACGACAGTCAGCGCCAGGCCACCAAGGATGCCGGGCGCATCGCTGGTCTGGAAGTCAAGCGCATCATCAACGAGCCGACCGCGGCCGCGCTCGCCTTCGGTCTCGACAAGCAGGAAGGCGACCGCAAGATCGCCGTCTATGACCTGGGCGGCGGCACCTTCGACATCTCGATCATCGACATCGCCGAAGTCGATGGCGAGCACCAGTTCGAAGTGCTCTCCACCAACGGCGACACCTTCCTCGGCGGCGAGGACTTCGACCAGCGTCTGATCGACTACATCGTCACCGAATTCAAGAAGGAACAGGGCGTCGATCTGAAGAACGACGTGCTGGCGCTGCAGCGCCTCAAGGAAGCGGCCGAGAAGGCGAAGATCGAGCTCTCTTCTTCGATGCAGACCGAGATCAACCTGCCCTACATCACGGCGGACGCCAGTGGCCCGAAGCACCTGGCGATGAAGATCACGCGCGCCAAGTTCGAAGCGCTGGTCGAGGACCTGATCGAGCGCACCATCGAACCCTGCCGCATCGCACTGAAGGATGCCG
>CAZGYD010000130.1:0-2688 GCA_964530115.1 uncultured Rhodocyclaceae bacterium | reverse complement strand
ACCTTCCAGTCCAAATGAAATACAATACTGTAACGCACTCACCCCAGCATTCATTAACGCCTCTTTCCATAATCCTCTACTACCAAGATCAAAATCAAGATCTCCACTACTATTCGTCGTCCATCCCATATTAAGAACATTTACTGTGTTGTTTATAGCCCAATTACCAACTGCAATCCACCCACCATACATATTTTCAAGATCTACAGGAGCATATGCCCCAGTCTTCACCATTTCAGTAGTTATCGAATTAAACGCCGCAGTAACTACTCCTCCTGCTTAAGATACACATCCACCACCCAGCCTTTGATAGTTTTGCCCTTCTTGTCCTTCACACCTGTATCTATATACACCCAATAGCCTTTCTTGCCATCTACCATAAACCCCACGTCTGACCGCTTCAGCACCTTCACCCTTGTGCCTTTCTTGAGCTGGAGTAGTACCTTAGAGTTTGTGGTGGCTTCAGCTCGAACATTGACGTTGTCGCCGGTAAGAATATAGTACTTATCAGTTACAACCGAATCGTTCGTTTGTTCAAGTGGTATAAACTTGCCATTAGTTTCATCAAACTGATAGTATTTCAAAACAAATGGCTTACCCTTCTCAAACCTTAAGTGTACCGTTAATATCCCTGTGTTCGTGTCAAAACTTGAATAGCTGTCATTATAGTTTTGCGGGGATTTAAAGTTATCCCTATAGGAGGGGGAGAAATCTGAAATTCTTCTATATAGCTTAATACCAGGAAAAGGTTCCCAAATTTTCTGAGTATCATAAACTTTTGTCCAATGAGAACTATCATCAACTAATATAATATAATTTTTGTAAAAAATGTATTCTCGATACAAACCATTATCTTTCATTACTCTTTTCCACTCTCCATTCTCAAGCTTATAATATACTGAAGTAGGAGTAAAGACATATTCGTCAAAATCTGTATAGTGAATCATTACATACCCATTATTGAAATTTGTAAAACTAACATTTATAATCCATTCACTTTCAAATCTACCGTAATACCCAAATATCTCCTTCTTCACAAACTCCCAGAACAATTTCCCATTCTCACCATCGTCCTTAAAACGATATACATTCTTGTCCAGCTTTATCCATCCTTTCCATTTTCCTACCTTCTTAAACACTAATCCCCACTCAACTCCTTTGATGTTTGTTATCTCATACACCCTTAAAAGATCGTCCCCAAAAAAACCTTCCTTGTCACTTGATCCCTCATATACCCTTATCTCTACCTTCCCAGATTTAACATCTGGCTTTTTATACACAACAGTATTCGTATTCTTTACAATAACATATTCATATACTTCAGAATAACCTACTCCAAATATAAACAAAATTAATAATATACAAGATATTTTCTTCCAACTCATAGCTAACCCTCCTATCTCCTTATTAAATTTATAGTAATAATCCTGTAAACTGTTCTCGGTGGATTATACAACCTCGGTACTCGGTAAATATCCTTTTGATATGAAAAATCACTCGCTGGTATCTCATAATTTACATTTGAACCAGGATCTGTCATAAGAAAACTGCTGACTTCACCATCTATCGTCTTATACCCGTAGACAGTCGCAAAATGCATACCGCCTGGATTACCTTCACCATTAGGCGTGGCATTCTCACTAAATCTTACTATTACTGGTTGTCCTGCATTTATTCTGTCAACTAATGTTTGTCTTTGTGTGGCAAAATCAGCACTGGAATAGTCTATAGCTTCATAAGTAATAGTAACATTGTATTTTTCACCAATGACTGCCAGCAATTTATTCACATCTGCAACATATGAAGAGTTAGGCGAATACCCTCCTGACTTTGAATCAGTATCCAGAATCTGGTCTATTTCTGCTGGTGTAATATTGATACCATTGTAGTTTAATATATTCGTTATGGCATTGATATAGCAACCTGCATTTTTCATAGTGCAACGAGACATCCTCTGGTCTATATTTTTTATCTCTTTCTCTAACGTTTCAATATTTTTTTGCCATGCTTTTTGTTGAAAATTTTTCATAACCCAGTTTTTTTTCAACTTATCCAATTCTCTTGATTTATCATCTCGCAACTCTTTTAGCTCATTATAATATTTATCATTTAAAATTATATCTGTTCCGTATTGTTTATTATCTGGAAACATTGCATTTGACATTGGCACCCTATGAACTCTCTCCCTTTCCATCCCTGCCAATTTTCTCCTCTCCGCCGCACTCCTCGGGTCGTTATTTATACTTTCCTCTTCTTCATTCCTCCTTACCGCCATCTCTGCCTGCTCTTGCAGTTGCTGTTGCTCCTGAGACGGCACACTCTGGCTCCTGCCTCCAATATCAAGCCCCAGATTTATCCCCGTCAGGGCAAAATAGGCTCCCATCAATGCTGCTTCTTCATATTTGCTGCCAGCTACTGTAAGGCCAAACTTATTCTCCAGCAAGGCAATTTTACTTAAACAATCTCAAATTATATTTAAAATATTAACTCAATAATTTTGATTTTTCAATTTATTAATATTCAAAATATCCGTTCTCTACAAGCCAGATAAGTTTGATTATCCTGACATCAAACTGTGATTTGTAATGATTAACTTTTTCTGAAAAAAAATTTTTCTTTCTAAGACTATCAAAAAAGTGAATATGTTTACTCAATGGTTCATTTTTTTCAATTATCAAGGGGTATAAA
>CAZGYD010000129.1:0-3726 GCA_964530115.1 uncultured Rhodocyclaceae bacterium | reverse complement strand
AGAGGCCGACGTCGATCAGCGTCTGCAGTTTGCGTGCGACGACGGGCACGGGCTCGAACAAGGCGTAGGCTTCCTCGCCCGACATCTGCAAGACTTCATAAATCGTCTTGCCCTCGTAGCGGCTTTCCACTGTTTCGCGGTTGTACCGCTTGCCGTCGCAGACGTCGCAGGCCCCGAAGATGTCGGGCCGGAAGTCCATCTCGACCTTGATCATGCCGTCGCCTCGGCAGGCTTCGCAATCGCCGCACACAGCCGGCCGGCCCGCCACCGCGCTCGAGCCCGGCCACCTATACCGGGCGGCGCACGCCGATCCGCGAGTTGTTCGCCGGCGTGCCTGGGGCGCGCGAACGCGGATATGGCCCCGGCCGCTTCCGCTTCAACGTCAAGGGCGGCCGCTGCGAGGCCTGCCAGGGCGACGGCATGATCAAGGTCGAGATGCACTTCCTGCCCGACATCTACGTGCCCTGCGACGTCTGCCACGGCAAGCGCTACAACCGCGAGACGCTGGAAGTTCGCTACAAGGGCAGGACCATCTACGAGGTGCTGCAGATGACCGTCGAGCAGGCGCACGAATTCTTCGCCCCGGTGCCCGTCGTCGCGCGCAAGCTGCAAACGCTGATCGACGTCGGCCTCTCCTACATCCAGCTCGGCCAGTCGGCGACGACGCTCTCGGGCGGCGAAGCCCAGCGCGTGAAGCTGGCGCTGGAGCTCTCGAAGCGCGACACCGGCCGCACGCTCTACATCCTCGACGAGCCGACCACGGGCCTGCATTTCCAGGACATCGAGATGCTACTCTCGGTGCTGCACCGGCTGCGCGACCACGGCAACACCATCGTCGTCATCGAACACAATCTCGACGTGATCAAGACCGCCGACTGGATCGTCGACCTCGGCCCCGAGGGCGGCGACGGCGGCGGCCGCATCATCGCCACGGGCACACCGGAGGAGGTGGCCGGAATCGCCGGCAGCCATACCGGGCGCTACCTGGCGCCGCTCGTCGCGCCCGCGGCGCAGAAAACCGCACGCAAGGGAAGGGGGGCCTCATGACCGGATTCGAACACTACAGCGCCCAGGCGCGAGAGCTCGAAGAGGCGATCGTCCGTAAGGGGCTCTTGCTCGGCATCGACTGGGCGAACGAGGCGCAGGTGCGCCAGATCGCGCGCGAGGCGCTCGAATGCCGCCTCGACCCGGATCACCCGGAATGCCAGTCGACCAACCCGGTGACGCGGGCGCGCGTCGAGCTGTTCGGCCTCGCCCAGCTGATGCTCAAGCTCATGACCCAGAGCGCCGGCGACGGCATTCCGACCCACGGCGGGCCGGCCTGGAAGGCACTCGGCCGCGCGCTCTGGCTCGAATCGGGCAAGGGCGTGGCCGACCGTTAGCCTTGCCGGCGTGTTACCACGGCTGAGTTTCAGCCTTCCGAAACGGCCTTGACGATCAGCGGCACCAGCGGCTCGGGCAGCCGGATCTTGCCTGCCAGCGCGAACTCGCGCGCCGCGGGCGACATCTTCTTCCAGGTCTTGCGGATGATGTCGAGCCACTTCTCCTCGCTGTACTCCGGGTGCTGGCCGGCGAACTCGAGCATGTAGTGCTCGATGAAGACGAGATCGGTGACGTCCTCGAGCAGCTGGGTATCGGGATTCACCTTGAGGCCGCGCTTGCCGACGGCCGTCTTGACGCGTTCGATCATCTCGTCGTCGTAGCCGGCTTCCTTCATCAACCGGCCGGCGGTCTCGGCATGAAACTTGTAGAGGCCGGTGCGCCACTGCAGGTAGCCATTGCGGTCCATCGGATAGCTGTTGCGCGGCACCTTCCAGCGCTGGATGTGCTGGGCACGCACGGCGAGCTGCGCGGCCTCCGAAGCGTCGGGCGCGAAGCGGCCGATCATCTCGGTCATGCGCTGCGCATAGAGTAGCTCGCGCGGAATTTCCTTGCCGTCGGGCCCCTTGTCCAGGCGGGGATCCTCGGCATTGGCGGCATCGAAGAGGGCGATGGCGCGCTCGAAGCGCTCCTGGTTCTCGATCATGGATTCTCCTGGCAGGTGAAAAAAATCAGCAGTCGATGATCAGCACCGACACGTCGTCATGGGGCGCAACTGCGCCAAGGTGCCGACCCAGCGCCTCCTTGACCGCACGCAGCCTGTCCGGCGGCGGCGCACTCGCCAGCGCCGCGGCAAGCCCCGCCGTGCCGAAGGTTTCCGTGCCGCTGCCGGCCGCCTCGATGAGGCCATCCGAGGTCAGCAACAATTGCGTGCCGGGCGGACAGTCGATCGTGCCGACGCCGGCCATGTCCTCGTCGAACTCGACGATGCCGAGCGGCGGGTGGTCCGAGGCGATGCTCTGCCGGATGCTGCCGTCCGGACCGAGCACCAGCAGGTCCGGCATGCCGCCGAGCCAGTAATGGGCCAGCCGTTGGCGCTCGTCGAAGCAGACGAGCCCGGCGGCGACGAAGCGGCCCGTGGGCATGAACTCGAGCAGCTGGCGGTTGAGCTCGTAGGCGATGTAACCGAGCGGATAGCCGTGCTCGACCAGGCTGTAGAAGGACGTAAGGCCCGGCAGCACGCTGATCGCTGCGCTCAGGCCGTGGCCGGTGGCGTCGGCGAGCATGACGCAAAGATTGCCCTCGGGACTGCGCGCGGCGGCGACGACGTCGCCGCTGAAATCGGTCGCCGGCAAGAGCCAGTGGTGCAGGCGGGGATCCGAGAGGCCCCGGCGCAGCAGCAGCCGCTGCATGATGCCGGCGGCGAGCGCGTTTTCCGCCTCCCGCTCGTCGTGGTAGCGCTGGAGGGCCGCCGCGTGCTCGGCCTCGATCGCCTCGGCGGCAATCCGTTCGCTGACGTCGCGGACGATGCCGACGAACATCCGGCTGCCGTCGAAGCGCATCTCGGTGACCGTGACCTCGACCGGGAAGATGGTGCCGTCTCGCCGCTGACCGGAGA
Organism: uncultured Rhodocyclaceae bacterium; assembly: GCA_964530115.1. GTDB lineage: Bacteria > Pseudomonadota > Gammaproteobacteria > Burkholderiales > Rhodocyclaceae > Fen-999. The sequence continues at coordinate 788 of CAZGYD010000129.1, read as the reverse complement.
GGACGCGCTGGGGCATGCCAATGATCGTCGGCGGGCCGCCCATGACGTAACGGCGCAGGTAGTCGTCGTGGGCGCCGCGGTGGGGCTCCGGCATCAGCATCGAGACGTTGTTGCCGACGAGCTCCTCCGGCGCATAGCCGAAGACGACCTCGGACATCGCGGTCGCGGCGAGGATCTGGCCGCGCTCGTCGATGGTGATCACGCAATCGGCGATGTTGTCCGTCACCGCCTCGTTGAAGCGGCGTGCCTCGTCGAGCCGGCGCTGGAACTGGAGCGTCCTGACCAGGGACTTCAGCTTTGCCTGGAGAACGACGAAATTGACCGGCTTGGGCAGGTAGTCGTCGCCACCGGCCTCCAGGCCGGCGACGAGATGGTCGTCCTTGTCGAGCGCCGAAACGAAGACGACGGGCACCCAGCGGTCTCCGGCCGCGGCCTTGATGCGCCGCGTGGCCTCGTAGCCGTCCATGCCCGGCATCATGACGTCCATGAGCACGAGGTCCGGGTGCTCCTGCTCGAAGGTGCGCACGGCATCGACACCATTCTCCGCGAGCAGCACCGTGCAGCCGAGCTTCCTGAGGAAAAGCTGTAGCAACTGCCGGTTGGTGGCCGTGTCATCGACCACCAGCACCCTGAGTCCGGCGATGCCGATATCGGTGCCAACCAAGCCCGCGTCCTCCGTTTCTCGCCCGGGGCGATTATAGGCCTGAGGTGGCAGGGCGGCGACGGCGATCCGCCCATGACGGCATGCCCCGCCGGCCGGCGTGTTACGACGGCTGAGTTTCGGCCGG
>CAZGYD010000128.1:0-1259 GCA_964530115.1 uncultured Rhodocyclaceae bacterium | reverse complement strand
TCCTGACCGCTCACAACCTCCAGACCCGCAGGCCGGCATTGACGAGCGCCTGGCGGTCGAACTTCGCCTTGACGTCGATGAACACGCCCTGGCGGATGACCTTCGAGAGCAGGCGCTTGAGATCCATCTCCACGAACGCCTTGTGGCTGACGGCGACGACCAGCGCATCGGCCTGAGGCAGCTCCTCCCACGGCTCCAGGCGCACGCCGTACTCATGCTCGGCCTCCGCCGGATCGGCGATCGGATCGTGGAGATGCACCTCGACGCCGAAGCTCTCCAGCTCGCGGACCATGTCCACCACCTTGGTGTTGCGGATGTCCGCGCAGTCCTCCTTGAACGTCAGGCCGAGGATGTTCACCCGGGCGTGACGGACCTGGCCGCCGCCCTTGATGATCTCCTTGACCGTCTGGTCGGCGACGAACTTGGCCATGCCGTCGTTGATCCGCCGCCCGGCGAGGATCACCTGCGGGTGGTAGCCCAGGGTCTCGGCCTTGTGAGTCAGATAGTACGGATCGACGCCGATACAGTGGCCGCCGACCAGCCCCGGGCGGAAGTTGAGGAAGTTCCACTTCGTGCCCGCCGCCTCCAGCACCTCCAGGGTGTCGATGCCGATCATGTTGAAGATGATCGCCAGCTCGTTCATCAGCGCGATGTTGAGGTCGCGCTGGGTGTTCTCGATCACCTTGCACGCCTCGGCGGCCTTGATGCTCGTCGTCCGGTGCACGCCCGGCTGGACGATGCGCTCGTAGAGCGCCGCAACCTTTGCGAGCGTCTCCGGCGTGTCGCCCGAGACCACCTTCTTCACCCGCGTCAGGGTGTGCTCGCGGTCGCCGGGGTTGATGCGCTCCGGCGAATAGCCGACGAAGAAGTCCCGCTGCCACTTCATGCCCGAGGCCTTTTCGAGGACCGGGATGCAGACCTCCTCGGTGGCCCCCGGATAGACCGTCGATTCGTAAATGACGATCGTGCCCCGCTTCATGTGCCGGCCGGCCGTCTCGCTGGCGCCGACGAGGGGCGAGAAATCCGGCCGGTGCGCCTCGTCCACCGGCGTGGGCACGGCGACGATGATCACGTCCGCTTCGGCAAGGAGCCGCGGATCGGCCGTGTATTCGGCGAACCGGGCCGCCTGCATTTCCTCGTCGGGCAGCTCCCGTGAAGGGTCCACGCCCCGCTGGCAGGAGGCGACCTTGTCGGCGGCGATGTCGAAGCCGATCGTCCGCTCCAGCTTGCCGAATTCGATGACCAGGGGAAGACCCACG
>CAZGYD010000127.1:0-17532 GCA_964530115.1 uncultured Rhodocyclaceae bacterium | reverse complement strand
AAGCGAGGCATGCGGGCTCCTCCCCCGCGAGGGGGAGGCCGGGAGGGGGCGGGCCTACTTCTTCGTCGGGCAGGTGTTCATGCCCAGCAGGGGATAGAGCGGGCAGAAGCCGATCAGGCCGGTGGCCAGCGGCACGACGCCGATCCAGGCCCACACCGGGCCGCCCATCAGGGCCCAGACGACCAGCGCGATGCCGACGACGATACGCAGGATGCGGTCGATGCCGCCAACGTTGGTTTTCATGGCGTTCTCCTTTCGGGTTGGGGGAATGCGAACGCGCATTCCAGCACGGGCTTCGACCCGTGTCTGTGACGAAAGTTACATGCTCAGGCGGAGAGCCTGCGCAGCCCTGCCGGGTCGAGGATCTCGATCTGCTCGCGTGCCAGCCGGACGAGCCCCTGTTCGGCGAAGCCCTTGAGCAGCCGGCTGACCATCTCGCGGACGCTGCCGAGCTCGTCGGCGAGCTGCTGGTGGGTGGCGCGGACGATCCGTCCCTTGCCGAGCAGGAGGCCGGCCAGGCGCTGGTCCAGCTTGCGGAAGGCGACTTCCTCGACCAGCTGCATCAGGTCGGCGATGCGTTCCGCGAACAATTCGAAGACGAAATCGCGAAAGGCCGGCTCGGCGAGGAGTTCGTCGAACTGCGGGCGCGGCAGCAGCGCCAGCGTGGTGTCCTGCTCGGCGATGCCGCGGGCGTTGTAGTGGGCGCGGCCGAGGAGGCAGCTCGAGGTGATGATGCAGGTTTGACCGGGCAGTACGCGGTAGAGCGGCAGTTCGCGGCCGTTGGCGGCGGTCTTGACGACGCGGATGCCGCCTTCGAGGACGAAGGGGAAGCCGTGGCAGGGCTGGTGTTCCTCGAACAGCACCGTGCCGGCCGGCACGGTCATCACCTGTGCTTCCGCGACGATGCGGGCCGACCGCTCCGGCGGCAACGCCGAGAGGACAGGATAGCGCTCGCACAGTTCGTTGCCGTTCATGGCCCGAGTTCGGCGATGACCGGCGCGTGGTCGGAAGGCCGCTCGAGTTTCCTCGGCGCCTTGTCCACGCGGCAGGCGGTGCAGCGGGCCGCCAGCGCCGGCGAGAGCAGGATGTGGTCGATGCGCAGGCCCATGTTCTTCTGCAGGGCGAGCATCCGGTAGTCCCACCAGGTGAACGTCTTCTCCGGCTGGTCGAAGAGGCGGAAGGCGTCCTTGAGGCCGAGTTCGGTCAAGGCGCGAAAGGCGTCGCGCTCGGGCTCGGAGCAGAGCACCTGCCCGCGCCAGGCGTCCGGGTCGTGCACGTCGCGGTCCTCGGGCGCGATGTTGTAGTCGCCGAGGAGCGCCAGCCGCGGGTGCCGCACGAGTTCGTCCGCCAGCCACGCCTTGAGGGCGCGCAGCCACTTCAGCTTGTACTCGTACTTGTCCGAACCGACCGCCTGGCCGTTGGGCATGTAGGCGCAGACGATGCGCAGGTCGCCGACGGTGGCGGCGATTAGCCGCGCCTGCGGGTCGTCGAGATCCGGGATGTTGCGCATCACGTCCTGCATCTCCCCGCGCGCGAGGATGGCGACGCCGTTGTAGGTCTTCTGGCCATGATGCACGGCGCGGTAGCCGGCGGCCTCGATTTCGGCGAACGGGAACGCCTTGTCCTCCAGCTTGGTTTCCTGGAGGCAGAGGATGTCCGGCTGCTGCGCCGCGAGCCAGTCGAGGACGTGGGGCAGACGGACCTTCAGCGAATTGACGTTCCAGGTGGCGATGCGCATGGTCGGCGATGATACCGGCCCCGGCCTATACTGGGAATCCGAGCGCGTGGAGGGGCTGCCGATGTTCGATTCGCCCTTCGAGTTCTGCCCCCGCTGCGGGGAGTTCGTCCTTCTCGATCAGACGCAGCGCGAGTGCGCGGCCGAGCACGGCTGCGGCAGGGTGGATTGCCCGCTCGAACGCTTCTTCACCGGCATCGATTTCACGCGTCCTTCGACCGAGGCGCCAGAGAAGCGGCAGAAGGACTGACGCTCAGGCCTCGACCATGCCGTTGTGCCGCAGGAGCGCATCGACCTTCGGCTCGCGGCCGCGGAAGGCCCTGAACGATTCCATCGCCGGCCGCGAGCCGCCGACGGCGAGGATCTCGCGCCAGAAGCGGGCGCCGGTGTCGGCGTCGAGCGTCGTGCCGCAGGTGTCGCGCGCTTCCTCGAAGGCCGAGTAGGCATCGGCCGAGAGCACCTCGGCCCACTTGTAGCTGTAGTAGCCGGCCGCGTAGCCGCCGCCGAAGATGTGCGAGAAGCTTTGCGGAAAGCGGTTCCATTCGGGCGGGAAGATCACCGCGACCTCGCGGCGCACGTCCTCGATGACGTCCTGCACGGTGCGCGTGCCGGCCGGGTCGAATTCCGTGTGCAGCAGCAGGTCGAAGAGCGCGAACTCGATCTGCCGCAGCATCTGCATGCCGCTCTGGAAGTTCTTCGCCGCGATCATCTTGTCGAACAGCGCGCGCGGCAGCGGCTCGCCGGTATCGACATGCGCGGTCATGCCGGAGAGCACGTCCCATTCCCAGCAGAAGTTTTCCATGAACTGGCTCGGCAGTTCCACGGCGTCCCATTCGACGCCGTCGATGCCCGAGACCGGCAGGTCCTCGACCTGGGTCAGCAGGTGGTGGAGGCCGTGGCCGGTTTCGTGGAACAGAGTGAGCACGTCGTCGTGGCTGAAGGTCGCGGGGCGGCCGCCGACCGGCGCCGGGAAGTTGCAGTTGAGGTAGGCGACCGGGGTCTGGATGCCGTCCTGCGTCCGCCGGCGGCCGATGGCGTCGGCCATCCAGGCGCCGCCGCGCTTGGTCTCCCGGGCGTAGAGATCGACGTAGAAACGGCCGACCAGCGTGCCGGCCGGCGTATTACCACGGCTGAGTTTGGTGACGATGCGGTAGAAGCGCACGTCGGGATGCCAGGTGGGCGCGTGGTCGGGTTCGATGCGCACCGAGAAGAGCGTCTCGATCACCCGGAAGAGGCCGGCCATCACCTTGTGCTCGGGAAAGTACTGCTTGACCTCCTCGTCCGAGAAGGCGTAGCGCGCCTGCTTGAGCTTTTCCGAGGCCCAGGCGATGTCCCAGCTCTCCAGCCTTTCGAGGCCGAGTTCGCGGCGCGCGAACTCCCGCAGTTCGGCGACGTCGCGCTCGGCGAAGGGCTTCGCCCGCGCGGCGAGTTCGCGCAGAAAGCCGGCGACCTGGGCCGTCGATTCGGCCATCTTGGGCACCAGCGAAACTTCGCCGTAATTGGCGTAGCCGAGCATCGCCGCCTCTTCGGCCCGCAGTTGGAGCAGGCGCACGATCAGCGGGCCGTTGTCCCAGGCCGGCGGGCCGAACTCGGACGCGCGCGTGGCGTAGGCGCGGTATAGCGCCGCACGCAGCTCGCGGTTCTCGGCGTACTGCATGACCGGGATGTAGCAGGGCGCGCGCAGGGTGAGCTCCCAGGCGTCGCCTTTTTTCGCGGCCGCCTTGACGTCGGCGGGGATGCCGGCGAGATCGGCCTCGTCGGTGATGCGCTCGACGTGGGCGTTGGTGGCATCGAGCAGGTTCTCGGAGAACTTCGCGGCGATGGCCGACATCTCCTCCTGGATTGCCTTGAAGCGCGGCTTTTGGTCCTCGGGCAATTCGGCGCCGGAAAGGCGGAAGTCGCGCAGGTCGTTGTCAACGATGCGACGGCGCGCCGGCGAAAGCGTTTCGTACTCCGGGCTCGCCCGCAGCGCCTTGACCTTGGCGTAGATCGCCTCGTTCTGGCCGAGCTCGGCGTACCAGCCGGTCACCTCGGGGAGCATGGCGTTGTAGGCCTCGCGCCATTCGGGAACGTCGAGGACCGAGTGCAGGTGAGCCACGATGCCCCAGGCACGGCCGAGCCGCTCGCCGGCATCGGTGAGCGGCTGCATGACGGCGTCCCACGACGGCTGAGTTTCGGCGGAGGCGATCCGTTCGACGAGCATGCGGTTCTCGGCGATCAGCGCGCGGATCGCCGGGGCGACGTGTTCGGGGCGGATGGCGTCGAAGCGCGGCAGCCCGGAGAAATCGAGCAGAGGGTTCATGTCTGGGGTCATCACCATGGGGGACGCAAGGACATCGATCCTCGCGAGGATTACAGGCCTGCCTGGGATCTTGGTGCCTGGTTCGCGAAAATCAAGCCATCACCGCGTCAGGCGCTCGAGCGCCTCCCGGTACTTGGCGGCGGTCTTTTCGATGATCTCGGCCGGCAGCCGCGGCCCGGGCGCCTTCTTGTCCCAGTCGAGCGTTTCCAGATAGTCGCGCACGAACTGCTTGTCGAAGCTCGGCGGGCTCTTGCCGACCTCGTAGCCGTCGACGGGCCAGAAGCGCGAGGAATCGGGCGTCAGCACCTCGTCGATCAGGTACAGCCTGCCGGCCTCGTCGAGGCCGAATTCGAACTTGGTGTCGGCGATGATGATGCCGCGCGTCGCCGCGTATTCGGCCGCTTCCCGGTAGAGGCGGATCGCCGCATCGCGCACCTGGGCGGCGAGCGCGGGGCCGATGGTTCTTTCGACCGTCGCGTAGTCGATGTTTTCGTCGTGAGTGCCGAGCTCGGCCTTGGTCGAGGGCGTGAAGATCGGCTCGGGCAGCTTTTGGGCCATCCGGAGGCCCGCCGGCAGCGCGATGCCGCAGACCTTGCCGGTCGCCTGGTAGTCCTTCCAGCCGGAGCCGATCAGGTAGCCGCGGACCACGGCCTCGATCGGCAGCGGCTCGAGGCGCTTGACGACGATGGCGCGGCCGCGTACCTGTTCGCGTTCGTCGGCGGCGACCACGGTCTCGGGGTCGATGCCGGTGAGCTGGTTGGGAATGACGTGGCCGAGCTTCCGGAACCAGAAATTGGCCATCGCGGTGAGCACTTCGCCCTTGCCCGGAATCGGGTCGGGCAGGATGACGTCGAAGGCCGAGAGGCGATCGGTGGTGACGATCAGCATCTTGTCGCCGCCGATCGCGTAGATGTCGCGCACCTTGCCGCGGCCGAGCAATGGCAGGCTCCTGATCGTCGATTCGTAAAGGGGCGGGTTCATGGTCATTCGCGGGAGTAGGGCTTTTCACCGGGAACGTCTTCCCGGTAGGGATAGCGGGTGTGTCCGTAGCGGATCGCCAGCACCGAGAGCGTGAGCAGGAAGACGGCCGCCGAGACCGCCAGCATCCGCCATTCGGACATGTCCTTGACGTCGAGGATCATGTAGCGGGCGAGCGCCACCATGGCGATGTAGAGCGGATAGCGCACCGGCAGGTGGCCGGACTTGAAGTACTGGCCGATCATCGCCAGCACCTCGAGATAGAGGAACATCAGGAGCAGATCGGCCAGCTGGACGCGTTGCGCGTCCAGCATGACCATGACTTCCTGGTACATCGCTGCCGTCGTGGCGAAGGCGATCACCAGGAGGCCCAGGTATTCGATGAGGTCGAGACCGCCGCTCAGCCACTTGCGGATGCGGTCGAACGTGTGCGACTGGATGTTCATGCAAAAAACAAGGGGCCGCCGATGGTCGGCGGCCCCCGCATTGTGCCGGAAAACCGTGATTACTTCACGATCGCGGCGAGTTCGCCCTTCTTGTAGCGCTCGGCCATCTTCTCGAGCGGGATGGCCTTGATCTTGCTCGCCTGGCCGGCGCAGCCGAAGGCCTCATAGCGGGCCTTGCAGATTTCCTTCATTGCCTTGCGGGCCTCGGCAAGATACTTGCGCGGATCGAAGTTCTTGCGGTCGGTGTTGAGGTAGCGGCGGATCGCCCCGGTGGAGGCCATGCGCAGGTCGGTGTCGATATTGACCTTGCGCACGCCGTGCTTGATGCCCTCGACGATCTCCTCGACCGGCACGCCGTAGGTCTGGCCCATCTCGCCGCCGTTCTCGTTGATGATCTTCAGCCAGTCCTGCGGTACCGAGGACGAGCCGTGCATCACGAGATGGCAGTTGGGGATGCGGGCGTGGATCTCCTTGATGCGATCGATCCGGAGCACGGCGCCCGTGGGCGGCCGGGTGAACTTGTAGGCGCCGTGCGAAGTGCCGATGGCGATCGCCAGCGCATCGACGCCGGTGGCCTTGACGAAGTCGGCGGCCTGGGCCGGATCGGTGAGCAGCTGGTCCATCGACAGCTTGCCTTCGGCGCCGTGGCCGTCTTCCTTCTCGCCGTGGCCGGTTTCCAGCGAGCCGAGGCAGCCGAGCTCGCCTTCGACGGAGACGCCGATGGCGTGGGACATCTCGACGACCTTGCGCGTCACCTCGACGTTGTATTCGAAGGTCGAGGGAGTCTTGGCGTCCTCCATCAGCGAGCCGTCCATCATCACGCTGGAGAAACCGGAGCGGATCGCCTGGATGCAGATCGCCGGGCTGGCGCCATGGTCCTGGTGCATGACGATGGGGATGTCGGGGTGGGTCTCGATGGCGGCCTCGATGAGTTTGCGCAGGTAGGCTTCGCCGGCGTACTTGCGGGCGCCGGCCGAGCCCTGCATGATCACCGGGCTGTTGGTTTCCTCGGCGGCCTCCATGATGGCCTGGATCTGCTCGAGGTTGTTGACGTTGAAGGCCGGGAGGCCGTAGCCGTGCTCGGCGGCGTGGTCGAGCAGCTGGCGCATGGATACGAGTGGCATGGCAGTCTCCTTCTTGGTTAATGGCTGGGCCGGTGTTCGCCGACCTTGACGATCTTGAGGGTGTTGGTGCCACCGGGCTTGCCGATCGGCTCGCCGATGGTGAGGACGATCAGGTCGCCGGGCGCGACCGCGCCGGCGGCGATCAGGGCTTCCTCGGCGTTGAGCAGCACCTGGTCGCGGTCATGCCCGCTCTGCACCATCATCACCGGAAAGACCCCCCTCAGGATGCTGACCTTGTAGCGCGTTCTGATGTCCTGCGTCAAGGCATAGATGGGAACCCCGGTGCTGAGGCGGGACATCCACAGCGGCGTCGAGCCCGATTCGGTCAGCGCCGCGATGGCCTTGACCCCGAGATGATCGGCGACGAACAGCGCCGACATGGCGATCGACTGGTCGATGCGGGTGAACACGCGATCGAGGAAGTGCTTTTCCAGCGAAACGTCAGCCGACTTTTCCGCCTCGATGCAGATGCGCGCCATCGCTTCGACGGTCTGCACGGGGTATTCGCCCGCCGCGGTTTCCGCAGAGAGCATCACCGCGTCGGTGCCGTCCAGGACGGCGTTGGCGACGTCCGAGACCTCGGCGCGCGTGGGCACCGGAGAGTGGATCATCGATTCCATCATCTGCGTCGCCGTGATCGCGAACTTGTTGCGTTCGCGGGCGATGCGGATGATGCGCTTCTGCAGCGCCGGCACCGCGGCATCGCCGACTTCGACGGCCAGGTCGCCACGGGCGACCATGATGCCATCGGTGGCATCGAGGATGTGGTCGAGGTTTTCGACGGCCTCGACGCGCTCGATCTTGGCGATCAGCAGTGCCTGGGAGCCCGCGGCATTGAGCAGGGCGCGGGCCAGCCGCATGTCGTCGCCCGACTTGGGAAACGAGACCGCGACGTAATCGACGCCCAGACTCGCGGCGATGCGGATGTCCTCCATGTCCTTGGGCGTCAGCGCGGGAGCCGAGAGGCCTCCGCCCTGGCGGTTGATGCCCTTGTTGTTCGACAGCTCGCCGCCCTGGCGGACGAGGCAGTGGATCTGCGGCCCCTCGACGCGCTCGACGTCGAGAACGATCCGCCCGTCGTCGAGCAGCAGCACGTCGCCGGCGCCGACGTCATTGACCAGTTCGGGATAGTCGAGACCCACGCATTCGCTGGTGCCCAGGTCGCACTCGGCGTCGAGGATGAAGCGCTGGCCGTTCTTGAGCAGGATCTTGCTGCCGGCGAACTTGCCGATGCGGATCTTCGGGCCCTGCAGGTCGGCCATGACGCCGACGGTGCGGCCCGTGTGCTCGATGATCTGGCGCAGCGCGGACACGCGGGCGCGGTGATCGTCGGCGCTGCCGTGAGAGAAATTCAGGCGGACGACGTCGATGCCTGCATCGACGAGCCGGCGGAGCACTTCCGGTTCGGAAGAGGCAGGGCCCAGCGTCGCGACAATTTTCGTCGTGCGTTTTCGATTGGACATGTGGGGGCAATCGGGCGGGCCGGCTCGGCCCGCCCGACCGAAGCATCAACCCTGGGCGCGCTTTTCGAGGATGTCGACGGCGGGGAGCACCTTGCCTTCCAGGTATTCGAGGAAGGCGCCACCGGCGGTGGAGATGTAGGACACCTGGTCGTAGATGTCGTACTTCTGGATCGCGGCAATGGTATCGCCGCCACCGGCCAGCGAAAAGCCCTTGGCGTTGGCGATGGCCATCGAGATCGTCTTGGTGCCCTCGCCGAACTGGTCGAACTCGAACACGCCGACAGGGCCGTTCCAGACGATGGTGCCGGCCTTGGCGATGATGTCGGCCAGCTGCTGGGCAGACTTCGGGCCGATGTCGAAGATCATGTCGTCGTCGGCGACCTGGTCGGCATCCTTCAGCACCGCCGGCTCGTTGGCGTCGAATTTCTTGCCGACGACGACATCGACGGCGATCGGGATCGAGGCGCCGCGCTTGGCCATCTTCTCCATCAGCGCCTTGGCGGTGGGCACGAGATCGTCTTCGCATAGCGACTTGCCGACGTTCTTGCCAGCGGCCTTGAGGAAGGTGTTGGCGATGCCGCCGCCGACGACCAGTTGGTCGACCTTCTCGGAAAGCGCTTCGAGGACGGTGAGCTTGGTCGATACCTTGGAGCCGCCGACGATGGCGACCATCGGCCGCGCCGGATTGGCGAGCGCCTTGTCGAGGGCCTCGAGCTCCTGGGCGACGAGGATGCCGGCGCAGGCGACCGGCGCGTACTGGGCGATGCCGTAGGTCGACGCTTCGGCACGGTGCGCGGTGCCGAAGGCGTCCATGACGAAGACGTCGCAGAGCGCGGCGTACTTGCGGGCCGTCTCCTCGGCGTTCTTCTTTTCGCCCTTGTTGACGCGGCAGTTTTCGAGCAGGACGACTTCGCCCTCCTTGACCTCGAAGCCGCCGTCGACCCAGTTCTGGATCAGGCGCACGGGCTTGCCAAGCTTCGCCGACATGACGTCGGCGACCGGCTTGAGCGAATCCTCGGGCTTGAACTCGCCTTCGGTCGGCCGGCCGAGGTGCGAGGTGACCATCACCTTGGCGCCGGCCTTCATCGCGTGCTCGATGGTTGGCATCGAGGCAGTGATGCGGGCGTCGGAAGTGACCTTGCCGTCCTTGACCGGCACGTTGAGGTCGGCGCGGATGAATACGCGCTTGCCCTTGAGGTCGAGATCGGTCATGCGGATGAACTTGGGCATGGGCTGTCTCCTGAAGTTGTCTGGAATTCGACCACTGAAGCGTTGCGACCGGATGACGGCCGCAACGCTTGGATGGTCAGACTCCGGGCTCGATCACTTGCCGGCGACGTGCTTGACGAAGCGCATCATGTTGCAGGTGTAGCCGTACTCGTTGTCGTACCAGGCGACGACCTTGACGAAGGTCGGATCGAGCTGGATGCCGGCCTCGGCGTCGAAGATCGAGGGCTGGGCGCAGCCGCGGAAGTCGGTAGACACGACCTTTTCGTCGGTGTAGCCGAGCACGCCCTTGAGCGCGCCTTCCGAGGCGGCCTTCATCGCCTTGCAGATGTCCTCGTAGGTGGCTTCCTTGACGAGTTCGGCAGTCAGGTCGACGACCGAGACGTCCGAGGTGGGCACGCGGAAGGCCATGCCGGTCAGCTTCTTGTTGAGTTCAGGAATCACCTTGCCGACGGCCTTGGCGGCACCGGTCGAGGACGGGATGATGTTTTCGAGGATGCCGCGGCCGCCGCGCCAGTCCTTGGACGACGGGCCATCGACGGTCTTTTGCGTCGCCGTGGCGGCGTGCACCGTGCTCATCAGGCCGCGCTTGATGCCGAAGGTGTCGTGCAGCACCTTGGCGACCGGGGCCAGGCAGTTGGTGGTGCAGGAGGCGGCCGAGACGATGGTCTCGCCGGCGTACTTGGCGTGGTTCACGCCATAGACGAACATCGGCGTGTCGTCCTTCGAGGGCGCCGACTGGACGACCTTCTTCGCACCGGCGTCGATGTGCTTCTGGCAGGTCTCCTTGGTGAGGAAAAGACCCGTCGATTCGACGACGACGTCGGCGCCGACGTCGCCCCACTTGAGGTTGGCCGGATCCTTCTCGGCGGTCAGGCGGATCTTGCGGCCGTTGACGACCAGGTTGTTGCCGTCGACACCGATCTCACCGTTGAAGCGGCCATGCACGGAGTCGTACTTGAGCATGTAGGCGAGATAGCCGGGCTCGAGCAGGTCGTTGATGCCGACGATCTCGATGTCCTTGAATTCCGCCTCCTTGGCGACGGCGCGGAAGACCATGCGGCCGATGCGGCCGAAACCGTTGATGCCAACCTTGATTGCCATGGTGGAGTCTCCTGGTGAAGGGTTAGATGGTCAAATGAACTGTTCGACGGCTTTCACGACGTTCGCCACGGTGAAGCCGAATTCCTTGAAGAGGACGCCGGCGGGCGCCGATTCGCCGAAGCGGTCGATGCCGATCACCGCGCCTTCGCCGCCGACATATTTCCACCAGCCGTCGGTGACGCCGGCCTCGACGACGATCTTCGGCAGCCCCTTGGGCAGCACGCTGGCCTTGTAGGCGGCGTCCTGGCGGTCGAAGACGTTGGTCGAGGGCATCGAGACGACATTGACGTGGATCTCCTGCTGGGCGAGCGCCTCCTGGGCCTTGAGGGCAAGTTCCACTTCCGAACCAGTGGCAATGATGACCGCCCGGGCCTGTCCCTTGGCCGGCGAGAGAAGGTAGCCGCCCTTGCGGATCAGTTCGATGGTCGCGGCGTCGCGTTTGATGAACGGCAGGTTTTGCCGCGACAGGCACAGCGAGGTCGGACCCGTACGCTTCTCGACGGCGGCGGCCCAGGCGACCATGGTCTCGACCGTATCGCACGGGCGCCAGACGTCCATGTTCGGGATCAGGCGCAGCGTGGCGATCTGCTCGATCGGCTGATGGGTCGGGCCGTCCTCGCCGAGGCCGATGGAATCGTGCGTGAAGACGTAGATCACGCGCTGCTTCATCAGCGCCGACATGCGCAGGGCATTACGGGCGTATTCCGAAAACATCAGGAAGGTGCCGCCGAAGGGCAGGATGCCTCCGTGCAGGGCCATGCCGTTCATGATGTGCGCCATGCCGAATTCGCGCACGCCATAGGAGATGTAATTGCCGGGCTCCTTCTGGAAGACGTGCTTGCAGCCGGTCCAGTTGGTGAGATTGGAGCCGGTCAGGTCGGCCGAGCCGCCGACGAACTCGGGCAGCACCGGGGCCAGCGCGTTGATGGCGATCTGGCTGGCCTTGCGCGTGGCGACGGTTTCGCCTTTCTCGTTGGCCGTGGCGATCGCTTTTTTGACGTGCTCGGTCCAGTTGGCCGGCAGTTCGTTGGCCATGCGCCGCTTGAATTCGGCCGCGAGTTCCGGATGGGCCTTGGCGTAATGCTCGAACCTGCGGTTCCATTCGGCTTCCCATTCGGCGCCCTTCTTGCGCGCGTCCCAGGCCTCGTAGATCTCTCGCGGGATTTCGAAGGGTCCGAAGTGCCAGCCGATGTGCGGCCGGGCGGCGGCGATTTCGGCGTCGCCGAGCGGCGCGCCGTGGACGTCGTGCGTACCGGCCTTGTTCGGCGAGCCGGCGCCGATGATGGTCTTGCACTGGATGAAGGTCGGCTTGTCGGTGACCGCCTTGGCCGCCTCGATGGCCTTGTGCAGGGCCTCGGGGTCGTGGCCGTTGACGTTCGGGATGACATGCCAGCCATAGGCTTCGAAGCGCTTGCAGACATCCTCGGTGAACCAGCCCTCGACGTGGCCATCGATCGAGATGCCATTGTCGTCCCAGAAGGCGGTCAGCTTGCCCAGGCCCCACGTACCGGCGAGCGAACAGGCCTCGTGCGAGATGCCTTCCATCAGGCAGCCGTCGCCGAGGAAGACCCAGGTGCGGTGATCGACGATCTCATGGCCCGGCCGGTTGAATTCGGCGGCGAGAAGCTTCTCGGCCATGGCCATGCCCACGGCATTGGTGATGCCCTGGCCGAGCGGCCCGGTCGTGGTCTCGACGCCGGGCGTGTAGCCGTATTCGGGGTGGCCGGGCGTCTTGCTGTGCAGCTGGCGGAACTGCTTGATGTCCTCGATCGAGAGGTCATAGCCGGTCAGGTGCAGCAGCGCGTAGATGAGCATCGAGCCGTGGCCGTTGGAGAGGACGAAACGGTCGCGGTTGGCCCATTTGGGATTGTTCGGGTTGTGGCGCAGGTGGTGGTTCCAGAGCACTTCGGCGATCTCGGCCATGCCCATGGGCGCGCCGGGATGGCCGGAGTTGGCCTTCTGCACTGCGTCCATGGCCAGGGCGCGGATCGCGCTGGTCATGTTGTTGAACACCGGGGCTTCGAAATCGCTGAATGTGGACATCTCGTTTCCTCGTCGGTTGCTGCGGGCCGGGAAAGCCTTGGATTATCGGTCAAACCCGGCGCCTTGTGTTGTCGGGCGCGAAAGACGGCGGAGCGATGCGCCCGGAGCCCGCGCGGACTCCGGCGCAGGGAGCGCAGCCCTTACTTAGAGCTGCGCTTCCACTTTTTTTCCATGAGATCCAGGATCAGCGGCGTCAGCACCAGCTGCATCGCCAGTTCCATCTTGCCGCCGGGCACGACCAGGCAGTTCGGCCGTGACATGAAGGAATCATGGATCATGGTCAGCAGATAGGGGAAGTCGACGCCGTGCGGATCGCGGAAGCGGATGACGACGAAGGACTCGTCGAGGGTCGGGATGTCGCGGGCGATGAACGGGTTCGAGGTATCGACGACCGGCACGCGCTGGAAGTTGATGTGCGTGCGGGAGAACTGCGGGCAGATGTAATTCACATAGTCGTGCATCCGGCGCAGGATAGTCTGGGTCACGGCCTCGACCGAGTAGCCGCGGCCGGCGGTGTCACGGTGGATCTTCTGGATCCATTCGAGGTTGACGACCGGGACGACGCCGATGGCGAGATCGACGTGCTGGGCGACGTCGGCATCGTCGCCGACATAGGCGCCGTGCAGGCCCTCATAGAAGAGCAGGTCGGTGTGCTCGGGCAGGTCTTCCCAGGGCGTGAAGGTGCCGGGCGCCTGGTTGTAGGGCTTGGCCTCTTCCTCGTTGTGCAGGTAGAAGCGCCGCTTGCCGCGGCCGGTTTCGCCATAGGTCCGGAAGATGTTTTCCAGTTCGGCGAGTTCGTTGGCCTCGGGGCCGAAGTGCGTCGGCGGCCGCTCGTTGCGGGCCTCGGCCTCGGCGACGACGCGCTTCATTTCGTTGCGGTCGTACCTGTGCATGCTGTCGCCTTCGATCACCGCGGCGGTGATCTTCTCGCGACGGAAGATGTGTTCGAAGGAACGCTTGACCGTCGTCGTGCCGGCGCCGGAGGAACCCGTGACCGCGATGATCGGATGCTTGATGGACATTTCCCTGTCTCCCCACTAATAAAAATTTTGTTTCCTGCTTCCGGACCCGCCGCCCGTGAGCGTCGCCGCGTGTCCCGATGTCCCGTTTTCCTCAACTGTTGCACGAACGCGCCTTCGTCCATTCCCCGGCCAAGAAAATCCCCGCCCCCGAAGCCGGGGGCGGGGCAATCTGGCTACAAACGCCAGAGGGAGTGGAGAAGTGCGGGCCGGAGGAACCCGACCCGGCGGAGGAGAATGTAAACGCCAATACCCATAAGTTCCATTCACTTTTTCTTATCATTGAAATAAGGGAATGATTATTGCCATGCAACATGCAAATGGCATGAAGGGGGTGTTCACCGGGTCAGGGCGAGGAACAGTTCCGGCAGGCGCTCGGGCAGCCGCCCAACGTTGTCGATGACCGCGTACTGGCGGCCGAAGATGTCGGAGGCGTATTCGTCTGCGCGCGGGTCGAGGCTGATGCCGAAGGGGAAGATGCCCTGGCGTTCGAGCTCGTGGAAGGCTTGGCGGGCGTCTTCGATTAAGAGCCGCTCGTCCGCGGTATCGATGTCGGACGGCCGGCCGTCGGTGAGGATCAACAGGAGTTTCTTGTCGGCCGGGCGCGCACCCAGGTAATGACCGGCGTGGCGCATCGCCGCGCCCATGCGCGTCGACCAGCCGGCGTCCATGGCGGCGAGCCCGGCCTTGACGGCGTCGTCCCAGCGCCCCGAGAATCCCTTGATGTGCAGGTAGCGGACCAGATGCCGGGTGTCGGAATGAAAGCCGGCGATGGCAAACGGGTCGCCGAGGCGGTCGATGGCCCATGCGAGCAGCGACACGGCTTCCTGCGAGAGTTCGAGCAGGGTCTGCTCGCCGCCGGGGGTCCGTTCGTTCAGCGATTCGGAGAGGTCGAGCAGCAGCAGCACGGCGATGTCGCGGCCGCTGGTGCGGTGGCTCATGTTGATCCGCGGGTCGGGCGTGGCGCCGCTGCGGAAATCGATGAGCGAGCGCAGCGCAATGTCGAGATCGAGCTCGGCGCCCTCCTCCTGGTAGCGGATGCGGACCTTGTCCTGCGGCTTGAGCAGGTCGAGCAGGCGCTTCAGCCGCTTGGCGAGCGCATCGTGGCGGGCGAGCAGGCGGTCGATCTTTGCCGGGGTCCCGGCCGGGTGGAGGGTTTCGTAGAGGCTGACCCAGTCGGGCTTCCAGGTCTGGGAACGATAGTCCCATTCCGGGTAGTGCCTGGGCGGCAGGCCCTGGGGCTCGTCGCTGGTTTCCAGCGGCCGGTGCAGATCGAAGGCCTCTTCCTCGTCGCCTTCCTCGATGAACATCCAGAGCTGGCGGTTGTCGTCGCGGTAGCCGACCACGGTGTCGTCGAAGAAAACGTTCGGGAACTGGTCGCTGGCGCGTCGCGTGCGCGCCACCCAGGCGAGAGCCTGTTCGGCCATCTCGGCGGTGTTCGATGGGCCGGCCGAGAGCGCCTCCCGAAAGCGGGCGACCGTATCGACGAGGATGGCGTCACGGTAGCCGTGCCCGGAATCGAGGAAGGCGCGGGAGAGCATCGCCAGCCGATGCCGCAGGCAGGACGTCGTTTCGGGGTCGCAGGCACCTTCGACAGGCTTCGGATGGAGGGCGAGCAGGATGCGCCGCAGGCCAGGATATTCGCGCATGAGCAGCGCATCGATGCGGGCATCCTCGAAGAACTCGACGGCGAGCCGCTGAAAGGGGCTCCAGTTGTCGGCGATCTGCGGCGTGCTCCAGCGGCGGTGGCCGACCATGTGGGCGAGTGTCGCCCGATAGCGGTCGATGCCGGCGATCCTGCCTTCCGGCCCGTGGAGGTCGTCGTAGACGTCCGGGACGCGCATGCCCAGCCGGTCATAGTAGGGGACGGGCTGGCGGATCTCGTCGAACGCCGTGGAGTAGGGCACCAGCACGTCGTCCGTCGCCCAGAGGGCGCGCAGATAGAGATCGAGCTGGCGCTCGACGTCGTGGAAGAGCGTCCCGTGCCGCTCGCGCTGCATGACCGCGCGGCTGTCGGCGGATTCGAGCCGGAAATATTCCCGGAGACGTTCCGGGTGGCCGCCATGGTTGCGGATGCCGTATTCGACCCAGTTTTTCACGCCCTGGAGCGACAGGACGTCGAATAGCCGCGGCGCCTGGGCGAAGAACTCCGGCAGGGCAACGCTCGGGATGGTCTGGTGGAAGCCATGGATGGAGCCGGTGGTCCGGGCCATCAGCTCGCGGGCGATGTCGATGTAGCCGATGATCTGCGCCAGCGAGGGCTGGCGCCGGGCGACGGCGGGGAGCGTCTGCAGGAAGGGCGCGATGGCGGGGCCGTTGGGCGATTTCTGCATCGCCTTGACGAACTCCATGACTGCGGGAAGGGCGTCTTCCTTGACCGAGCTGGCCACGCCTGGCCAGCCCTCGAGGAAGGCGAGCATCGGCTCGGGCCCTCGGCCGAGCTTGCCGAGCATGCGTGCCGCCTCGAGGTAAGCCTTCATCTGCGGGCGCGAGAAGACCGAGAGCGCCTCGTAGACGCACTCCTCGAAGACTTCGGCGACCTGCTGGAAGCCGCAGTCGAGCTCGTACCAGTAGGTCTGCACCTGCGGGTGCATCATCGCCCGGCGGCGGACGTCGTGCCCGGCGGTCATGGCCTGTGCTCCTCGAGGTCGCCCGGCGGGGCGTCGGGCTGGCGTGTTACCACGGCTGAGTTTTGAGTTTGAGGGTCAGGCGAAGACGGCGTCGATGGCGTGGTCGAGCGTCGCGCGGATGTCGGCATCGTCGGTGATCGGCCGCACGAGCGCCATGCGGCAGGCGTCCGCGGGGGCGACGCCCTGGCGGATCAGCGTCGCGGCATAGACCAGCAGCCGGGTCGAGATGCCTTCGTCGAGGCCGTGGCCCTTGAGGTTGCGAGCGGTATGGGCGATCTTCACCAGCTTCGCCGCCCGATCGCGGTCGAGCCCGGTTTCCGTGGCGACGATCCCGGCTTCGAGGTCCGCGGCGGGATAGTCGAAATCGAAGGCGGTGAAGCGCTGCTTGGTCGACTGCTTGAGATCCTTCATCAGCGACTGGTAGCCGGGGTTGTAGGAGATCACCAGCTGGAAGTCGGGGTGCGCTTCGACGAGCTCGCCCTTCTTGTCGAGCGGCAGCGTGCGCCGGTGGTCGGTGAGCGGGTGGATGACCACCGTGGTGTCCTGGCGCGCCTCGACGATCTCGTCGAGGTAGCAGATCGCACCGATCCTGGCCGCCGTGGTGAGCGGGCCGTCGAGCCAGCGCGTGCCGCTGGCGTCGAGGAGATAGCGGCCGACGAGGTCGGAGGCCGTCATGTCCTCGTTGCAGGCGACGGTGATCAAGGGCTTGCCGAGCCTCCAGGCCATGTACTCGACGAAGCGGCTCTTGCCGCAGCCCGTCGGCCCCTTGATCATCACCGGCAGCCGCGCGGCGTAGGCGGCCTCGTAGAGGGCGACTTCGTTTCCTTGCGGCTGGTAGAAGGGTTCCTTCCGCACGAGGTATTGGCTCTTGTCGGTCATGGCCCGTTCCAATCGAAAAGGCCCCGCAGGGCGGGGCCGGAAAGCGAAGAGGCGTCCGGAATGCAGCCGGCCGCCGGCCGGCTGCTTCACGGACGATGGCTTACTTGTGGATGCCGAGCTTCTCGCGCCAGCCGGGGTAGAGCTTGTCGGCGTCGGGCGGGACGGATTCGAACGCGCGGGCGGACCCCGTGTGCCGCGTTCGCCCCCCTGTCGAGTCGCGCTGTGCCTCCCACCCCTCGTAGGCCCGGCCCCGCGCGTTGGCCCCCGCCGAGCCCCCTCGCGAGCCGCGCGTCGCCCACCGCCCCGCGGGACAGCCACTGCTGCTCCTCTCCGCCTGCCTTCTGACCCTGGTGAACGTGGGCGCGCTCCCCCTGTTCAAGCACCTGCACGGCACCGGTCAGGAGAGCGCGGAGTTGCTGATGAAGCAATTTGCCCGCCTCTTCGATGACACCAAGGCGGCCATCCCTACATGGGCCGAGCAGTTGCTGCCTAGCGATACGGATACGCTCAAGCAGCACGCCGTGCACTGGTTGCGCAGCCATGCCGTTTAGGTGGGACCGCCTGCGGCGCGCTGGGTTACGG
>CAZGYD010000126.1:0-12344 GCA_964530115.1 uncultured Rhodocyclaceae bacterium | reverse complement strand
TGGCGCCCACGGACTTGGCGATCCTGGCGAAGCGCTCGAAGTCGATCTTCAGCGCGAAGGCCGAGGCGCCGGCGATGATCAGCTTCGGCTTGTGCTCCTGCGCGAGCTTCTCGAGCGCGACGTAGTCGATGTCCTCGTGCTCGTCGAGGCCGTAGGGCACGACGTTGAACCACTTGCCGGAGACGTTGACCGGTGAGCCGTGGGTGAGGTGGCCGCCCATCGCCAGGTTCATGCCGAGCACGGTATCGCCCGGCTTGAGGAAAGCGAGGAACACCGCCTGGTTGGCCTGAGAGCCGGAATTGGGCTGGACGTTGGCGGCTTCCGCGCCGAAAAGCTTCTTCGCCCGGTCGATGGCCAGCTGCTCGACGACGTCGACGTTCTCGCAGCCGCCGTAGTAGCGCTTGCCCGGGTAGCCTTCCGCGTACTTGTTGGTCAGCTGCGAACCCTGGGCCTCCATCACTGCCCAGGAGACATAGTTCTCCGAGGCGATCAGCTCGATGTGGTCTTCCTGGCGGCGGTTCTCGGCCTGGATGGCGCTCCAGATCTCGGGGTCGACCTTGGCGAGGGAGTTATGCTTGGCAAACATGGCGTCGGCTTTCTCGGCGGGAAGGAAAGCCGCGATTTTACCCGAGCGCGGCAGGGAGACGCCGTGCCGCCCGGCGGAAGAAAGCGGTCGCGGAGAAGGCGCTATTCGGGCGCTTCCTCCAGCGCGCGTTCGAGATGGCGCCGGTCCGCCCACTCGATCAGCCGCCAGCCCTCCGCGCCGACCTCGAACCAGTTGAGCGCCGCGTTGGGAATGGCGAAGTCCCGCGGCGCCGAGAGCGGCCGGCCGGTGGCCCGGCGATAACAGATGTCGAGCACGCCGCCGTGCGAGACGAGCAGCACATCTTCGCCGGCATGGCGGTTCGCCAGCGCCTCGATGGCGGCGACGATGCGCGCGGCGAAGTCGGCCAGGCTCTCGCCCGAGCCGAAGCGGTGCTCCGGATCACGGGAGAGGTAATGGGCATAGGCCGCCGGATAGCGCGCGGCGATCTCGGCCGCGGTCAGCCCCTGCAGCAGTCCGTAATGCCGCTCGCGCAGCCCCGGCTCGGCACGCACGGTCAGGCCGAGGCGGGCCGCCAGGCGCCGGGCCGTTTCCAGGGCGCGGTCGAGGTCGCTGCTGTAGAGCGCATCGAAGCACCGACCGGCAAGCCCCACCGCCGTGGCCTCCGCCTGGGCGATACCGGCGGCATTGAGCGCGACATCGATGTTGCCCTGGATGCGCTTTTCGACGTTCCAGTCCGTCTCGCCGTGGCGGACGATGCAGATGCGGGTCGGGGGATTGCGGTTTTCCACAACGGCGGGCAAAAAGTCGAACGGTTAAAATGGCGGCCGGTCGAGACGGCCAGCGGCGCTCGTGCGGGCGCCGGCCGCATTCTAACGTCAAGCGATGGCCCCGACGCCTCGCGGAGGAGACCCGATGAAAGCCCTGCTCAGGCTCGCCCATGGCATCGACGCCGTCAGCGAGCGGATCGGCAAGGCGGCGATCTGGCTCGTGCTGATCGTCGTCCTCATCAGCGCCGGCAACGCCGTGTCGCGCTTCGCCTTCAATTTGAGCTCCAACGCAATGCTCGAGATCCAGTGGTACCTGTTCTCGGCGATCTTCCTCTTCTGTGCCGCCTACGTGCTCAAGAAGAACGAGCACATCCGCATCGACGTGATCGCCGGCCGCTTTTCCGACCGGGTGCAAAACTGGATCGACGTCTTTGGCATCCTCGTCTTCCTGCTGCCCATGGCGGTCATGATCGCTTATCTCTCCTGGCCGGTGTTCATCAACGCCTGGAACTCGGGCGAGATGTCGCCGAACCCCGGCGGCCTCGTCCGCTGGCCCGTACGGCTGTTGCTGCCGATCGGCTTCGCGCTGCTGATCCTGCAGGCCGTGGCCGAGCTCATCAAGCGGCTGGCCTTCCTCACCGGTCATGGGCCGAACCCTCTGGCCAAGGCGGGCGGGCCGAGCGCCGAAGAAGAACTCGCTGCGGAAATCCGCAAGCACCAGGTCGCGCCGGAGGTCGCCGACATCGTGCATATGAACCATGAAATGATCGACGACAAGGAAAGGGGCCGGAAGTGACCGAATTCCTCATCGCCAACATGGCGCCGATCATCTTTGGCTCGCTGGTCGTCTTCCTGCTGCTCGGCTTCCCGGTCGCCTTCGCGCTGGCCGCCAACGGCATCCTCTTCGGCTGGCTCGGCATCGAGCTGGGGCTCTTCAACCCGGCCTTCTTCCAGGCGCTGCCGGAGCGGATCTTCGGCGGCATCATGAACAACGACACGCTGCTGGCGATCCCCTTCTTCACGTTCATGGGCCTGATCCTCGAACGCTCGGGCATGGCCGAGGACCTGCTGGAAACCATCGGCCAGCTGTTCGGCCCGATCCGCGGCGGGCTCGCCTATGCGGTGATCTTCGTCGGCGCCATGCTCGCCGCGACCACGGGCGTCGTCGCGGCCTCCGTGATCTCGATGGGCCTCATCTCGTTGCCGATCATGCTCCGCTACGGTTACGACCGCCGGCTCGCTTCGGGCGTCATCGCCGCCTCGGGCACGCTGGCGCAGATCATCCCGCCCTCGCTGGTGCTGATCATCATCGCCGACCAGCTCGGCAAGTCCGTCGGCGACATGTACAAGGGTGCATTCATTCCGGGCTTCGTGCTCACCGGCCTTTACGTGCTCTACGTGCTCGGCATGACGCTGTTCCGGCCGCAGTCCGCCCCGGCGCTGCCGCCCGAGGCGCGTGCCTTCCGCGAGCCGAACGGCAAGTCGGGCGGCCTGTCGCTCATGGTCCTGACCGTGATCTCCGCCGCCGCCGCCATCGCCTGGGCCACGACGCGGCCCGCCGAAATGCCGCTCGACGAGAAGATCGTCGTCGCCATGTGCATCGGCATGGCCGTCGCCTTCGCCGCTGCGGTGATCAACCGCGTCACGAAGCTCGGGCTGCTCTCCCGGATGGCCGAGAAGGTCACCTTCGTGCTGATCCCGCCCCTGGCACTGATCTTCCTCGTGCTCGGCACGATCTTCATCGGTGTGGCCACGCCGACCGAGGGCGGCGCCATGGGCGCGGTCGGCGCGCTGGTCATGGCGCTGGCGAGAAAGCGTCTGTCCTGGTCGCTGCTCAGGCAGGCAATGGACTCGACGGCGAAGCTCACCACCTTCGTCGTCTTCATCCTCGTCGGCGCGCGCGTGTTCTCGCTGACCTTCTATGGCGTCGATGGCCACAAGTGGGTCGAGCACCTGCTCTCCAACCTGCCGGGCGGCGAACTCGGCTTCCTCATCGTCGTGAACATCCTGGTCTTCTTGCTCGCCTTCTTCCTCGATTTCTTCGAGCTGGCGTTCATCGTCCTGCCGCTCCTGGCGCCGGCCGCCGACAAGCTGGGCATCGACCTGATCTGGTTCGGCATCCTGATGGCGGTGAACATGCAGACCTCGTTCATGCATCCGCCGTTCGGTTTCGCCCTCTTCTACCTGCGCTCGGTCGCGCCGATCCAGCGTTACAAGGACCACGTCACCGGCAAGCTCACCGAGCCGGTGACCACCGGCCAGATCTACTGGGGCGCGATCCCGTTCGTCGTCATCCAGATCATCATGGTCGGCCTGGTGATCGCCTTCCCGCAGCTCGTCGGCCACGACCCGAAGCCGGCGGACGACGGCCAGGAGCAGGTCATCGACATCCAGAAGATGCTCCAGGAGGACGCCGCGGCCGAGGCCGCGCGCGAGGCCGCGAAACTCAGCCCCGGCGGCACGCCGAACGACGGCGACGCCATCACCAGGGCCTTGCGGGATTCGGCCCAGGGCAAGTAGCGCCAGTCAGCACCTGGCCCAGCAGTTCGCCGGACCCGCCCGCGTAGAGGATTCGGGCACGGCAGGTTGCGCCGCGCCCAGGCAAGAAAAAAGCCCCGCCGAGGCGGGGCTTTTTTTCGGAGCGGACCGGCCTACTTGATGTGCTGCTGCAGGAAGGCATCCATGCCGATCTCGGCAACGGCGAACCACTGGTTGGTGAACTTCTGGTACTTCAGATAGTCGTCGTAGATCTTCTTGAACGCCGGGTTCTTCGCCGACTCGTCGGCGTAGAGCTGCACCGCGGCCTTGTAGGCGGCCTCGAGGATCTCGTTCGAGTACTTCTTCAGCTTGACGCCGTTCTGGATCAGGCGCACCAGCGCGGCCGGGTTCTTGTGGTCGTACTCGGCCATCATCGTCACGTTGGCTTCATACGCGGCGACCTCGAAGGCCTGCTGGTATTCCTTGGGCAGCTTGGCCCAGGCGTCCTTGTTGATGAAGAAGTTGATGCCGGGGCCAGGCTCCCACCAGCCCGGGAAGTAGTAGTTCTTCGCCACCTTGTAGAAACCGAGCTTCTCGTCGTCGTAGGGGCCGACCCACTCGGCGGCGTCGATCGTGCCCTTCTCGAGCGCCGGATAGATGTCGGAACCGGCGATCTGCTGGGTGACCATACCGAGCTGCGAGAAGACTGCGCCACCGAGGCCGGCGATGCGCATCTTGACGCCCTTGACGTCGGCGAGCGAGTTGACTTCCTTGCGGAACCAGCCGCCCATCTGCACGCCGGTGTTGCCGCCGAGGAAATGCACGACGTTGTAGTTGGCGTAGAACTCGTCGAGCAGCTTGCCGCCGTTGCCGTAGTAGACCCAGGCGTTGAGCTGGCGGAAGTTCATGCCGAACGGCACCGAGGTGCCGAAGCCGAAGGCCCGGTCCTTGCCGACGTAATAGTAGGAGCAGGTGTGGCAGCACTCGACCGTGCCGTTCTGGGTGACGTCGAGCGCCTGCAGGCCCGGCGCGATCTCGCCCGCGGCGAACACCTGGATGTCGAACTTGCCACCGGTGAGCGCCTTCACACGGTTGGCGAGCACCTCGGCGCCGCCGTAGATCGTGTCCAGGCTCTTCGGAAAGCTCGAAGTACAGCGCCATTTCACCGCCGGCGCCTGCGCATGCACCGCCGGGGCGACGCCGGCGGCGAGGATGCCGGTCAGGCCGGCCTGCTGCAGAAACTTGCGACGTTCCATGTTCTTCGTCTCCTTGATTCGTTCGTGACAGTGCAATTCCGGCGCGCCGGAACTGTGCCGCCGATACTACACCGATCGCGCCCGGCCTAAGGTTACGGTTAACCGCAATCGCCGCCTGCACGGAATGGGGCGGTGCAGCGGAAACTCAGTCGTCGTAACACGCCGGCCGGCCGGCCCGCTGCGTTAGCATAGCGGCCCACGGCAAGGATGGAGAACGGCATGGACCGCAGCCTCGACATCATCCGCGACGGTGCCGTCGCCACGGTCTGGATGAGCCGGCCCGACCGGCACAACGCTTTCGACGAAGATCTGATCACCGGGCTCGCGGCCGCTTTCAGCGAACTCGCGGCCGACGACCGCGTCCGCGTCGTGGTGCTCGGCGGCCGCGGCAGGAGCTTCTCGGCGGGTGCCGACTTGAACTGGATGCGGCGGGCCGCCGAGGCGGGCGCCCACGAGAACCTCGCCGACGCTCGCCGGCTCGCCGACATGCTCCGTGCTCTCGCGGAGATGCCCAAGCCGACCATCGCGCGGGTTCACGGCGCCGCGCTCGGCGGCGGCATGGGGCTCGCCTGCGCCTGCGACCTCTGCATCGCCTCCGAGGAGGCGGTCTTCGCCACCACCGAGGTCCGCCTCGGGCTGATTCCCGCGGTGATCGGCCCCTACGTCATACGCGCCATCGGCGAACGCCAGGCGCTGCGCTATTTTCAGACGGCGGAACGCATCCCCGCCGCGCGCGCGCGGGAGCTCGGCATCGCCCACGAGGTCGTGGCCGGGCCGGCGCTCGACGCGCGGATCGGCGAAATCGTCGCCGCCCTGCTCGAGGGCGGCCCGCTCGCCCAGGCCGCAGCGAAGCAGCTCGTCGGCGCCGCCGGCGTGCGCGCCGTGACCGAGGCGACGCTCGAGGACACCGCGCGGCGCATCGCCGGCCTGCGCACGACCGCCGAGGCGAAGGAAGGGCTTGCCGCCTTCCTCGAAAAGCGCCCGCCCGCCTGGGCCACGAAGAAAGGCTGATGCCCACGGCGTGCTGCGGCGGCTGACCAGGCGGGCGCAGGACGCCGGCGAGTGGCGGTCCCGAACGCAGCGTGGGTGGGGCAAAGCCCCGCCGTCCGGCGACCGCCGCTACTGGCCGGCGACGGTCATCCGCTCGATGAGGATCGAGCCCGTCCGGCGCGAGCCGCGCACGACGATGTCGTTGCCGACGGCGACGATGCCGCGGAACATCTCGGCGAGGTTTCCGGCGATGGTGATCTCGTGCACGGGGTAGGCGATCTCGCCGTTCTCGACCCAGTAGCCGGCGGCGCCGCGCGAATAGTCGCCGGTCACGTAATTGATGCCATGGCCGAGCAGCTCGGTGACCAAGAGGCCCCGGCCCATCAACTTCAGCAGCCCGGCGAGGTCGTGCGGCCCCGGCGCGACGATCAGGTTGTGGCTGCCGCCGGCGTTGCCGGTGGTCTGGAGCCCCAGCTTGCGCGCCGAGTAGGTGGAGAGGAAATAGCCTTGCAGCACGCCGCCCTCGACGACCTCGCGGTCCTTGGTCGCCACGCCGTCGTCGTCGAACGGGCTCGAGGCGAGACCCTTGGGCAGGTGCGGCCGCTCGCTGATGTGCATGAATTCCGGAAAGATGCGCTTGCCCAGCGCATCGACGAGGAACGAGGCCTTGCGGTAGAGCGAACCGCCGCTCGCGGCATGGACGAAGCTGGCGATCAGCCCGCAGGCGAGCGGCGCCTCGAAGAGCACCGGCACCTGGCGCGTCGACAGCCGGCGCGCGCCGAGCCGCGCGAGCGCGCGCCGCGCGGCGTAGTCTCCGATCGCCTCGGGCGCGGCGAGGTCGGCCGGATCGCGGTGGCTCGAGTACCAGTCGTCGCGCTGCATGTCCTCGCCCTCGCCGGCGATCGCGCAGCAGGAAACGTAATGCCGGGTGCTCGCGTAGCCGCCCATGAAGCCGAGGCTGTTGGCCGAGACAAAGTGCGACTGCTGGACCGAGACGCTCGCGCCTTCGGAATTGGTGATCATGGGGCTTGCGTCGAAGGCGGCCTGCTCGCAGCGGCGGGCGATGCCGATGGCATCGTCGACCGAAAGCGCCCAGGGATAGAAGAGCCCGGGGTCGGCTGCGTCGCGCGCGAGCAGCGCCTCGTCCGGCAGACCCGCGCAGGGATCTTCGGCCGTGAAGCGCGCGATCGAGAGCGCGGCTTCGACCGTGCCCGCCACGGCCTCGGGCGAGAAGTCGGAGGTCGAGGCATGGCCGCGCCGCTGGCCGAGATAGACGGTGACGCCGATGCCCTTGTCGCGGTTGTGTTCGATGGTCTCGACCTCTTGCCGACGCACGGTCACCGAAAGGCCAAAGCCTTCCGAGACGTCGGTCTCGCACGCGGTGGCGCCGCGCCGCTTCGCCTCTTCGAGCACCTGCCGTGCCAGCGCCTCAAGTTCGGCGCGGCTGTAGCTGAAGTCCTGTCCTGCCATGGGGAAACCGGATCGATGGGTGAAGTTAGAATCATACCCGTGGAACGCGAAGAACCCGACCGGCAACCCGAGCGCCCGAGCAAGACGCAGCGGAAGCGCGAGATGGATGCGCTCCAGGCACTCGGCGCGCGGCTCGTGGCGCTCGCCGGTGAGCGGCTGGCGAAGATCGACATGCCCGAGGCGCTGCGCGAGGCCGTGCGCGACGCACAGCGCTTCGTCACGCACGAGGCGAAGCGCCGCCAGCTCCAGTACATCGGCCGGCTGATGCGCTCGGTCGACCCGGCGCCGATCCGCGCCGCGCTCGACGAGATCGACGGCGTCTCGGCCGCCGCCCGGGCGCGCCAGCACGCGCTCGAGCGGCTGCACGAGCGCATCCTCGAGGATGAACGCGAGCTCGCGGCGTTAGCGCGGCGTGTTACGGCGGCTGAGTTTCAGCGCCTGCGGCAATTGCGCAGGAACGCCCTGAAGGAGCACGCCGAGGGCCGGCCGCCGCGCGCCTACCGCGAGCTGTTCCGCGCCCTGCGCGAACTGGAGGAACGAAGCGATGAATGACGAACTGCGGGTGGGCCTGGTGTCGGTCTCGGACCGCGCCTCGAGCGGCGTCTATGAGGACAAGGGCATTCCGGCGCTGGAGGAATGGTTCGCCGCCGCCCTGAAGAGCCCCTGGCGCATGGAGACGCGGCTGATTCCCGACGAGCAGCCGCTGATCGAAAAGACGCTGATCGAGCTCTGCGACACCGTGGGCTGCCATCTGGTGCTGACCACCGGCGGCACCGGCCCGGCGCCGCGCGACGTGACGCCCGAGGCGACCCTCGCCGTCGCCGACAAGGTGATGCCGGGCTTCGGCGAAGCGATGCGCGCGGTGAGCCTCAAGTACGTGCCGACCGCGATCCTCTCGCGCCAGGTCGGCGTCATCCGCGGCAGGACACTGATCCTCAACCTGCCCGGCCAGCCGAAGGCGATCAAGGAAACGCTCGACGGCATCTTCGCCGCCGTGCCTTACTGCATCGACCTGATCGGCGGGCCCTACATCGAGACCAAAGAGGACGTCGTCAAGGCCTTCCGGCCCAGGTCGGCGATCAGGCCGGCACGCTGAGCGCCACCTCGGCGCGGTAGCTGCCGACGACGTGGCCGGCGCCGGCGTCGATGAGGTCCTCGGGCAGCAGCATGAAGCGCCGGCCATCGACGTCGGCGAAGAGCGGCAGCTGCTCCTCCCAGTCGTGCGGCGAGACGGCGAGCCGCAGTTCCCCGCCCTCCTGCGGCGGGTCGAGCATGACGATCTCGGTGCGCAGGCCGTGACTGTAGGCGATGACGCCGCGCGGCTGCTTCGAGAGGGTCTCGATGCCGACGTTGCCAACCACGTCGTTCTCGCGGACGAAGCGGCGGACGACGCCGACCAGCCAGTTGTCGCCGCCTTCGGGCTGCATGCCGACCAGCGTGCCGACCCTGAGCCAGTCCTTGCCGACGAGCGGCACATGGGCGCCGATACCGCCCTGGCTCACGTCCTCGATCGTCCATGAATCTGCTTCCTCGGATGCCGCCGCCAGGCCGGAAAGGCGCCGGCGGATGCCCGGCAGGCTGCCGACCACGCTCAATCGGCCGCGGACACGGCGGCGCGGATGATGACGCATCGGCGGCACCGGCGACCAGCAGGTGTTGAGATGGTCGATGACCGAAAGCACCGTCCGCGCCGGATATTCGGCGCCGAGATTGACGTCGGCGGGCAAAAGCCCCCGCGTCGCGGCTTCCGCGCGCAGGCGCCCCAGTGCGCCGATGGCCGGCGCCGTGGCGAAGAAGCGCAGCGTCGGCGTCGGTTCGGGCATGAGCGCGAGCCGCGTCGGCGGCAGGGCTCGCGCCGGATCGACCCAATAGACGTTTTCCTGCCGCGCCTCGCCGGTCAGGGCGAAGCCCGGCAGCAGGTGCGCGATGACGCGGTCGGCGATCTCGACCTCGACCGGCAGCAGGTTGTCCATCGACGAGGCCTTGAGCAGCAGCACGCCGAGATATTCGGCGGCGGGCGTCGTTTCGCGATGCCCCTTGTACAGTGCGACCGTGCGCTCGGCGAGGCCGGCACGCTCGGCGCCCAGATAGGCCGCGCCGGCGAGCGCCCAGAGTTCCGAAGGCACCGGACCATAGCGGAAATGCGCCCACTTGAGCCAGTTGCCGCAGGCGTGCAGGAGCCGGGCCCGGACCATCGCTGCCAGCCGGCCGCCGGCACCTGCGCGCAACGCGTCGTCGTAGGCGTGCGCCAGCCTTTGCCAGTAACCATGGCCGATCCGCCAGAGCCGGTATTCCGCGGTGCGCGCCGGCTCGGTCGGCGCGAGGAAGGCCCGGATCAGCCGCCGCGTCTGCGGCATCGTCGCCGCATCGATGCGCTGGATCAGTTCCAGTCGGCGCTCGGGCTTCATCTCGGCGGCGAGCAGGGAATCGAGCCAGGCCGAGGCATCCTCGACGGCCTGTGCCGGCTCTTCTTCCGTCAGCGCGCGCAACTGCCGTTCCGCGTCGTCCCCCCGGGCGAGGGGATGGGCATCCTTGCGTAGGAACAGGTTCATGGCAGGCTGAGGTCCGAAAAGGGCATTACTACGAGCTTAAGCAGATGGCGCGCGGGCGGTCACCTGTCGTCGTTCGACAACAGCGCAAGCCCCCAGGCGACGCCGAATCCCGTCAGGTTGCCGGCTACGGCACCGAGGCCGCCCTCGCAGGCCGAGGCGGAGAGATCGACATGCAGCCACGGGGTCTTGCCGACGAAGCGGGAAAGGAAGCGCGCGGCGAGGATGTGGTCGGCCTCGCCTTCCAGCGTGCATTGCTTGACGTCGGCGACCTTCGATTCCAGCGCGGCCTCGTAGTCCTCGTCCATCGGGAAGACGCAGACCCGCTCGCCCGACACCCTGCCGGCGCGTACCGCGGCGTGGGCGAGATCGCCCTCCGAGGCGAAGACGCCCGAGTAGCGGCTGCCGAGCGCCGTCACCATGCTGCCGGTCAGCGTGGCGAAATCGATGACCAGATCGGGCTTCGCCCGCACGGCCAGGGTCAGCGTGTCGGCAAGCACCATGCGCCCTTCGGCGTCGGTGTGCACGACCTCGATGGTGGTGCCGTCAAGCGCGGTGACCACGTCGCCCGGCAGGTAGGCGCCGGGCGAAAGGTGGTTGTGGGCGATGGCGAGCCAGACGTCGAGCGCCACGGGGAACTTCAGCGCCTGTGCGGCCTGCAGGATCGCCAGCGCCACGGCCGAGCCGTTCATGTCCTCGTGCATGCCGGCCATGTACCGGGCCGGCTTGAGATTGTGGCCGCCGGTGTCGAAGCAGATGCCCTTGCCGACGAGCGCCACGGTCCGCTTCGCGCCCTTCGGCCGGTAGGTCAGGCGGACGATCGCCGCATCCTCGTGGCCCGAGCCCTGCGCCACGGCGCAGAACGCCCCCGCGCCCATCTTCTTGAGCCGCGCGAAGCCGAACTCCTCGATGCCCCAGCCCTTTGCCCGAGCCATCGCCCGGATGCGCCGGCGGTAGGCCGCCGGCGTGAGCTCGTTGGGCGGCAGGGCCGTGAGCTCGCGCGCGAGCACGTTGGCTTCGGCAAACGCCACGACGGCAGCGAAGTCGCCCGCATCGGCATGCGGACTGAGGATCGTCAGCGTGCCGAGAGGCTTGGCGGGCTTTTTCTTCTTCGCCGGCAGCGGCGCGCCATTGACCAGCGCGACGTAGGCGGCGTCGCGGATCGTATCGTCGGCGACGTCGACCGGCACGATGGCGAGTTCGGCCGGGCGCTCCTCGAGCAGCAGCATCGCCGCCTTGCGCAGCGCGGTGAGGCGCTCGAAGCGCGGCTTCGTTTCATCGACCATCACGCAGGCGGCGCGGCCGCCATCCTCGAAGTCGAGGGCGACCGGCGACTTGGCTAGCTCCCCGACCTCGATGTCTCGGCGCTTGAGCACGGTTGCCCAGCGCGAGCGCTCGGGCAGATCGCGCGGCAGCGTCTTGCCGGCTGGAAGGACGAACAGGAGGTGACGGGCGGCGGATTCGGTGGCGACGACGAGCTTGGCGAGCGGCACGGTGGCTTCCTTTAGAATGACCCGACGATTATAGACAGCCCCACCCGCCCCACTTCCCATGCGCCAATACCTCGATCTCATGCGCCACGTGCTCGAACACGGGCACGTCAAGGCCGACCGCACCGGCACCGGCACGCGCTCGGTGTTCGGCTGGCAGATGCGTTTCGACCTCGCCCAAGGCTTCCCGCTGCTGACGACCAAGAAGCTGCACCTGCGCTCGATCATCATCGAGCTGCTCTGGTTCCTGCGCGGCGACACCAACATCCGCTGGCTGCACGAGCACAAGGTCAGCATCTGGGACGAGTGGGCCGACGAAAACGGCGACCTCGGTCCGGTCTACGGCCACCAGTGGCGGCACTGGCCCCGGCCCGGCGGCGGCGAAGTCGACCAGATCGCCGAGCTGATCGAGGGCCTGAAGAAGAACCCGGACTCGCGCCGGCACATCGTCTCGGCCTGGAACCCCGCCGACGTGCCCAAGATGCGCCTGCCGCCCTGCCACGCCCTGTTCCAGTTCTACGTCGCCGACGGCAGGCTCTCCTGCCAGCTCTACCAGCGGAGCGCCGACATCTTCCTCGGCGTGCCGGCCCACATCGCCTCCTATGCGCTACTGACCATTATGGTCGCCCAGGTCGTCGGCCTGACACCCGCCGAGTTCATCCACACTCCCCGCGATTCGCACCTCTACCGCAATCACCTCGATCAGGCCCTCCTTCAGCTCCCGCCCACGCCCCGGCCCCGCCCGAGGACGCGCCCCAACCCCGCCGTGCCCGCCCTGCTCGCCCGCCCGCCGCGGG